>RFHU01000479.1 GCA_003695705.1 Planctomycetota bacterium
CTGCCGGCGCTCCCGCCCGCCCCTGCGCGAGGTGGCCCCCGGGCACCGCGTCGCCTGCCTGCGCGTGGAACGCGGAGAACTCTAATGCGCCCCCTCTCCCCCCGCGCCGCCGCTTCGGAGGACGCATGATCGCGACCGGCGAGAAGCTCCTCGAGGTCACCGACCTCGTCAAGCACTTCCCCATTCGCGCCGGCCTCCTTGGCCGGGTCAAGAAGCACGTCAAGGCGGTGGACGGCGTCTCCTTCCACCTGCGACCCGGCGAAACCCTCGGCCTGGTGGGCGAGTCGGGGTGCGGCAAGACCACCGTCGGCCGCTCCATTCTGCGCCTCATCGAACCCACCTCGGGCTCGGTGCGCTTTCGTGGCGTCGAACTCACCGAGCTCCCGCCCAAGGAGCTGCGCCGACTCCGCCGCGACATGCAGATCATCTTCCAGGACCCCTACTCCTCCTTGAATCCCCGCATGACCGTGGAAGGCATCGTCGGCGAAGCCCTCGCCGTCCACGGCATCGCCCGCGGCGCGGAAAAGCGCCGCCGAGTAGGCGAACTCCTCGAACGCTGCGGCCTCCCCGCCCGCGTCATGGGCCGCTATCCGCACGAGTTCTCCGGAGGCCAGCGCCAGCGGGTCGGCATCGCCCGCGCCCTGGCCCTCGAACCCGAGTTCATCGTGTGCGACGAGGCCGTCTCCGCCCTCGACGTCTCCATTCAAGCGCAGGTCATCAACCTGCTCATGGACATCCAGCAGGACATGGGCCTCTCCTACCTGTTCATCGCCCACGACCTGTCGGTCGTCGAGCACATCTCGCATCGGGTCGCGGTCATGTACTTGGGCCGCATCGTCGAAATTGCCGGCGCCGCCGAGCTCTACGAACTCCCCCTGCACCCCTACACCCGCGCCCTCCTCTCCGCCGTCCCCGTCCCCGACCCCGAGCATCGCCACGAACGCATCATCCTCGAAGGCGACGTCCCCACCCCCATCGACCCTCCCTCCGGCTGCCCCTTCCATCCGCGCTGCTGGCTCGCCGAAGCGCGTTGCTCCCGCGAAGTCCCCGCCCTCCGCGACCTAGGCGGCGACCACGCCGTCGCCTGCCACCTCGTCGACGCCGCCTCGCGCACCCTGCGCAAAGACGGAAAGGTCCTTCCCCCCCGCGCCGGCAAGAACGGCCGCGACGCCCTCCCCACCGTCGAAGCGGAATCCAGCCTCTCCCTCGAGGGCGCCGCCGACGCCCCTCGCCCCGCCGCGGCGCGCGCCATCGACGCCGCCCTGGGCGTGTTGGACGTCGACGAGGAAGACCCCGCCGACGCCGCCCTCGCCGCCGCCGACGCCGCCCTCGCCGCCGCCGACGCCGCCCTCGCCGAAACCTCCACCGACCAGGCCGAAGCCCTCGCCCAGACCTTGCCGCCCCCCTCTCCCGAAGTGGACGGAGACGCCCCGACGGTGCCTCCGCCGGGCACCTCCAGCATCGACGCGGCCCTCGCCGCCGCCGACGAGGCCGCCGACGCCGCCCTCGCCGCCGCCGACGCCGCCCTCGGCAGCGCCGAGGACGCGGCCCCTCCCCCGGCAGCCCAAGACGATCCCGAGGCCGCCCGCGAGAGCGAATCCGCCGACCCTTCGGACCCCGGCGGGAGCGACGCCCCTCCGGCGCGGCCCTCGTGAAGAAGGCGCCACCCCCCCGCGGACACCTCCTGCGGGCCTGCGGGGGGCTCTTGGCCGCGCTCTCCTTGCTCGTCTTCCTCCTCTGGACCTTCCTCGTCGATCCCCTCGACGAGACTCCGCTGCTCGGCAGCGCGGCCGCACGCGAAACCGAGCAACTCCTCGCCGACGAGGCCGCACGGTTGGCGCGGGCCCCGGTCGAACGCGGCCGGCTGCAAGCAGGCTGGGCGGCCCGCGACATCACCCCGCCCCTCGGCGCTCCCACCTACGGCTACGGCGCGCGGCGCGGTCGCGGCGTCGAGCGTGTGGCCGACCCGGTCTCCGTGCGCGCCATCGCCCTGCGCGCGGGCTCCGGCCCTCCCGTGGTCCTGCTCAGCGCCGACCTGTGCCTGTGGGTCAGCGACGTCTCGGCGGCCATCGCCCGCGCCGTCGCGGACTTCCTCCCCCGCCGCCGCCTCTACTTCGCCGCCACCCACGACCATTCGGCCCCGGGCGGCTACGCCGACGGCCCCGCCGCCGCCATCGCCATGGGAGCCCGCAGGCCCGCGCTCGTCTCGGCCTTGGTGAAGCAGAGCGCCGCCGCCGTGCGCGCGGCCCTTGCCGACCTCGCCCCCGCCGCCCTTCGCCACGCTTCCGCCCCAGCCCCCCAATTCGTGCGGAACCGCACCCGGCGGGGCGTCCCCCTCGACGACGAGCTGACCCTCCTCGAACTCCGCAAGAACACGGGCGAGCGCGCGGCCCTCGTCACCTACTCCGCCCACGCCACCGTGGTCGGCTCCGGGCTCTTGGTCTGCAGCGCCGACTACCCCGGCGCCCTGCGCCGTCGCCTGGAAGCGAAGGGCTACGCCCTGGCGGTGTTCTGCGCCGGGAGCACCGGGCAGGCCGGCCCCGTCCCGCCCGCGGAGGCCCGCGGCGCCGACGACCTGCTGCGCGCTCGCCGCCTGGGCGAAGCCTTGGCCGACCGCGTCCTCGCCTTGGCCCGGGGCAACCAGGCGCCCTTCGAGGAGGAGCCCCTCCTGGCCTCCTTTCGCGCGCCCCTGCGCGTCGCGGGCTACCGCTGGCCCCAGCTCGGCGGCATGCTGAACCCCAAGCTCACCGCCTGGCTCGTCGGCTACCCCACGCCTCCCGTGTGGATCCACGCCCTTCGCGTGGGCGAAGCCGTCTACGTGGGGCACTCCTTCGAATTCAGCAGCGTCCTGGCCCGCCGCCTCGGGGACCGCGCGCGCGGACGGGGCCAGCGCCTGGTGCTGACGAGCTTCAACGGCGACCACAACCTCTACGTGGTTCCCCCCGCCCTGTGGGGAGAAGGCTACGAGGCCGGCATGACCCTCTACGGACCCGGACTGGGTCCCTACCTGGAGCGGATCACCCAACAAGTCGCGGACTTCCTGGCGAGCGGCCCTCCCTTCGCCCCCCCGAACTTCGACCTCTCCCGCTGAACCCCGGCGCAAGGAGCTCGGGTCGCCGCGGCGCCGCGGCGCTCAGGGCTCCTTGCGCGTCCGCCAGGAGGTCGGGTCGAGGAACAGCGGCGCCCGCACGTCCCGCAACACCTTCTCGGCCACCGAACCGAAGCGGAAGCGGTCCAGTCCGCTGCGTCCGTGGGTGGACATCGCCACCAGGTCGGGCTCTTCTTCCTCCACCGCCGCGAGAATTTCGCGCGCCTCGTCCTCGCCGTAGCGGCCGAGGACCACCGTCTTCTTGACGCCCCGCTCCTCCACTTCGCAACGCACGTCGTCGAGGGCCGCCTCCGCCCGCTGCTGCGCATGCCGCCGGGCAACCTCGGGCACCGGATGCACTCCCGGGTGCCAAGGAGTGTCCACGTGGACCAGGACCAGCGTGGACTCCGAGTCCAGGGCGAAGGGAAGCACGCGATCGAGGACCGCGGCCGAACGCTTCGAACCATCGAGGGGCACCAGGATCTTGCCGAAGCGCACCGAGTCGTCCGGCTTGACGAGTCCGCGCGGATTGGCGAGCAGCAGGGGAACCGGCGCATGGCGGAGCACGCGCTCGGCGACGCTGCCGCGCACCCAACGGCTCAGCCCGGAGCGACCGTGGGTGGTCATGGCGACGAGGTCGTAGGCATCCCGCTCGAGGTGATGCAGGATCTGCGCGGCCGGATCGCCCTCGACCACGAAGGTCTTGGTTTCGATCCCGTCGCTCGCGAGGAGTTCGGCGCAGGAAGCGAGGTGCCGGCGGGCCTCGGCGAACGCCTCCTCGCGGTCGGCCTGGGAGCCACGCTGGGCGTCGAGCACCGTGAGGAGGTGCATCTCCACGCCTGCCCAGCGGCCCATGCGTCGAGCGTGGGCCAGAATGCCGTCGGCGAGTCGCGATCCGTCGAGCGGTACCAGGATCTTCATCGCTTCCTCCTCGTGGGCCGACTACGGTTTAGCAAGCTCGGTGCCGGGTCGCCCCAGGCGAGCGCCCTCGACCCGCCCGGCAGAACCGTCCCGGTCCGAAGCCCTTGGGGCCGAATCCAGCCGACCTTGGGCCCGGACTCCTCCGCAGCGCAGTTCCCGCGGCCGAACCCCGCGCCCCCGGC
>RFHU01000480.1 GCA_003695705.1 Planctomycetota bacterium
CCCTCCCTCGTGGCCCCCTGGCCGCCACGGCCCGAACCCGCCCCTCCGGCGGTCCTCGTGCGCGGCGCCACCGTATGGACCGAGGGCCCTCAGGGTACCCTCGAAGGCGCCGACCTCCTCTGCGTCGGCGGCAAGGTGGCCGCGGTGGGCTCAGGGCTCACGGCCCCGCCGGACGCTCTGGTCATCGACGCCGCGGGCAAGCACGTGACGCCCGGCATCGTCGACTGCCACTCCCACTCCTTCATCAGCGGACGCGTCAACGAGAGCTCGCACGCCTGCACCGCCGAGGTGCGCATCGCCGACGTCGTCGACGCCCAGACCGTGCGCATCTACCAACAACTCGCAGGCGGAGTAACCACCGCGAACCTGCTCCACGGAAGCGCAAACCCCATTGGCGGACAGAACGCAGTGGTCCAGCTCCGCTGGGGCGAGCCCTACTGGAAGCTCCTCGTCCCAGACGCTCCAGCGGGCATCAAGTTCGCCCTCGGCGAGAACCCCAAGCGCAGCAACTGGGGAGAGGGGCTTCCCCCCCGCTACCCCGGGAGCCGCATGGGGGTCATCGAGGCCATTCGCGAGCGCTTCCTCGCCGCGCAGGCCTACCGGCGGGAGTGGGCGCGCTACCGCGCCGAACCGCGGGGCGTCCCGCCTCGCCGCGACCTTCAGCTCGAAGCCCTGGTCGAGGTGCTCGAGGGCAAACGCCTCGTCCACTGCCACAGCTACCGCCAGGACGAGATCCTGGCCATGATCCGCCTCGCCGAGGAGTTCGGCTTTACGGTGGGCACCTTCCAGCACGTGCTCGAAGGCTACAAGGTCGCCGAGCGAATCGCCGAGCACGGCGCGGGGGCCTCGACCTTTTCCGACTGGTGGGCCTACAAGTTCGAGGTCTACGACGCGATCGCCTACAACGGTGCCCTCATGGCCCGGCGCGGCGTGCTGGTTTCCTTCAATTCGGACAGTTCGGAAATGGCCCGGCGCCTCAACCAGGAAGCCGGCAAGGCCCTTCGCTACGGAGGCCTTGGCGAGGAGGAGGCGCTGGCCCTGGTGACCCGCAACCCCGCCCGGCAGCTCGGCCTGGACGAGCGACTCGGCACCCTCGAGCCCGGCAAGCAGGCGGACTTCGTTGTGTGGAGCGCCCACCCGCTCTCCTTCGCCGCCCGCTGCGAGCAGACCTGGATCGCTGGGCAGCGCTTCTTCGACCTGCGCCGCGACGCCGCCGCCCGCGCAGCGGTCGAGGCCGAGCGCGCGGCGCTCCTGAGCGCCGCGCGCGCGGCGCGCCGAGCGAAGGACGCCGTCTCTCCCGACGACTGGCGCCCCAGCTTTGGTCCCGTCGACGAGCACCGTGCCGCGAGCTGCCACCAAGGAGGTGCCCAGTGAAGTCCTCGCCGCTCGTCGGGGCCGCGCTCTCCCTCGCCACGGCGCTGGCCGTCCCCGCGAGCGCCGGCGAGCCGTTGGTCCTTGCCGGCGCCACGGTCCACACCGGCGACGGCCGGACCCTTCCCGGCGCCTCGGTCGTCCTCGAAGACGGCCGGATTCGCTCCGTCGGTGGCGAGTCACCCCCCGGCGCCGCGCGCGTGGACCTGGCGGGGAAGCATCTCTACCCGGGCCTGATCGACGCCGACACCGTCTTGGGCCTGGTGGAGATCGGCAGCGTCAAAGGGAGCCGCGACGACGCCGAAGTCGGCGAGGTCAACCCCAACCTCCGCCCGGAGCTGGCGGTGAACCCGGATTCGGAGCTGATCCCCGTTGCCCGCACCGGAGGCGTCCTCCTCGCCCACATCCATGTGCGGGCGGGGCTCGTCTCCGGCCGCACCGCCCTGATCCAGCTCGCGGGCCGCACTTGGGAAGACATGACGGTGCGCGCGCCGGTCTTCCTCCACGTCCGCTGGCCGACCCTGCGCATCGATCGCTCCGGGCGCAACCCCACCAAGCCCGCCGAGCAGGTCGAAGCGCGCGAGCTCCGCTTGCGCGCCCTGGAGGACGCCTTCCGCGAGGCGCGGGCCTACCGGGCGGCGCGCGCAGCGGGAGCGGAGCGCGACCGCGACCCCAAGTGGGAGTCGATGCTTCCCGTGCTCTCGGGCCGGCTGCCGGTGGCCGTGCACGCCGAGCGCCTCGCCCAGATCCACGCCGCCCTCGACTGGGCGGAGCGAGAGGAGGTCTCCATCGTCCTCTTTGGCGGCGCCGACGCCTGGCGCGCTCGCGAGCGTCTGGCGACGGCGCGGGTCCCCGTGGTCCTGGGCAGCGTCCTGTCGCTGCCCCTGCGCCGGCACGAGCCCGTGGACGTGGCCTACCGCAACGCAGCCCTCCTCCACGAAGCCGGCGTACCCTTCGCCTTCTCGACCGGCCCGAACGCCTGGGCGGCGAGCAACGCCCGCAACCTGCGCGACAACGCTGCCCTCGCCGTGGCCTACGGCCTCCCCAAGGAAGCCGCCCTGACCGCGCTGACCCTCGGCGCGGCGCGCATTCTGGGCGTGGACGACCGGCTGGGGAGCATCGCCCCCGGCAAGCAGGCGACCCTCTTCGCCACCAGCGCGCCCCTCTTCGCGCCGGGCAGCCGCGTGACCCACGCCTGGATCGCCGGCCAGCCCGTCGGCCTGAGGGACCGGCAGCGCCGCCTCTACGAGCGCTACCGCGACCGGTCGCGCTGAGCCCTCGCTTCCGGGGCGACGGCCCCGGGCAGCGTCACCGACCACCACTCCACGCGCCGTCCCCGGTCCACCACCAGGGCGGAGCGTCGGTTCGGGGAGAGGGCCAGCCGGCGCAGGTCCACGGACTCAGCCTCGGGGTGCGGCTGGTCGTAGAGGAGTTCTCCCCCAGGGCCCCACACCCGGAAGCCGTCTGCGCGGGTCCGGTCTCCCCCGCACAGCGTGAGCAGCCTTCCTGCGGGGAGGCGGGCGAGCCCGTGAATCGGCCCCTCGTGGGCGAGGTGGAGCAGGTAGGCCTGAGGCCTCTGCGCGGCGCCGTCCCCCGCAGAGGCCTCGCGCTCCGCCGCCTCGAGCCAGCGCAGGTGCTCGAAGGCCGGGGAGAACAGCGCCACGCCGCCCGTGTCGAAGCCCACCCACAGCCCGCGGCCTTCCTTCGCCGGCAAGGGCAAGAGGCAGTTGGGCCGCCCCAGCCCGCCCGGCGGCGCCGGGCCCTGCCGCCCGTCGAGGTAGACCCGCAGGAAGGTGTTGAAGACGGGGACCTCGTGGCTGCCGCCCCAGCAGGCGATCACCGAACCCCCGTCGGCGGCGAAGGTGAGGTCCATGGGGTTCTCGGGGAGTCGGGTCCTCAGGAGGCGGCGCCCGTCGTCTAGGTCGTAGAGGTAGAGCCTCTTCCGGGTGGCGAAGGCGAGCCTGCGCTCGTCCGGGGAGACCGCGAGGGAGAAGACGAAGTCCTTTGCCGTTGGAGTCTTCAGCGCGGATGCGGACTCGCTCCGACCCGCCAGGGAACGGAAGCGCACGCCGCCCCGGGAAGCGACCGCGAGGAGCTGCCGTCGCGGCAGCCAGAGCACCGCGGAGGCCTGCCGGCAGGGAGCCTCCCAGCGAATGCGGGGAGGGTCGGCGAGCTCCCAGAGCACGACGCGCGCCTCCCCGGCCGTCGCCGCGAGCCTTTCGCCGACGAAGGCGACGTCGTTGGCGGCGTGCGGCAGGAATCCTCGCCGTCGGAGCACAGGACCCGACGGCTTCGCGCCGCCGCGCGATCGCCCGGCCGCCGACGGACTCCGGCCCGAAGGCGGTTCGAGCCCGCCCGCGCGCGCGCGGTCGGTCCCCGCCGCGGGAGGCGCAGGGCCGCGTTGCGGCGGGTTTCCTCCGCTCGGTCGACGCGGCGAAGGACGCGCGTTCCGTCCCTCGCGCGGCACGGGCTGCCACCAGGCGAAGGCGCTCGCTCCCAGCAGGCCTAGCGACGCGACCAAGGTCAGCGCCCCCACCGCTTGCCGAAGGCGGATCCGGCGCAGCGAGCTCCAACCGGAGCGCACCCCTTTCCCCGCGAGGGCCCGCTCGAGGTCCGCGGCGAAGGCGTTCCCGTCGGCGTAGCGCTCCCTCGGGTCGACGCGGAGGGCCTTCTCGCACACGGCGCACAAGGACGCGGGCAAGGCCGGACGCCGCTCGCCCGGCGGGACGAACTCCCCCGAGGCGACCCGCCGCGCGAGGCCGAGCAGATCGGAGGCTTCGAAGGGGAGTTCTCCCGTCAGGGCCTCGTAGAGGACCACCCCCAGCCCCCACACGTCGGTGGCCGGCGTGACCCGTCCCTTGCCGGCGAACTGCTCCGGGGCCATGGCGACGGGGGTACCCACCAGCAGGCCCGTCCGGGTCAAACGCTCGAGTTCGGTCGCCGTGGCCAGCCCAAAGTCGGCGACCCGCAGGCGGCCGGCCTCGTCCACCAGGAGGTTGGCGGGCTTCACGTCGCGGTGCACGATCCCGCGGCGGTGCGCGTGCCCGAGCGCGCGGGCGGCGTCGCGCACCCAGGAAACGCGCTGTTCGAGAGGAGCGCCCTGCCAAGCCCGGTCGAGCGTCCGCGCCCCCTCGACGAGGGCGGTCGCCAGATACAGTCGCCCCCCCGCAGAACCCGCGGCGTGCACTTCGAGGATTCCGGGGTGTCGCAGCGCAGCCAGGATCGCTCCTTCGCGGAGGAAGCGCTCGCGCGCCACCGGGTCCTCGGGGCGCGCGACGACCTTGAGGGCGACGCTGCGGCCCGTCGCTTCCTCCCGGGCTCGGTAGACCGTCGCCGCGGCCCCGCGCCCGAGGGCTTCGAGCAACTCGTAAGGTCCCAGACACCGCACGGCCGCCCCTCCCCCACTC
>RFHU01000481.1 GCA_003695705.1 Planctomycetota bacterium
CCCGCATGTCTCTTGGAGAGGAGGTCGAGCACGGCAACCCGTTCAGCCGGCGCGCAGCTCAGGTCTCAGGCGGCCTTCAGCCCAGACGAGCGTCCCTTGCCCGAGGACGCGTGAAGCCCCCCAGGAACGCACCCTTCACCGCACCATCGCGAGGCGGACCCTAGGGGCGCAGGCCACGCCGCGAGAAGGCTCCGGGCCGCGCCCTCTCGCAGCCCCCCCAGGGTGTGCGCTCCCTCCCGCGCGCGCCTCCTGGGCTCGTCCTGCGGGACCCCCGGTAGGATGTCCCCGTGGCCCCTCCCGCAGAGTCCTCGACCGCCCGCCGCGCCGCGCTCCTCCTGACGGCCTTCTTCGGCGTCGGTGCAGGAATGCTGCTCTGGCTGGCCTCGGGCCTGCTCCAGGGTGGCGCCGCCGAAATGGACCGGGCCGAACGAACCGCGGTCGCGCACGCCACGCCTCGCTCCGCCGGGGCGGTCTCCAACCCTCCGAGCCCGGAGCGCAAAGTCCCCTCGGACTCCTCGGAGGCGAATTCGGCCCGTGCCTCGGCGACGGGCGCCGATGTCGCGGCGACGCCTCCCGCGAAGGGCGGCGCGTCGGGAAGCGAGCTCGAGCGGCTGCGCGCGCGGCAGGAGGCGATGGCAGCAGCGCTCGCCTCCGCCGAAGGTCGGTTGCGCTACCTCGAAGCGTTCCTGGCCCGCCGCTCAGGACGTGCGGTCGTGCGCTACCTCGAAGCCCCCGACCCCGACGGCTCGATGGTGCGGGTCGAGCCGGGGGGCGACGTCTGGGTCGACCTCGGCTTCCGAGACGGCCTGCGCGTCGGCCAAGGGCTGCAGGTCTACCGGGTCGAAGCCGACGGAAGCGTCCGACCGCTCGGCTTCCTCGAGGCCCGCGACGTCGGCGCCGAGCGGTCTCGTTGCCGCCTCGTCCCCGCTTCCGGCGAAGCCGAAACCGGCGCAGACACGGCCGCTGCGCCCCGGCCCGGGGACCGCTGCCGCAGCCCCCTCGTGGTCCGCGGCCGGGAACCGACCCTCGCCATCGCCGGCGACGACGGCGCCGTCGCCGCGCTCCTGCCCCGCCTCGACGCCCTCGGCGTGCGCGTGGCCATCGATCTCGGCCCGGGGGTCTCCGCCCTCGTGCTCCTCGGCCCGACGGCGCCCGAGCTCCTCGCGCGCGCTGCCCTCTACGGCATCCCCGTCCTCGACGCCGAGGAACTCCGCCCCTTCCTCGGCCCAGAGCTCCGCTGATCGGAGGCGGCGCCGAACGCCCTCGCCGACGCCGCGAAGGAAGGGGACCCGGCAGGGGCGCGCTACCACCGCAAACGCTTACTGCTGCCAGATCTCGAGCTCGTCGGTGTCGTCGTCCTCGTCGTCTCCGGCCTCCACTTCGGCCACGACGACGGTGACGTTGTCGGGGCCGCCGCGCTTGTTCGCCAGCCGAATCAGCGAGCGAATTCCCTTGCGGTAGTCGCCCCGCGCGCGGCGGAGGACCTCGACGATCTCCTCGTCGGCGACCACGTCGGTGAGCCCGTCGGAGCAGAGGACGAACAGGTCGCCCGGAAAGGCGTGCACGAGGTGAACGTCTGGCCGCACCTCCGGCTTGGTGCCCAGGGCCCGGGTGACGTACTTGCGCTTGCGGGCCGGCCGTGGGTCGGCGGCGTGCCGCCGCGCTTCGGCCACGATGGTGTGGTCTTCGGTGAGCTGCTCGATGGCCCAGCTCCGGATCCGGTAGACGCGGCTGTCGCCCACGTTGGCAACGACCGCGAGGTCCGAGACGAAGAGGGCCAGCGCCAACGTGGTGCCCATCTGCGACTTGTTCGTCCGTGCCCCGGGCTCCTTGGCGGGCAACCCGCGGCGTTTGGCCTCCAGCCGCCCGTGGCGGTGAATGGCGGCGTTCGCCTCCTGGGTCCACTCGCGCACCAACTCCTCGGCGAGGGCACGCACCTCCGAGAGCTTGCGGCGCGAACGCAACCGCGGAATGGCTTCCGCCACCCGCTCGGCGAGCATGTCCACGGCCATGCGGCTGGCCACCTCGCCCAGTTCGTGGCCGCCCATGCCGTCGCACACCACACCGAGCCCCTCCTCCTCGCAGAGGACGAAGGAGTCCTCGTTGGAGGAGCGGCGCTTGCCCACGTCCGAGCGCCCGAAGAGGCGGACCCGAATGGCGACGCTCCTCAGCCCTGTGCGCCGGCGGGGAATGCGGCCTTCGCGGCCTCGACGGAGTCGAAGAACTTGAAGAACACCAGCAGCCCGAGCATTTCGAACACGAGCTTCACGCGGGGACTGACCCGGGCGAGGGCGATGCCGCCGCCTTGCTCGCGGAAGGTTTCCGCGAACTTCACGAGCACGGCCAAGGCCGAGGAGTTGACGTAGCGGGTCTCGCCGAAGTCGAGGACCAAGCGGCACGCGCCACGCTGCTTGAGCTCCTCGAGCTTGGCGCGCAGCGTCGAGACCGTGTCGAGGTCGATCTCTCCTTCGACCACGAGTTGCGTCACTCCACCTTCGGTGGAGACCTCGTCGATCTTCAGGATTGCCACGTCCCCCTCTTCTGCGTCCGACTAGCTGGTGACTTCGGGTTCCTCGGCCCCGAGCTCTTCGAGCTGGGAGCGAATGCGGTCGATGATCTTACGCGCTTCTTGGACCTTGGGCCCGGTGACCGTGAGGCGAGTGTACTCGGAGAACGCCGCCCCGGCCTCCTCGAGGTGAACCCGAGCCCGATCGCGGTCGTTCCGCCGCAGCGCCTCTCCGGCCACCTTCCGCAAGGCGACCCCGAGGTTGTAGTAGCTCGTCGTCCACTCCTCGGTGCGCCGTGCAGGGTGCTGTTCGTTGAGCGACACCGCCCGGCGGTAGGCGTTGGCCGCCTCGGCGCTCTTCCCCTGCAGGCTGAGCACCACGCCGATGTCGTTCTGGAACACCGCGCGCGTGGGATCGAGGCGAGCCGCCTTGCGCAGGCACTTGAGGGCGCGTCCGTAGTCCTTGTTGGCGATGCACTGGCGAGCCTCCGCCTCGAGGTCCCAGCACTGCTCCTCGAGGGCGCGCTCCTTGGCGCGCTCGGCCTGCTCGCGGCGCTCCTCGGCGAGGCGCCGGCGGAGCCGCCGCGGCAAGCCGACGATCTGCTCGAGGTCCTGCAGGTAGGGAAGCCGGAGGCTGCGGGCCAGCTTGACGTGCAGGAGTTGGAGGCGGTCGCTGAGTTCCTGGGCCCGCTGGGAGGGGATCGGCCCCTCGTCCGCGGGGAGGCAGCCGCCGAGTTCCTCGAGCCGCTCGAGTTCTTGGTAGACCTCGTCGGTCAAGAAGGCCAGGCCGCTGCGGAGGGCCCGCCGCAAGTCCTGGAGGAGGAAGCGGCTGCGCAGCCCGTCGTCGGCGTCGAGGGCCTCCTCGAAGTCCATGATGAGCGCTGCGACGCGGCTGTAGATCTCGCACCGCTTGTGGACCAACAGCCGACCGACGTCGTCGTGGGCGAAGGGGGGAACGCGCTCGGGCATCGCGAGCCTCCGGGGTGGGCGCGGGGCTGCGCGCGGCTCCGCAGTGAAGACCCCTGGACAAGGGCAGGGTAGCGGCAGCGCGCGCGGCGTGTCAACCCGAGGCCCGGGGCGATGGCGCCGGGTCGGCGGCCTCGCCCGAGGACGGCTCGTCGGCCGCCGGCGGTCCGTCGCTGCGGTAGAGCGCGTAGAGGAGTCCCCCCGCGAGCGCGAGGGAGAGCATCAGCAGGCGGAGCCACACCATGACCGAGGCGCCTGCGCGTGTGAGCTCGGCCGGGCTGGCGGCCGCGGGCCCCGCCCAGGAGAAGAGCTTGCCGAGCACGCTCTCGCCCACGCCGACGCCTCCCGGGGTGAGGGGAATGGCGTTGGAGAACAAGGCCACGGGGACCAAGGCGTAGTAGTCGAGCGCGGCGACGGCCTCCGAGAACAGCCCCCCGATCAAGCAGGCGTTGGTGACCGCGAACAGGTGCGCCACCAGGGAAATCCCGTAGGCGAGCAGCAAGCGGCCCGGGTGCCCCCCCAACCGACGGAGGGCTTCCCAAACGCGCGAAAGGCTCTGCTGCATGGGGAGCCGGGCGACCAGCCAGCGGGTGAGGCGCCAGTCGCGGCCCAGGTCGAGGCGAAGCACCGCCCCACCCGCGACGAAGCCCGCCAGGACGAACAGCATGAGCGCGTAGGTCCCCCGCAATTCCGGGCGCCCCCAGAACAAGTCGAGCTTGGCCGTGGCCGCCGCGACGGAGACCGAAACCAGCGCCGCCAGGCCGATGAGCCGGTCGGCGAACACGGTGCTCCACGAGGCTTCGCGCTGGGAGCGAGGGACGCGCCGGCCCACGTAGAACATTTTGACCGCGTCGCCGGAGACGGCGCCCGGGATCACCATGTTCCAGAAGTGCCCTATGAACGTCAGCTGAATTGCGGTGCGCAGGTCCACGCTCAGGCCCTCTGCGGCGAGCAGGAGCCACCAGCGCACACCGCTCAAGCAGAGGCCCAACGCGGCCAGGACGAGGGCCAGGACGACCACGTGGGGGGCGCGCAGAGGCCGCGCGAAGCTCGAGGCGTCGAGGTCTCCGCGCCCGACGAGCCAAGCGAGCAGGGCAAGGGCGAGGCCGAGCTTGCAGGCCGCAACGGCCCTCCGGCGCCAGACCCCGGGCTGCGGCGACTTGCGCGCGGCTCGGCGAGCGGGCTCCTCGGGCTCGGCGGCCGGCGGGACCGCGGAGGACGCGTTCACTCGCCCGACCGCTGGCTTGGCTGCGGCTCCGCGGGGGAAGACCCTCCTCCCGCGGGAGGCTCGGCGTCCGCGCGGTTCGCGGGCGGCTCTTCCGGAACCACCGCGCCGGAGGGCGGCTCCGCGGGAGACTCCCCAAGGGACTCGTCGGGGAATTCTTCCTCCGGCGGGAGCGCCGGCTCGGGCTCGGGCTCGGGCTCCGGCTCGGGCTCCGGCTCGGCCTCGGGCTCCGGCTCCGGCTCGGGCTCAGCCTCGGATTCCGGCTCCGGCTCGGCGGGGCGGCGCTCCTCGTACCAAGCTCGCCAATCCGCGGCACGAAGTCCCTTGTCCACGCCGTGGCGCCGCACGAGCGCGGCGTGGGCTTGGTAGCGCACGGGCAGATGCAGGTCCTCGAGGGCTGCGATGAAGGCTTCCGTGGTCTCGGGGCTCTCGTCGCCGGTGGCGTCCAGCGCCCAGGCCGCAGCGCGCCGGACCTCGGACTCCGGGTCTTCGAGCAGGGCTCGCCGCAGCGCGTTGAGTGCCTCGGCGCCGCCCGCCGCAGCCAGGATGCGCGCCGCCTCCCGCCGCACCAAGGGGGACGGATCGCGCCGGGGCCCGGGCAGGAGGGCCGCCACGAGCCGGGGCCGGGCCTCCGCCGTCCCCAGGGCCCCGAGCACGCGCACGGCCGCCGCCCGCACCCCTGCGTCCTCCTCGACCGCGGGGTCGAGCCAGGCCAGCGCCTCGGCCTCCACAGGCCCTCGAAGCTCGGGGCGCTCCTCCACTTCTCCCGCGAGGCACGCCATGGCTTCGCGGCGGTCGTCCGCCGCGGGGGCCTTCAGGGCTTCGGGCTCGCTCGCGCAGCAGCCCACGGCGAGCAGCACCGACAAGGCAAAGGCACCTCGCCTTCGCCTCCCGAACGGACTGCCTTCGCGTGGCTCCATGCGCACCCCACCCCGCCGCAGCCCGGCGGCGGCGCCGGCCCTGCCGGCGAAGGACGAGACCCGGAGTGGATCCCCCAACGAAAGAGAGCCCCGAGGCCAAAAGGCCCCAGGGCTCGCACGAGACCGACGGGATTCGAACCCGCAACCCCCGGATCGACAGTCCGGTACACTAACCAATTGTGCTACGGTCCCTTGTCGTGGCGCGCATTGTACTCGAGGCTCCGCGAACCCGTCAACCACCAGAGAAGAGAGCGGCGCGAAGCAGGAGCAGCCCCCGCGGCGAAGGGCGAGTTCGCCCCGCGGGTCTCTCCCCAGGGTCCGCGGAACCCCCTGCGCCGGACCGCGCTTGACTCGCAAAGGGCGCTGGGGTAGCCTCCTGCGCACATTCGGGGCGGGCGGAGCGCGCGACCCTGCCACCCCACGGGAGGCTCCATGCGGAGGGCGATCCTCGCCACCAGTACGGCCCTGATCCTCAGCCTGAGCGGCTGCAGTTCCACCCCGGGCCGCAGCTCCATCGGGAATTACTTCCAAGACCGCGTGTTGGACTTCGTGGACGTGTTCGGCGCGAAGTTCCTCGCGGGCAAGGGCTTCAAGTTCGGCTTCGAGATCGGGAATTCCTTCCTCTCGACCGAGTACGAGGACTTCTTCCTCGGCGGGCTCCGCCGGCACATCCTGCCTCCGGCCTTCCTCTTCGGTTACTACGACTTCGAGAAGTTCGGCTTCCAAGGCCGCGCGGCGGGGATCTGGCGCGACAAGGGCTTCGACCTCCTCGGCCCCATCGACCGCAAGATGCGCGTCGTCGCCGGGAACGACTACTTGTTCGAGTCCGTGGACGAGTTCAACGAGTGGTACCGGCGTGCGCCGGTTCGCGCCAACACCGTGCCCTTCGAATACCGGCAGCCGCGCTACCACTACATCACCGACGTCCACATGGTCGCCGCCTTCATGGTGGGCCTCGAGGTGGACTTCTCCTTCTGGCAGCTGGTGGACTTCTTCCTCGGCTGGCTGCACATCGACATCGTGAAGGACGACGGGTGGAACCGGACCTTCGACGAGTTCGAAGACGTGCAGCCGCCTCCCGAGGACTTCCAGCGTCCCGACGTCCAGCCCGAGTCCGCGGGGGTCTGAGCCTTCGCTGCCTCGGCCGCGCCGGCGGTCGAGGCTACCTCGGCACCTCAGGGCGCCGCCCGGCCCCGCCGGCGGCGCCCTCGCCGCGTACGCACTCCCCGCGGCCTCGCCCTGGCGTCCCAAGGCCTTGGGCCCGTCCGACCGCCCCGCCCGAACCCGGAAGTCCGGGCCCCTCGTCAAGCGGGCGCCGGGGCGGCCGAAAATGCCCCCGGCGGCCGCCAACGCGCGCCGCGGCTAGGCTGGCGAGTGCAATGCATGCCGAACTCGAGGTGCTGGAAGGACCGAGCCGCGGAGCGCGCTTCGTGGTGCGGGTGGGCCAACGCCTCCTCGTCGGACGGGCCGGCGCGGCGGTGCTCCTCGCCGGCGACCCCTCGGTGTCGCGCAAGCACGCCCAGTTCGACCTGCGCCCGACGGGCGGCCTCTACCTCGTCGACCTGAACAGCCGCAACGGCACCTTCCTCGGCGACCGCCGCCTCGAACCCTACGCTCCGGTGCGCGTCCCCGACGGGAGCCGCATCCGCATTGGAGGACACGTGCTGCGGGTCGAGCTGCGCAGCGCACCCCACGAGGACACCGCCCGCCTCGAACGCCCCACGGGCCTCGGGGTGCTCGAGAAGGCCGGTCTCCGCCCCTTGGGCGTCTTGGGGGAGGGTGCGCACGGGATCGTCTACGCTGCCTTCCATCCGGTCCTCGACCGTCGCCTCGCCGTCAAGATCCTCCGCCTCGACGACCCCGCCCAAAGCCAACGGCTGCGGCGGGAGGCACGCCTGGCCTGTCGGGTCCATAGCCCGTTCGTGGTGGAAGTCCACGAGGTCCGCGAAGGAGACGACGTGTTGCTGCTCCTCATGGAGCTCGTCGACGGGGACAGCCTGCGGGACCGATTGCAAGGCGGACGCCGGCTCGGACTTCCCCTCGCCCTCGCTGTGGGCGAACACGTCGCCCGCGGGCTGTCCGCGGTGCACCAGGAAGGGATCGTGCACCGCGACGTCAAACCCTCGAACATCCTCATCGACCCCTCGGGCGTGGCCAAGCTGGGCGACTTCGGAATCGCGAAGGACCTGCGCACGCGCGACGAGGAGCTCACCCCCGGAGACATCGGCCTGGGGAGCATCCCCTACGTGGCCCCCGAGCAGATCACCGCCGGGAAGACCCTCGACGAACGCGCCGACCTCTACGGGTTGGGGGCGACCCTCTACCACGCAATCGCAGGCCACCCGCCCTTCGCCCCCGACGCTCCCGACGTGATCCGCCGCATCGCCGAGGAGGAGCCCCCGCCCCTCGGTTCGCTGCTCCCGCAGGCCCCCCCGCAGGTGGCCTCGCTCGTCGAGTCCATGCTCGCCAAGGCTCCCGAGCGGCGTCCTCCCAGCGCCGACGACGTGGCGCGGCGCCTCGCCGACCTCCGCCAGCTCTTCTTCCCCGAGGTGCCCACCCCCGAGCGCTCGCGCGCCGCCGCCGACCTCACGCGCACCGAGCGCCTCCCGGCGCTCCCCAAGCCTTCTCCACGAGACGGACCGCACGGGCGTGGCGACAGCGCGCCTTCCGCCCGCGCGCCCGAAGGAACTCCGCGGGACTCCGCTCCGAGCGACCCCGGCGAAGGCGAAGCGCAGGACCCCCCAGCGGGCAACCTCCCCCCCACCGACTGACGGCGCCCATCGCCCGCCGGAATCCCCGACACGCCGACACCAACCGGCAACGTCCGGTTCGCTGCTCGAGCTCCCGAGTCCGCGGATCGGTCGAGCAACGGCGTACGCTCGCGCCATCGTTCCTGCGGCGGCACCGGCGGCCAGCACCCGCACGACGGACGGGCGAGCGAGCACCGCGGCGCACGGACCGGGCGGCGTCCCCTGCGGACCGGCGCCCCCCGCCCACGGCAACCCGCCCTCTTTGCGTGCGATCACCCCGCGGGATACCCTTGCAAGCAACCTGGAGGGACGCGTGATCCGGACCCTGCGCGCCATCGCCACCGTCGGCTGCGTCGCCGCGCTGCTCGCCGCCCCCGCCTGTCGCACGCGCCACGTGCCCGTCGAAGCCGAGGCCCTGGCCGGCCTCCCCCTCCTCCCCGCCGGCGTGCTGCCGAGCTGGGACGAACGCCCGGAGAGCGATCGCACCCTGAGCGTCCCCCGCACCCGCGACACCGCCAGCGAGCCCTTCGGCTGGCTGCTCCTCGATTCCTTGTCCATCTTCCTCCCGCTCTGCATGCCGCGTTGGGACCGCCTCGAGGTGGAGCCGGGGGGCTGGTGGGAGAAACGCCCCTTGCTCTACGACCCCTTCGCCAAGCCGCGAAAGGTGGACGAATCCCGACGCTCGATCCTCCACCCGCGCTGAGCGAGCGCCGCCGCAAGGTCGCACTCCCCTTCCCAAGGCAGAGCGTCCCCTTCGGGCGCTCTCCGCAGCCAACGCCCAGGCGCTCGCCGCGACGGGTCGAGGGTCCGGCGCCTCGGTCGTACCGCGGCGCGCCGCTATAATCCGGTCGACCCTGGCCGGTCCGCCGGGTCGTACCCTCTCAGGAGGATGTATGCGGCTGCCTCGCCTCGCCCTCGCGGCCTTCTTCGCCTCCGCCTGCGCAGGAAGGGCGGCAGCCCAGGCGGAGTCGCCCGCCGCGTTCACCGAGCGCGACGCCAGCCTCGACGGCCTGCTCGAGGAGGCCCTCCGCTTCGAGCGCGCCGGGAACTTCGAAGCCGCGGTCGCCCAGTACCTCGAGGTCGAAGAAGCCCTCGAAGCGCTGCGGGCACGTCGGCCCGCCGCCCGCCCGACCACGGAGGTCGGACCGGGCATCGACCGGAGCGTGCGCCTCTACCTACGCGATCGCATCGCGCGACTGCCGGCCGATGCCCAGGCCCTCTACCGCCAGACCGTCGATCCGCGCGCACGCGCGGCCCTGGAGAACGCCCGCGCGACGGGTTCGCCGGCCGCCATCGAAGGGATCCTCGCGCGCTACCCGCTGAGCACCGTCGTCGGGGAGGCGCTCTGGGAGCTCGGAGCCGCCGCCACCGAGCGGGGCGAACTCGGACGCGCGATCCGCGCCTACCGCTGGCTCGAGTCCCTCGCGGTCGACGCCCCTCGGCGCCGCAAGGCCGCCCTGCTGCGCCTCCACGCCGCGGTGGCCCGGCGCGACCTTCGCGAGGCCGAGGACGCGCTGGCGGCCTTCCGCGCGGCCGGAGGAAACGCCGACGAGCCCCGGCTCGTCGGCTCTTTGCGCGCAAGCCTCGCGCAACGCGTCGCGAGCCTCCCCCGCGCGAAGAGCGCAGGCCCGGCGCGCGGCTTCGACCCCGGCGATGTTCGCCGCAGCATCCCCCTGGAGGACTCCGAACTCGACGAGGACCTCGTCTCCGCGCTGCCCGCTCCCCCGGCCTACATGGAGGGAGTCTACGAGGCGGAAAGGGACCTCCTCTACGTCTGCGACGAGAAGACCGTACGCGCCATCCCCTTGGCAAAGACCGACCGCGGTCTCGGATGGCGGTTCAGCCTGCGCAGCGATGAGACCGAGCCCTCGCGGGTGGAGGTCCTCGCTGCGCGACCCGCGGTCGTGGGCGAGCGCGTCTACGCGACACTGCACCTCAACCGCCCGGCAGGGCTCGAAGTCCGCAAGGAAGGCGAGGAGGAGAAACTCGTCGTCCACCGGCGGCGCGACTGGCGCGTCGTCGCGCTCGACGCACGCAGCGGACAGTTGATCTGGGACGCCGCGAACCGGCCGGGCTTCGAGGGGATCGCCCGCGATGCCGAGTGGGTCAGCCCGCCGCTCTACCACGAGGCGTCCGTGTTCGTGAGCGTCCTCAGCGCGGAGAAGGGGAACTTGCGCGCTCGCCTCGTCCGCCTCGACGCGGCCGGGGGGAAGGTCGTCTACGACGCCTTCATCGCCTCTCGGGCGGCCTACGATCATCTGGGCCTGGGGACCCCGCTGCCCACCCCCGCGGTCGACGCCCGCGGTCACGTCGTCGTGGCCACCGGCCTGGGACTGGTCGCGGCCCTCGAACCGAGCCAGGGAGAGATCGTCTGGGCGACCCGCTACCCCGCCGCGCCGCAGGGGTCGCAAGCGACCCTCGTGCTCGACGAGCGGCGCTTCCGTGCCGTCTCCCCGCTCACCGACGACGACCCCATCGTCGTCGCGCCCGTCGACGGCCCCGACCTTCTTGCCGTGAACGGCGCGAACGGGCAGCTGCTCTGGCGCGCCCCGCGCGGCGACGCTCGCTGGTGCCTCGCGGCGCGCGACGGTCGCGTGCTCCTCCTCGGAGAGCGGCTGACCGTGCTCGAGAGGCAGAGCGGACGCATCTTGGCGAGGGGTCCTCGGCTCCCCGAACAGGCGATCGGTCGCCCGGCCCTCTACGCCGACGAACTCCTGGCTCCGACCGCGAAGGGGCTCCTGCGCATCGACGGCTCCGACGGCCGGCTCCTCGCCCAGCTCCGCTTTCGCGAGCCCCGCGAAGAGGCCGGAGCCTGCGTTCCCCTCGGGCCCGGACTCCTGGCGACCATCGGCTACCGCCGCGTGACGGTCTTCGAAGACCTGGCGACCACGCGGGGAGCGCTCGAGGAGCGCTACGCGGGACGGCCCGTCCTCTGGGCCATGCTCGGAGAGCTCTACGCGCGCCGCCGCGACGTCGAGGCGGGGTTGAAGTTCCTCCAGCGTGCGGTCCGCTCGGGAATTACGCAAACGCAGCGCCTGCGGGTGCAGTCGGCGGCCGTGGAGTTCCTCTCCGAGGAGGCGCTCGCGGCGCGAGCGCGGGGAGACCGTCGCCTCTTCCGACAGCGCGCGCGCCAGGTCGACTACTTCTTGGGCGCCTTGGGCGCGCGGCCGGACCGCCTGCCCGTCGGCCGCGTTCAGCGCGACCTGCTCGCGGCGGCCGCGCCGGTGCTGCGCGCCTACGCCGACGATCTCGCCGCAGACCCTCGACCCGAGGGCTGGCCCCTCGCCGTCCGCGCGTACCAGCGGCTGCTCCACACACCGCCCGGCTGCCTGGTGGCCTTGGACCAAGGAACCCTGGTTGCGGCGCGAAGCTACGCGGCCCGACGGATACGGGAGCTGGTCGCCGTGCACGGCGCCTCCGTCTACGAGCCCTTCGAGCGGGCCGCGCAGGAGGAACTCAAGCTCGCCCTCGCCGCGCGGAGCGTGCAGGACCTCCGCAAGGTGATCGAACGCTACCCCGGCAGCACAGCCCTCGCCGACGCCCGCTGGGCCCTGGCGGGGCTCCTCGAGGAAGGAGGCCTGCGCGGCGAGTCCGTCGCGGTGCTGCGGCGCTTCCTCCGCGAACACCCCGGCGACGCTCGCCGCGCGGACGCCCTCGCTCGCTTGGTCCTCCTCGAGGAGCGACTCCGCAGGCTCTCCGCCGCCCGAGAGGACCTCGACCGGCTCCTTGCCCTTCGGCCCGAACCCGTGGTGACGGTGGGCGGGACGCCCCAACCCGCCCGCGCCTGGGCAGCAGCCCAGCGCGCACGCCTCCTCGGCCAGCGCTCCCGTGAGAGCGTCGAGGCGGCTCGGGCGCTCGCGGGCCTGGATCCGCCGCTCCGCCGCGTGTTCCGCGGACCCACCGAGCTCTCGCAAGACGGCGCGGAGCTGGTCGCCCTCCATGCGCCCCGCGGCCCGGCGGGCTTCTACGCGCTGCGCCGCGGCGAACAGCTCGAACTCGCGCGCGCCCCCGACGGCGAGCGCGTGCTGGTGACGGACGCCCCGCCCGAGGCCGGCGGCCGCCTGCCTCCGGTGCTCAGCGAAGGCCTGCTCGTGATTCCGTCCCTCGAAGGGCTCACGGCCCTCCAGACCGCCGGGCCGCAGGCGGGCCGCGTCGCCTGGGCCTTGCCCGTGGGATTCTCCGGGAACGGGGCGCGAATCGGGCCGCACCCCGCCCACGCCCTTGCTGCGACCGAGCACGGCCTGGTCCTCCTGACCGGCGACAGCCGACTCCTGGGCATCGACCCCGCGCGAGGTTCCGTGCGCTGGGAGCGCACACTCGACTTCCGCGCCAGCGGCGGGCTCGTCGCCCGAGGCGAGCTGGTGTGCGCCTACTCCTCGAGTTCGGGGGTCGGCGCCGCCTTCTCCGTCGAGGACGGAACCCCGCGCTGGCGGCTCCCCGCCGGCGACCGTCCCGTCCGACGCGGCAGCCCTTGCTGGCTCGGAGAGGGCGCGCTGGTGTTCGCGGAAGACGGACAGCGACTGAGCGCCTACGCCGCGGCCGATGGCAAGCGCCGCTGGACGCATCCGGGCGACGGGTCGTGGATCTTGGAAACGGTCGCGGCCCCGGACGGCTCCGCGGTGGTCGTGCGCACGCACGGACCTGCCGGCGCGGGACTGCGCGCCCACGGCGCGCCGGATGGCCAGGTCCTGTGGAGCGACGGGGGCGCAGGAGCGGCGCGGCCCGGCGCCCCCGCCGTCGGTGGGGCCCGAGCGACCCTGAGCGCCGTGACCGTGGGTGAGGACGCGGTCTACACCGCTCGCGCGGCGGGCGGTCAGGCGGAACTCTGGTGCCAGGACCTACGAACGGGAAACCGACGCTGGGCGCACCGCCTCGCGGTGGGTTCGCGGGCCGTCCGCTCCCTGGAGACGGCGGGGTCCGTGCTCGTGGCGCGCACGGGGCTCTTCGGCAGCCGAGCCGCGCTGGTGGTCCTCTCGCGCGGAAGCGGCGAGGAAGTCGAGTCCCACTCGCTCCCCGGACGGCGCTTCCTGGGCCTGGGGCTGGTGGCGACGGGAGGCGTCGCCGTCGCCTCGACGGACCGCGGCGTGGCGGCCTTCGCCGCGGTGGACTCCGAGCGGCTCGCCGAGGAGACCGTAGAACTCGCCCGCGCGCTCGAGAAGACGCCCACGGACTCCCGCCTCCGTGTGCGGCTGGCCCGGCACCTGGAGCTGGCAGGCCGCAGGCGGGCGGCTGCGTCGGTGCTCGAACGCGGGCTGCTCGGAGAGTCCTTGCGCCTGGACGCCTTCGATCGCCTGTTCGCGGAGTTGACTTCGCTCGGCGAACAGGCCGCGGAGGAGGAGCCTCCGCGCCTGAGCGTGCGTCGCATGCCGCGGCCCCCGATCATCGACGGCGAACTCTCGGACTGGTGGCGCCCCTGGTCCTCGGTGGACCTGCGCGGCCCCTCCTTCGTGCAACCCATCCAGCAGCCTCCTGGCGCACCGCCTGGCCGCTGGACGGGGCTGGAAGACCTCTCCGCGCGCCTCTACCTGGGCTGGGACGAGAAGAACCTCTACTTCGCGCTCGACGTCGACGACGCCCACCTGCGCCCCTACGACAGCGAGGCGCCCAACTGGGTGGGGGACTGCCTCCTCATTGCCGTCGACTGCCGCGGCGACGGCGGCGACGTGGTCCTTGGCGACGACCTTCTCCTCTCGCTCGCACTCACCCTCCCCAAGAAGAAGGACGACGAGGAGGAGCAGGACGAGGAGAAGGAGCGAGAGCCCTCGGGGAAGTACTTCGTGCGGAAGAAGGACGACAACTCCGGAGCGATCTACGAGGCCGCGATCCCCTGGACCTCCTTTGCCGAGAACGGGGCCAGCGTGGACCCGGCCAAGGGGCCGCGGCCGGGTTTCTCCTTTGGATTCAACGTCGTCCTCACCGATGACGACGGCGACCGCTGGGGACACGGCGAGGAGGCCGGACCGCGCGGCGCGCTCAAGACCTTGGAGCTCACTCCGGGGGTCCTCTTGCACCGGGAGAAGAGCCGTCTCTGGCAGGGCTACGTCCCCCGCCGCTTCGCGAGGATCACGCTCCGATGAACCGGACCCCGCTCGCCCGTCTCCTCGCCCTCGCCCTCCTCCTCGCGGCAGGAACCGCGTGGGCCTACGAGGCCGGGGAGCGGGTGGCGAACTTCTCCGGAGTCGACGCCGCCGGGCGCCGGCACTCCCTCGACGACGTGCGGGGGAAGCCGGTCGTCCTGGTGGTCTGGAGCAGCAAGTGCCCGGCGAGCCGCTCCTACGGGCCGGCGCTGCAGCGGCTCGCCAAGCGCTTCGCTGGGCGGGCCGTCTTCCTTGGGATCGCGCCGAGCGCCGGCGAGACCCCTGAGAGCGTTCGCGAAGGCAAGCGGCGCGCGGGCATCGAGTTCCCCGTCCTCCTCGACGCGGGCGGGCGCATCGCGCGCTCCTTCGGAGCGGTCATGACCCCGAGCGTGTACGTGATCGACGGCGAACGGATCCTCCGCTACCAGGGCTCCGTCGCCGACCGCCCTCGAGACCCCAAGCAACCCCATCTCGAGCGCGCGCTCGAAGCCGTGCTGGCTGGACGCCGCCCCCCCCGCGCCAAGACCCGCGTCGTGGGCTTCCGCATCCAGTACTGAGCGCGCCGCCCGAGTTCCCTCCCCCGGC
>RFHU01000482.1 GCA_003695705.1 Planctomycetota bacterium
CCCCGCGGGAGCCACTTCACCTGGCGGCGGAGCGCTCACGCCCCGCCGCCCGGCGGCGGGCCCGGGCGGGGGGTGCGGACGGTCGCGACCTCGTCGCCCCCGCGGCCGCGCGCTTCGTCCCGGCGGTCCTCGTCGCGCCGAGCCGCGTGCCGGATGAGGATGGCGGGGACCTCTGCCTCGAGGGTGCGTTCCCCCTCCGAATCGTCGACGTCGGCGAGGAAGGTGTAGCGACCGTCCTCGAGCTCGAGGAGGGAGAGCAGAGCGGCCTCGTCGCGCAGGATGCCGAAGCGAGCGTAGACGGGGCGGCCGGATTCGAAGACGACCAGCCCCTGCTGCGGCCCCGAAACCAGGCGGAGGCTCCCCGTGCGGGCGTCGAGATGGAGCTGCTGGAGGAGCTGAGCGACGGAAAGCTCGCTGAGGAGCCCCGTGCTCAGGCCGGGGGACAGGGGGCGGGTGAGTTCCTGCTCGAGCTCCTCTTGGGCGCGCAGGTCCTCGCTGGAGCGGAGTACGAGCTCGTAGGGGCCGAAGTGGAGCGCGTCGCCGACGGCGAGGGTCCGCCGACCCTCCACACGGCGTCCGTTGACGAAGGAGCCGTTGGAAGAGCCGGCGTCCACGAAGAAGAGCTGGCCGCCTTCCACTTCGATGCTCGCTTGGTGGCGGGAAACTCCGGGGTCGCGAATGACCACGTCGCAGTCCTTGCTGCGGCCAATGCGCAGCGTGCGGGCGACGCCCAGGGGGATCGGGGCCATGAGGCCCGAGCAGAGCCAAGCGACCACGGGCTGGACGCGGACTTCGAAGGGTCCGAGGGTCAGGACGTCGCCGGGGCGAACGGGCGACTCGGAGACCTCCTCGCCGTTGAGGAAGGACCCGTTGCTGGAATCGCAATCGCGGTAGATCGCGGACTCGCAGGCGGCGTCGACCTTGATGGTACCTTGCAGGCGGCTGACCTGCGCGTCGTTGAGCACGAGGTCGCAGTCGCCGCTGCGGCCGATGGTCACCTGGGACTTGGGGCCCAGCGGGACGGGCGGACGCCCTTCGCACACGAGCCAGGCGAAGACGGAACTACGCGACGCAGTCGAAGACATGCAGCTCATCCTGGGCGCTCTCCCCGGAGGGCGCAAGCGCGCGCGGAGGGGAGGCCGGTCAGTGAATGCGCGGTGCGATGGGGAGCCGGGCCAGAAGGTCGGCCTCCGCGGCGGCAAGCTCGGCGAGGCGAGCGTCGACCGCCGCGGGGTCTGCGTATTCCTTGGCGAGGTCCACGAAGAGGCGCGCGTGGCCGGACTCGGCGCGGGCCAGCCCGGCGTAGAAGTCCGCGAGTTCGCGGTCGGCGAGGCCTCGGGCGAGGAGATCGAGGCGCTCGTGGGAGCGGGCCTCGATGAGTGCGGAGACGAGGAGCAGATCCGTGAGGCGGGTCTCCTCCTGGCTGTGGCGGACCAGCGCGCGGAGCCCGCGCGCGTAGGGGTCGCCAGGGTCTCGGCCCAAGCATCCACCGCGGGCGAGAAGGCGATCGTAGACCTGCCGGAAGTGGCCGATCTCCTCTTGGGCCAGCCGCGCCATGCGCTGCACCAGGAGGCTGTGCCCCGGAAAGGCCGCGAGCAGCGAAATGGCCGAGCTCGCCGCCTTCTTCTCGCAGTGCGCGTGGTCGACGAGGACGCGGTCGAAGGAGGCCAGGGCCTGGGGCAGCCAGCGCGGGTCGGTGGAGGAGCGGAGCATCGTCGGGCTTCCGACCCCTCCCCTGGGAAGGAGGGGTCGGCGCGAGGGTGCTCAGGCCGAGATGCCGTCCTCGGCCATGGCGGCGAGGAACTCGCTCTTCTTGGCGAGGAAAGTGAGCATCACCGCGGCGAGGGAGGCGGGCAGGGTAACGGCCAGGCCAACGCCGCAGAGGATGCCACCGACGATGTTGAGGACGCCGATGACGGCGACCAGCAGAATGGCGGGGACGAGGTTCCGCTTGGTCCAGGCCAGGGATCCCTTGATGGCGCCCACCGGGCCCAGGGCCGGATTGTCGAGGAACACGGGCACGGCGAAGAGGAACAAGATGCCCGGAATGCAGCAGCAGACAAAGCCGAGGCCAGACAGGAAGTTGGTCAGGTACTTCCCGAGGAAGTTCTCGAAGTCGAAGAGCGCGCCGATGCCGAAGCGCTCGCCCGTCTCCTGGTAGCGCTTCACTCCGGCCATGTAGTTGGACCCCAAGAGGGGCATGGTCAGGGCCCAGAGGAGCTGCAGGAGGGAGAAACCGAGGGACACGAGCGCAAGGATCCCGACCACCGAGCGCAGGTCGAGGGCGGCGAGGACCTGCACGGCGATGCTCAACAGCGTGGCGAGAGCAGGCACGGCGAAGAGGAGGACCGAAGGGACGAGGTTCGCCTTGACCACCCCCAGGCCGCCCTTGACCACGTCGCCCAAGGGGATGCCGGGTTGGCTGCCGTCGATGGAGCTCGGGCCGGCGGGGAGGCTCCCCAGGGCGGCGGCCGCGGCGGCGCCGGCACCGCCCCCGGCCTGGGGAGCACCGCCCGCCGAGGGGGCGCTCGCGCCGGCGGGCGCGACCTCGAAGACGACCCGCACCGCGCCCACCTGGAACTCCACGCCGGGAGCGAGGGGGCGCTGGTCCTGGAAGACCTCGCCGTTCATGAAGGAGCCGTGCTGAGACTTGTTGACGATCACCCACTGGCCGCCCTGCTGGACCACCTCGGCGTGGGCGCGGCTGAGGGTGTTGTCCTCGGGGACCGAGAGGGTGGCGTCGGCGCCGCGACCGATGCTCACGACGGCACCCGGAGTCACCAGGACGGTGGCGCCGGCGCGGGGTCCCGAAACGATGCGCAACTGGAAGTTCATGATGCTCCTCGAAGGCGCAGAGGGAGACCTCGTATACCACACCGCACCGGGCCAACGGAACCGGGCAGCGCGCCCCCGCCTCCCCACCGCTCCGGCTGCGGTGGACGGGGCCTACGTCGACGGGGCCTACGGACGGGGCCTACGGTAGGCTGGGTGCATGTCGGCGCCCAGCCCCCACCCCCGCGTCGTCCAAGAGGACGTCCCCGAGACCGGCGAGTGCGTGCTCCTCGACCCCGAGCGCGGCCGCGTCCTCGCCCTCAACGCCACCGCCGCGGCCGTGTGGGAACTCCTCGACGGCCAGCGCTCGCCCTCCGACCTCGCGGCGGCCCTCGCCGACGCCGCAGGCATCGACCGCGCCCAGGCCGAAGCCGACGTGCGCACCCTTCTCGCCCGCCTTGCGGAGGAGGGCTTCTTGGCGTAGCGGGGGTCCCGTCCCAGGCTTCTAGCACCGAGGGGGGCACCGACAAGGCTCGATGCGCGGGATCGCGTCGCGGTGCGCGCCGGGGGAGGCCGGGGCGCCGAGACGGGCGTACGTGCGGGCAGCGCGCCGGGCGG
>RFHU01000483.1 GCA_003695705.1 Planctomycetota bacterium
ACCTGGCCGAGGAAATCGAACGAGCACGCCGCGATCCGCAGCGACGCCTGGCCGGCTGCCTGCTCCTCGAGCCCCTCCAGGAGACCAAGGGAACCGTGCTCTACCGCGCCTGGGACGAGGAGACGCGTCGGCTCGCGGCCGTGCGCGTCTTTCCCGCGGCGCAGGAGCTCGCCCCCAAGCAGCTCAAGACGCTCAAGGCACTGAGGAAGCTCCGTGCGCCGGGCCTCGCCACCCCACGGCGCTACGGCGTGGATCGCCGACGGGGTGCTTACGTGATCTCGAGCCTTCCCGAAGGGCGGCTCCTCGCCTCCTTCCGCTTCAAGCCCAAGCACGTGGTCCTCGGTCTGCGCGACGCCGCCCGGATCGTTCACGCGCTCAACCGACGGGGCTTCCTCCACGAAGCCATCCAGCCGGCCGGGATCTTCCTCACCGAGGAAGGACGCGGTGCCGTCATCGACTTTGGCCTTGGAGAGCTCCTCGCCCCGTACGTTTCCTCCCGCTTCCGCGCCCCCGAAGTGCTGCGCGGAACGGCGGATCCGCGCTCCGAAGTCTACGCACTGGGAGCCAGCTTCTACTTCGGACTCACCCGTCAGCCTCCCGGCACGGGCCAGGTCGTCCCTCCCCGCCAACTCCGCGGAGGCATTCCCCGCCGGATCCAGGAAATCTGCCTGCGCTGTCTCGCCACCGAACCAGGCGAGCGATACCCCACTCCCGGCCACCTCGCCAGCGACCTCTCGGAATTCCTCACCACCGGCGAGCGGAAGCGCGGCTGACCGCCCTTCCGCTCCCCTGCGCCCCGGCCCATCGCGCGCGGGCCCACACACCTCGCGGGTCCGGAGCGGCGCAAGAGCCGATCGCCCCGCTTCGTGAGGCGAGGTGGCCTTGCAGCGCCTCCGCCGCTCCCGCTACGCTGAAGCGACGCATGGACAAGGCGACCATCGAGCACGCGCAGCGGGTGTGCCGTCAACTCGTGACCCTCGGGCTCGCGGACAAAGAGACCGCGCGCAGCCACTTCAAGGACTACCTGCTCTACCTCAACCTCGGCTACCAGGGCGACTTCGTACAGATCCTCCGCGCGCGCAAGGTCATCGACGAGCGCGGCGCCGCAGCGCTCGCACGCGCCGTGCCGGCGGCCGCGCCCTGTCCCTCGCCGCAGGCGTCCGCGGGACCCGCAGGCCCCGTGGGCATGACGAGCATGGTCCTGCGGCTTCCCGGGAACACTCCCCCGGTCGTCCGCCCCTCGGAGCGCCAACCGGCGGTCCCCGCGGAGGCCGCCCCGCGAACTCGGGATCTACGCAGCGAGGCGACGCTCCCACTCCCAGACCTCGAGGTCCCCGGCCAAGCAGAGCGCACTCTGCTGGAGCCGCACTTCGAACCGCCACGAGCAGGGCCATCTCGGAGCCTGGTGGAGGCGAGCCAGGAGGACCTGCTCGCCTTCGATTTCCCCGCCACGCCCGTGGGACGCGGACGCCCGCCCGACCGGGACGGCACGGTGGTCCTCCCCGAGTCGGAACTCCCCCGACGGCCCGGCGCCCGGACCAAGGGCCTGGCCGCCTCCACCGAGGGCTTCGCCGACGTCTTGGCGCCCCACCAGCAGACCCAAGGCTTCCACGAAGTCCTCACCCCCGACCCCCGCACGAGCGCCAGCGATTCGAATCTGCCTACCCAAGACTACGACTCCCTCAAGGCCCACACCGAGTGGGCCGCCGCATCCACGCCCTCCCTCGACTCAGGCAGCCGGGCCCCCGACACAGGCGATCAGTTCTGGCAGGGGGAGAGCGGAGAGGAGGAGGAGTCCCCCTTCCTCGAACCGAAGGTCGGCGGCTACTTGGGCGAGTTCGAACTCCTCGAGGTCCTCGGTCAAGGCGGCATGGGGGTCGTCTTCAAGGTCCGCCACCAAGGAACCAACGACCTCTACGCCCTCAAGGTCTTGCGCGTGCGCCGCGGCGCGCAGACCGAGACTCGCCGCAAGCGGTTCCGCACCGAGGTCCAAGCAATGCAGCGGCTGCGGCACGAGAACATCGTAGGAGTCCACGGCTACGGGCGCGACGGCCCCTTCGACTGGTACGTCATGGACTACGTCGAAGGAAAGGACTTGAGCACCCTCCTCAAGGCCCAGGCCCTGAGTTCCGAGCAACGGCTGCGCGTCTTCGCCCAGGTTACCCGCGCCCTGGTCCACGCCCACAAGCGTGGCGTCATCCACCGAGACCTCAAGCCCCAAAACGTGCTCGTCGACTCGGAGTTGCGCGTCTCCATCCTCGACTTCGGCCTCGCCAAGCTGCTCGACGACGAGGACGGAATGACGCACACCGGCTCGGCCTTGGGCACCCCCTTCTACATGTCGCCCGAGCAGATCGCGGACCCGCGGAACGTAGGGCCCCCCGCAGATGTCTTCGCACTTGGGGTAATGCTCTACGAAATGATGACCGGCAGGCGCCCCTTCACCGGACACTCCGCCGGGGAGGTGGGAAACAAGATCCTCACGGTGGACCCCCCCAAGCCAAGCAGGGTCAACCCCGAAGTCCATCCGAACATCGACGCCATCTGCGCGAAGGCGATGGAGAAGAATCCCGAGCGCCGCTACGCCTCGGCCGAAGGACTCCTCAAGGACCTCACGCTCCACCAGAAGGGCAAGAGCCTCCGCCAAGAGTCCCGCCTCGCCGGTCTCCGCAAGTGGGTGGAACGCAACCGCTCCGGCTTCGTAGGCGGTCTGGCCGCGGCGGTCGTGTTGCTGGCCCTCATCGTGCTCATCGCCTTCGTCCTCTGGCTGACCGTCGACTGAACGCGCTCGTTGCGGAGTCCTTCGCGCGGGCGCCGGGACGGCCCGATCCCCGGCTGGGTCTGCGTCTTCACGGGCCAAGGCGATTCCTCGCAGACGGCCTGCCGAAGGCAGGGCCGTTGCCGCGGAGGCGCTGGGCCGCGCGCTTTCCTCCTTCCACGGAGCGCGCACCCTGGGCGCCGAGGAGCCCAGCCGCGGAAGACCCTGGCGACGTGGCCAGTGCCAGGGTCCCTCCGTAAGCTAGGCCGCATGACCGGCAATCGGGACGGCGCACGCAGCCAGGAACAGGGACCGGGAAGCGACGGATCCCCCAACGAAGGAGTTGGCGCGCGCTCCGCCGCGCGCCGAAGTTCCGTCTCGGGCCACCTCCCCCGCCTCGAGAGCGCCCTCAGCGAAGACGGTGTCCTCCTCGACGTGGAGGCAAAGGACTTCTCCCAGCTCGCGCAGGCGCTCACGGCCCACCTGGCCACCCGGAACTCGATCCCTCGAGAGCGCGTGGAGGAATTGGAGAAGAAGCTGACCGCTCGCCAGAAGGTCGCGTCCACTGCGATCGGCGAGGGCATGGCCTGCCCGCACGCCTTCGTGGACTTCGTCGGGAAGCCGATCGTCCTCTTCGCTCGCCTCAAGCAGCCCATCGACCTCGGCGCTCCGGACGGCGTCCCCACCGACCTCGTGTTCCTGCTCGTCGGCCGCCGCGACGACGCCCGCAACCACTTGCAGACGCTGATGCATCTCGCACGGCTCATGCAGGACGAGCGCTTCCCGAGCACCATTCGCGCGGCCGAGACCGCCGACGCCGTCGTCCGCGCTTGTCTCGCCGCCGAGCGCCGGCTCGAGCAAGGCAAGGCGCCCCCGCGCGCCCGCACGCGCGAAGGCATCGAGGCACGCACGGGGCGCTTCGCCGGCGGCCTCCTCGCCGACCTCCGCCGTCGCTGGCCCGTCTACCTCTCGGACTACCGAGACGGCCTCAGCCTCAAGGCCCTCTCGGCAAGCATCTTTCTCTACTTCGCCTGCTTCAGCGGAGCGGTGACCTTCGGTGCCCTGACCGCCACCGAAACCGACGGACACATCGGCCCCTTCGAAATGATCCTGGCCACGGCCATCTGCGGCCTGGCCTACGCGATCTTCTCCGGCCAGCCGCTCGTCATCCTCGGCGGGACGGGACCGATCCTGATCTTCACCAAGATCCTCTACGAACAGTGCGCAGCCATGGAGTTGGACTTCATGGCGACCTACGCCTGCGTGGGACTCTGGGCCTCGGGCTTCACCCTCCTGCTCGCCCTCCTGGATGCAAGCGTCCTTCTCCGCTACGTCACCCGCTTCACCGACGAGATCTTCGTCCTCGTCATGGCCGCCATCTTCCTCGACGAGGCGGGCAAGAAGCTCTACCAGGAGTTCGTCGACCTGCAGGGAATCGGCGGCTACGCGAGCGCCCTCTCGGCCGCCGTGCTGGCGCTCGGCACCCTGGGGATCGCCTTGGTGCTGCGAGGAGTTCGTCAGGGGACCTTCTTGCGCAGTTGGGCGCGCAACTTCCTCGCAGACTTCGGCACCGTCATCGCGATCGTCTGCATGTCGTCGCTGGCCTACTTCATGTCGACGCGCATCGAGGACCTCCAACTCGACACCATCGTCGTTCCCTCGAAATTCGAGCTGGCGCTCGTCTCCATCCGCCCGCTGCCCACGTGGGTCGTTTTCGCCGCGGCGATCCCGGCGGCCTTCCTCGCGATCATGATCTTCCTCACCCAGCAGATCACCGCGAAGGTCTGCAACGCCCCCGACTTCAACCTGCGCAAGGGCCCCGGCTACCACCTCGACTTGTTCGTGGTTGGCATCCTCCTCGCCTTCTGCTCCCTGTTCGGGCTCCCCTGGATGTGCGGTGCCACGGTCCGTTCCCTCAACCACATCAACGCGCTGGCCGAAACCAAGGCCGCGACGGGGCCAGGTGGCGCGGTCCAGGCCATCGAGCGGGTTCACGAGAACCGCGTGAGCGGCATTCTGATCCACGTCCTGGTGGGCCTCTCCTTGCTCCTGGTCTCCTGGCTGCGCCTGGTCCCCATGGCGACCCTCTACGGAATCTTCCTCTACATGGGCATCGTGTCGTTCGCCGGCAACCAGTTCTGGCAGCGGCTGACCCTCTGGTTCCGCGAGCCGGCGCTCTACCCCCCCACCCACTACCTGCGGCTCGTCCCCACCCCCGTGGTGCACCTGTTCACGGCCGTCCAGACGGTGTGCTTCGCAGTGCTCTGGGCGGTAAAGGCCTACGCCGGACTCCTCCTCCCCCTGTTCTTGGCCCTCCTGGTCCCCGTGCGCGTGGCCCTCGGCCGATTCATCCCCGAGCGCTACCTCGACGCCCTCGACGCCGAGGAAACTCCCGAGGACGAACAAGACCACTGGGCCTGAGCCCGCACGATTCGCCGAGACCGCGCTCGGGCATGCCTTCGCAGGGCAGCGCGCACGAAGTGCGCGTTCGCGAACGCCGTGCACGGCGCATTCGTTCCACTCCCCCCTTCGAGGAGCGCACGCCGCTTTCGCCCTCCTCCGGGCCGAACCCAAGACGTTCCAGCCAAGGCAGCTAGCTCTTTTGCACGCCCCTGACCCAGGGCGGTTCTCCCTTGGCTCCGAGAGCGGCCGGACGGTGGAAAGGAGCCCTCATGCACCGCTGGTCGCGCCTCGCCCTCCCCCTCGCGGTCGTCGTCGCCGCGACCGCCCCGACCGCCGCGCAGCAAGGCCCGGCCCCGGAGCGCGTGGCCGCCGGCGAAGAGCTGCTCGCTCGCTGCGGCCCCGGCGCTCGCCTCCGCTGGTGCGAAGAGACCGGAGGTCTCGCCAGCGCGAGCCTGGGAGAAGGATTGCCCTTGGTGGGCGCAGACCCGCACGAGGCCCTCCGAGCCGCTCTCGAACGCGACCTCGCCCCGCTGCTCGACTCCGGCCTCCGGGTCGTCGGCCCGCGCCTCAGCCGGCCCCCGCTCGGCCCCCACCTCGCCCTGAAGGAGCGCCGCCCCCTCGGAGAGGGGCGCTGGTCGCTACGCTACGAGCAACGCTGCGGTGCCCTCCCCGTCCTGGACGCAGGCCTGGTGGCCGAAGTCGAGGCCAGCGCCGCCGGCTGGCGCCTGGTCTCCCTCAGCGCTCGGGTCGTCCCCGACCTCCCTGCGCGACTCGGCAGCGAAGCGGCGACGGCAGCCGAAGCAGAAGTGCTCGAAGCGCTCACTCCCTGCGACGCGGCCGATCTGGAGGTCCAGCCGACCTGGGAACGGGCCGTGGTGTCCACGCCCGAGGGCCCACGCCGCGCTCTGGTCGCCCAATGGTTCGACCCCGAAGCCTCGACCACGTGGCGGGCGACCTTCGACTCCGAGACGGGCGCAGAGCTGTCTCGCGAACGCGTCGGCTGCTGCGCGCTGGCCCGCGGCCTCGCCTACGACAAGAACCCTGGCCAAACCCCGCGCGCCGCGGTCCCGCTGCGGGGCCTCTACGTCTTTCAGGGCAACCAGCGCGTCACCACCGACGACAAGGGGGCCCACGCATTGAACGGAATGGTTTCCCTCGACCAAGGCCTGGCAGGCCCCCTCCTGCGCGTTTTCGTCAGCCGCCGAGAGGAACTCACCTACGTAGGTCCGGCGGACATAGACCTTCGCCCCGACGAAGCCGCCTCCGCGCAGGACGAACTCGCGGCTTGGCACCACGTCACCGACTTCAACGCCCACCTCGCGGCGCGCTACGCGCGGTTTGCCGCTTCGCCGGCCCTGCGGACGCGCTTCGCCCTGATCGTGCGCTACACTCGCAACGGCTCCCCCTTCCCCAACGCCTTCTTCAGTCCGCAGCCAGCCAACGGTGGAGGCGAGTCCTTCCCGGCGGGCTGGATCGCCATGGGGACCTTCGCAGGCGGCCGGCGCGAAGCGGCGCGCAGTTCCAGCGTGGTCCAGCACGAGTACTGTCACGCGCTCTTCAGCCGCGTCGTCCGCCTCTCCGGCAGTCTGCAAGCCGGAGGCCTCAACGAAGGGCTCGCCGACTACCTGCCCGCCGCCTTCAAGAACGACCCCGTCCTCGGTGCCTGGTTGGCCGGGAGCAACGGCATCCGCGACCTTCGGCGCGACTACCGCTGGCCCCGCGACGACAACGGCGACGTGCATCGGGTCGGGCACATCTTCGCCGGCGCTCTGTGGGACGCACGCGAGGCCGCCGAACAGCGCGCCCCGGGAGGACGGCGGCAGGTGGACCAAGCGGTGGTCGAAGGGATCTTCCGGCTCCGGGACCGCCCGACCCTCCTCGACGCCCGCGAGGCGATCCTCGCCGGCGACCGCGCCGTCAACGGCGGCGCCCAGCGCGTGATCCTCGCCCAGGCCTTCGCCGACCACGGCATCGGACCGGCGCCGGGCAACGCAGCCCCCGCCTTCGGCACGCTGCAGCCCCTGACCCTCCGCGCCGGCGAAACGGTGGACCTCGCCGTCCCCGTCACCGACGCCGACGGTGACCCCATCGCGCTGACCGTAACCCCCGTCCCGAACGCCACCCTCGACGCCGCCAACCTCCGCTGGAGCTTCTCCCCCGACCGCTCCCAGGTGGGTCGGCACCAGGTCACCTTCACCGCGAGCGACGGAGCAGAAAGCGAGAGCGCCACCCTCGACCTGGAAGTCCTGCCGGCGGCAACGAGCCCCGGCAGCGGCGGCAGCGGCAGCCTCGCTCCCGTCGGCTCGGGGAGTGTGGCCGCTCCCTCCACCGCCAGCGGCGGCGGCGGCGGCGGCGGCGGCGGAGGGTGCAGCCTCCGGCCCCGCGCTCCGAACTCCGCTGGCACGGCAGGCTTCTTGGCCCTCGCGCTCCTCCTCCTCTGGATCCTCCGCCGCCGCGCCGCCGAAGCGCCTGCTCCCTTCCGCCCTCGGAGCGCCTAAGCCCACGCAGCCCGTAGGCGAAGGGGCCTCGGGATCCTGGCACAGACCCTGACCTTCCCCCGCAGGCTCGCCCCGCCTCCCGCGACGCCCTCGGGCAAAGGGTCGCAGGCCGGAGGGCAGGTTGCCCTGCCCTCCGGCCTGCAGCCCCGGAGGCTGTCCCGCGCGTTCCTGGCGCCCCGGACCCGCTCCGCTCGCCTGCCGCGTCCTGCCCGCCGGGTCCTACGGGCCTCTCGTGCCGAGGAACCGACTCCACGCCACACTTGCGTTGTCGGCAGGATGATTCAAACTAGGCGCAGGTCGAGCGAGCGGGGCGCACTCCGCTCCGACCGCCCACGCCGGCCGGTTCCGGGGGACCGATCGGCCCAATCGCAGGCGCAGCCTCGGGCCCGTGCGCTCGACTGCGTGCCGAAGGAGCCCCATGAGGCCCGAATCCGCAGAGTCACCTCCCGGCGGACCCTCTCCGCAGGACGGAGCACGACCGCGCTTCCGTCGGCGGCGCCGCCGGCGCCGCAAGCACCGCCGCCCCGACGGCCCACGCGAGGGTCCGCCCACGCTCCGGGACGCGCGCCGGATCGCGCAGCGGCGCTTCCGCATCGGGAAGCTCCGGCCCGAGCAAGAGGCGGCCATGGAGGCGATCCTGGCCGGACGCGACACGCTGGCCGTGCTCCCGACCGGCTACGGCAAGTCGCTGATCTACCAGGTCCCCGCGATGCTGCTCGACCGCCCCACCCTGGTGGTCTCCCCCCTGATCGCCCTCATGCAAGACCAGGAGAAGAAGCTCCGGCAACGGGGCTGCCCCGTCCTGCGCATCGACAGCACCCTCAAGGTCAAGGAGCGCCGCGAAGCCATGGAGCGGCTCTCCCGAGGAGGACGCCTCATCGTCCTCACCACCCCCGAGACCCTCGACGGCCACACCGAGGTCTTCCGCGCCGTCCGTCCCGCCCTGCTCTGCGTGGACGAAGCCCACTGCATTTCGGAATGGGGCCACGACTTTCGCCCTGCCTACCTGCGGCTCGGCGTCCTCCGCGAGTTGCTCGAAGTAGACACCGTGCTCGGCCTCACGGCGACGGCCCCGCCCAAGGTTCGCGAAGACGTGTGCATGCGCCTGAAGCTGCGCGATCCGAAGGTCGTCGTGGCGCCGCCCTATCGGCACAACCTGTTCCTCGGCGTAGACCTCGTGTCGGGCGACATCAAGTACGAAGTCGCCGCCCGGCTGATCAAGCGCCTCCCGCGGCCCGGCATCGTCTACTGCGCGACCATCGCCGCGGTCGACGGCCTCTACGCAGGGCTCATGCGCGCCCGCATCCCCGCAGAGAAATACCACGGCCGCATGCCGGCGCGCGAGCGGGAAGCGAGCCAACGCCGCTTCATGAAGCCCAGCAAGCGCAAGGTCATGGTCGCCACCAACGCCTTCGGCATGGGCGTCGACAAGGCGGACATCCGCTACATCATCCACTTCCAGACCCCAGGCTCCCTCGAGTCCTACGTGCAGGAATTCGGACGCGCCGGCCGCGACGGGAAGCGCTCCGACTGCGTGCTCCTCTTCGACGAGAGCGACTTGGACATCCAGCGACACCTCATGGCCCAGGGCCGCCCGAGCGCCCAGCAACTCAAACGCACGGCCGCAGCACTCCTCGCTTGGGCAGGCGAGGACCGCCCCGTGAACACCAAGGACCTCGCCTTGTCCGCCGGCCAAGCGCAGAACACCGCCCGCTCCATGTGCGCGGAACTCGAGCAGGCCGGGCTCCTCAAGCGGGACGAGAAGCGCCGCTACATCGTGTGCGTCGAACCCCGCGAACTCATCGCAGGCACCGAGGACCTCGCGAACCGCTTCGAGAACCTCAAGGAAGAAGACGCCCGCCGGCTGACGGCCATGAGGGCCTACGCTTACTCGGACGGCTGCCGAAGCGTGTTCATCCGCCGTTACTTCGGCGAGGAAGACCCGCCCGCCTGCGGGCGATGCGATAGCTGCGTGGGGCGAAGCGTCGGCCGCCGGAGCCGGCGGCGACGCCGCCCCAAGCGCGGACGCAAGGCCCGTCCCGCCGCCAAGGCCGGGACCCCCGAACGGGGCGCGGCTCCGAGTCCGTCTCCGAACGCGGCCGCCGACAGCGCCGACGCCCCCAACGTGCCCTCCCTCGGGCGGCGGCGCCGCCGCCGCCGGCGGCGCCGCCGCCGCAACAGCACCCAGGACGCGGCAGCCTCGCCCCCTCCCCTCGCCGGCGTCCCCGACTCTCCCGAGGCGGCCGCCAGCGACGAGCGCGCGGCCTTCTCCCTCGCGGCCGCCTTCGAGGCCCTGGCCGACGAGGGACTCGACGACGGCGACTCCGCAGCGGACGCACTTTCCACCGACGCCCCCTCGCCCCTCGACGACTTCGTCCCCGACAACCTCCTCCTCGACGGCAACGACGACAACGACGGCGATCGCGGCGAGGGCGAGGCCCTCTCTTCCGCGACGGAACCACGCGAATCCTCTCCTCCGGCGCAAAGCGCCGCCCCCCTCGCGCCCGCCTCGGGCAAGGTCTTTGCCCCGAACCCGAGCGCGGCCAGCGTGGACGCAGCGGAGACGGTGACCGACGCCGCGCTTCCGACGACTCTCCAGGAGCCGACCCAGACGACCGCCAAGAAAACGACCGCCAAGAAGACGACCGTCAAGAAGAAGACGACCGTCAAGAAGAAGACGACCGCCAAGAAGAAGACGACCGCCAAGAAGACGACCGCCAAGAAGAAGACGACCGCCAAGAAAACGACCGCCAAGAAGAAGACGACCGCCAAGAAGAAGACGACCGCCAAGAAGAAGACG
>RFHU01000484.1 GCA_003695705.1 Planctomycetota bacterium
AGCGTCTCGGGCCTCAGGTCCGCCTCGAAGCGTCTCCGGCCTAGCTCGCGCGGGCGAAGACGCGGCGGGGCAGGGGCAACCGAACTTTTCGAAGCAGACGCATGGCGATGAGCAGCCCTGCAAGCCCCCCAGGGACGCACCCTTCACCGCACCAGCCCGAGGCGGACCCTAGTCGCTCGGGGGAGCCGTCGGCTCGGTGAGCCGGGGGGGGGCGCTGGGCGCCTCCTCGACCACGTGGACCAGGCGCGGCGTCTTGCGGTCGTGAAGGCCCACGGGCTCGATTCCGCTGCCGAGGACGGCGCGCCCTTCGTGGAAGGAGAAGTAGATCGGGCGCTGGTCGCGCAGGGTGTCGAGCACGCGGCCCAGCTCGTCGGCCGGCAGGTTCATGACCAGGCCGGCCTTGGTTTTCTCGTCCGGCGGCAGGCTCTCTCCGGCGTGGAAGCGGATCTTGCCGACCGAGGCGAGCGCGTCGCCCCGCTGCGCGTAGAGCTCGATCTTGGCCTTGAGGCCGGGCCGCTCGGCCGAGGCGCCGTAGAACACCACGCGGTAGCGATCGACTTCGGGCATGGGTCCCTCCCTGAGGCGGTGAGTCTACGCAGGCGCCGCCTCCGAGGCGACGCCCTCGGAGCCCGAGCCCCCCTCGCCCCCTTCCGAACCGCCCGAGGGGGGCACCGCCGTCGCCAGCGCTTCGGCGTCGCATCCCTGCCCCAGGGCTTCGAGGTAGCGGGCGCGCACCTCGGCGACGTGCTCGTCGAGGGTCTCCTCGCGCCAGGCCGAGGTGTCGAGGGGCGGGAGGACCTCGACCCGCAGAAGGCCGGGAACCGGAACCCCGCCGCGCAGGCAGTCCCGGGCGCCGTGGACCACCACGGGCACCACGGGCGCCCGCGTGGCCAAGGCCAAGTGGAAGGGCCCCTTCTTGAAGGGGCCGAGGCGCCCGTCGCGGCTGCGGGTCCCCTCGGGCGCGACGACCACGCTGTAGCCGCGCTCGCGCACCAGGTGCTCGACTCGAGCGAAGGTCTGCCGCCAACGCTCGGGGTCCTCGCGCGCGATCAAGGGGTGCCCCCCCAGCCACCAGCCCCAGCCCAGCCCAGGGAGCCGCGCCAGTTCGCGCTTGCCGAACACCAGGCAGCGGCGGCGCGCGTAGTAGGAGTTGGCGAAGAAGTCGAGCACGTTGGTGTGGTTGAAGGTGTAGATGGCCGGGCGCAAGGCGAGGTGCTCGCGGCCGCGGAGGAGCACGCGAATGCCTGCCGCCCACAAGCAGCCGCGGGCCCACAGGTGCCCGGCCCACAGGGAGAGCCGATTCCGCCAGGCCAGGCTCGGCCAGAGGAGCGCCAGCGGAGCGCACACGGCGAAGAGCGCCGCCAACCAGAGGGCAGCGAAGGCGAACACGAAGGGCCGGCGCATGAAGGCCTCGGGCTTGCGCGGAGGACGGGGCGGCGCGGAGGATGCTCCCCCGAAGGCGAGAGGATACCGCTCGTGCTCGCTCCAAACGAGGTCGAAGAGGCCGCCCGCAGGCTCGCGGGGAAGGTCCGTCGCACCCCCTTGCTCGCGGTCGGCCCCGCCCACGACCCCTTGCCCGGCGAGGTGCTCCTCAAGCTCGAGTGCCTGCAGGTCACGGGCTCCTTCAAGGCCCGCGGCGCCCTGAACAAGGTCCTCTCGCTCCCGCCCTCCGTCCGCGAACGCGGGCTGGTGACCGCCTCCGGCGGCAACCACGGCCTCGGGGTCGCCTACGCCGGTCGCGTCCTTGGCGCGCCCGCGCGGGTCTACCTGCCCGAGAGCGCGCCGCCCGAAAAGGCCGCGCGCCTGCGCGCCTGGGGCGCCGAGGTCGTGACGCGCGGCGCGGTGTGGGACGACGCCAACGCCGCGGCGCTCGCCGCCGCCGCCGACGAAGGGCTCAGCTACGTCCATCCCTTCGCCGACCCCGCCGTGATCGCCGGCCAGGGCACGGTGGCCCTCGAAGTCCTCGCCGACGCCCCCTCGGTGGACACCTTCCTCGTCGCCGTGGGCGGCGGCGGGCTGGCCTCGGGGGTGGCGCTCGCCGTGCGCGCGCGCGGGTCGCAAGCGCGCGTCGTGGGCGTGGAGCCCGCGGGGGCGCCCACCCTCAGCGAGAGTCTTCGCGCCGGGGCCCCGATCCCCCTCCCGGCTCTACGCACCCGCGCGGGCTCGCTGGCCCCGCGGCGCACCGAGGCGCTCAACCTTGCCTTGATCCAAGCGCACGTGGAGCAGATCGTGCTCGTCGACGACGGCGCCCTCGGCGACGCGGCCCGCTGGCTGTGGAAGGAGTGCGGGCTCGGCGTCGAGCTGGGGGGAGCCGCCGCCGTGGCGGCCCTGCGCGCCGGCGCCTACGTCCCCGCCCCCGGCGAGCGCGTGTGCGCCGTGGTGTGCGGCGCGGGGAGCGACGGCCTCGCGTCCGCTCCCTCCTGAGGCCTCCCCGCGCGGCGCGGCCTAGGCCCGTCCGGGGGGGCGCGCTTGCCCGCGCCTCCGCGGCGCATAGAATCGGCCCTCCTGCGAGGTCAGCATGAGCGAAGCCCAGAGCCCCTTCCCCAACTCGAAGAAGGTCTACGAGGGCGACCTCCGCGTCCCCTTCCGCGAAATCTCCCTCGCGGACGGCGAGCCGCCGCTGCGCGTCTACGACACCACCGGCCCCGCCCCTCGCGACGGTGCGCTTCCCCCTCGGCGGGCGGCGTGGACCGCGGAGCGGGAGGCTCGCGGCGACACCAACTTCAGCCAAATGCACTACGCGCGCCGCGGCGAGATCACCCCCGAAATGCGCTTCGTGGCCCTGCGCGAGCGCGTTTCCCCCGAGTTCGTGCGCGACGAAATCGCCGCGGGGCGGGCGATCCTCCCCGCCAACCGCAAGCACCCCGAGCTCGAGCCCATGATCATTGGGCGCAACTTCCTCGTGAAGGTGAACGCGAACATCGGCAACTCGGCGGTGGTGTCGTCCGTCGACGAAGAGGTCGAGAAAATGCGCTGGGCCGTGCGCTGGGGCGCCGACACGGTCATGGACCTCTCCACGGGGCCGGACATTCACGAAACCCGCGAGGCGATCCTGCGCAACGCGCCGGTCCCCGTAGGCACGGTTCCCATTTACCAAGCGCTGGAGAAGGTCGGCGGCAAGCCCGAAAAGCTCTGCCTCTCCGCCTTCCTCGACACCCTGGAAGAACAGGCCGAGCAGGGCGTGGACTACTTCACCATTCACGCCGGGGTCCTCCTCCGCTACATCCCCCTCACCGCGAACCGACTCACGGGGATCGTCTCCCGCGGCGGCTCGATCCTGGCCAAGTGGTGCCTGGCGCATCACCGCGAGAACTTCCTCTACACGGGTTTCGAGGAGATCTGCGCGCTCATGAAGCGCTACGACGTCTCCTTCAGCCTCGGCGACGGGCTCCGCCCGGGTTCGATCCGCGACGCCAACGACGCCGCTCAGTTCGCCGAGCTCGACACCCTTGGCGAACTCACCGAGGTCGCCTGGCGCCACGACGTGCAGGTCATGATCGAAGGCCCCGGGCACGTCCCCCTCCACCTGATCCGCGAGAACGTAGAGCGCCAGCGCGAAGTCTGCCACGACGCGCCCTTCTACACCCTCGGCCCCCTGACCACGGACATTGCGCCGGGCTACGACCACATCACCTCGGGCATCGGCGCCGCGCTGATCGGCTCCTTCGGCACCGCCATGCTCTGCTACGTGACGCCCAAGGAGCACCTCGGCCTGCCGAACAAAGACGACGTGAAGACCGGGGTCATCACCTACAAGATCGCCGCCCACGCCGCCGACCTCGCCAAGGGGCACCCCGGCGCCCAGGACCGCGACGATGCGCTCTCCAAGGCCCGCTTCGAGTTCCGCTGGGAAGACCAGTTCAACCTCTCCCTCGACCCCGACACCGCGCGCGCCTTCCACGACGAGACCCTGCCCGCCGAAGGAGCCAAGCGCGCCCACTTCTGCTCCATGTGCGGACCCGCCTTCTGCTCCATGAAGATCACCGAGGACGTGCGCGCCCTGGCCAAAGAGCGTGGCCTCAGCGCCGAAGAAGCCGCCGCCGAGGCCATGGCCGCCAAGGCCGAGGAGTTTCGCGCCCGCGGCGGGCGGCTCTACCTGCCCACGGTGTAGCCGAGTTCCACCTCTCGGACCAACGGAGAGTGGGCGAAGCCCCCCTCGCCGAAACCCGGCGAAGGGGGCTTCGCTCGTCTCGGCATGCCTACGGGTCGCTCCGCCTTCCCTGCAGTCGGCGGAGGGCGGCAGACGTCTCAGCGCTCTCCACCTGGCCTCGCGGAGGTGTTCCGGCGTTCCGTCCACCGGCCCTCCGGCCTCGTCGACGGCCCGCTGGGCGAGCCGGAGAACGAGCGACGCAGAACGCGTTCCCCGCTCCGAGTCGCCCGGACGACACAACACCATGGAGTTCCCTCGACGAGCTTGCGTGGGGACTTTTGCTTGGGATAGCCTCCTGGGGTGTCCTCACTCACCCTGAACGAACGCGTCGTCGAACGTGCGATCGCCGGTCTCGAAGAACGGACCAGCGCCGAAGTGGTCGTCGCCGTCGCCAACCGCTCGGGCGATTACCGAGACGCTGCCTGGGCACTGGCCTGTCTCACTTCCCTTCTCTACGCCAGCGTATTGATCCTTTCGCCCTGGTTCACCGTGGGCGAAGTGCCTGCCCTGTGCAGCATTGCGATGCTTGGCGCCCTTGCCTTCTTTCTTCCGCTGCGCTTCCCTTCGCTTGCACTCGCGCTGACGAGCGGGGAAACCGTCCGCGTCGCGGTGGATCGCGCAGCCAAGGTCGCCTTCGTCGAGGAAGGAGTCTCGGCAACGGAGGGGCGCACCGGGTTGTTGATCTTCGTGAGTTGCTTGGAGCGGCAGGCCCGAGTCCTGCCGGACCTAGGTCTGCAAGGCCACTTCCCGGAGGCCGAGTTCGCGAACCTCGAACGCTCCCTATCCCTGGCCCTCCAACGAGGAGAAGATTTGACGTCCACGCTGACCGCCGTCCTGACGACTTGCGGCGAACTCCTCGGGACCAGGACTCCCCGCGATCCGGACGACCGGAACGAACTCGAAGACTCCATTCGCTGGAGGATGTGGTGAAAGTCTCGCGCCGCACCTTCGGCCGCCTCACGCTCTTCGGTGCGCTGGCCAACGTTCTTGGAGGTTCTCCCGCGGACGCTCGCCTAGGAGGAGGGGAACGGTACCGGCGCCCCTCCCGCTCCTCGGGATCGGGCGGCAGGAGAGCTTCGTCTTCGGGAGCCCGACGCCGCGACTCCGGGAACGGGGGGGGAGA
>RFHU01000485.1 GCA_003695705.1 Planctomycetota bacterium
CGCCGAGGCGGGGGCCTCCGCGGGAGGGGTGGCCGCGGCGGCGGCGACGGTGGCTGCCTCGGACGCGGCCCCGGTCTTGCGGTCCGGAGGACGCTGGGCGGTCGCCCCCTCGGACGATTCGCCGCGCTCCTCGCCGGTCCCGCCCGGGGGGCGGGGGGTGCGCTCGGTGCGCCGGCGCGCATCGCGGGCGAAGGTGTCGCTCCACGCGGAGACCAGGGCCTCTTCCACCGCGGCCGCGTCGCGCTCGTGCTCCGTTGGGGGGCGGCGGCGCCGGGTTCGGCGCGTCGAGACCAAGGCGTCGAGGAGCCTGCTCCGCTCCTCCACCCGGCGAGGTCGCGCCCGGCCGGCCGGCGGGGGATCGCGTTCGTCCTGGGCTTTGGCGCGCGCTCCGGAGTCCGTGGCTTCGCGCGGAGCCGCGTCGGCGAGGGGGGCGAGGCGCCCCGACCGACTCCGTCGTTGGTTCGCGCCGCCCTTCCCGGCGGCGGTCTTCGCTGCGCGGGCGGTGCGCTCCGTGGCCGCCCTCTGGACGCGGTCCGCGGCCGCTACGCCCAGCCAGTCCGCGGCGCTGTCGCGGAGCAAGAGCTCCCGAAGAGCCTGCTTGCGCCGCGCGGGGGGCGGCGCCTCGCCGGCTGCCGTGTCCGCGCCGTCGGCGTCGTCCGAGCCGGGTCCGCCTTCGCCGCCTTCTTGCGGGGCGCCGGCGGGTTGCGCGCGCAGCGTCTCCGGATCGTCTTCGGCTTCCTCCGCCGCGCTTCGGAGCGGTTCGTCTCCCTTCCCGTCTCCCGTGCGGCTTCGGTCGGCGACGGTGCGCTTCGCTCGTTCGTCTTCGCTCACCGGCGCCTCCTCCGCGACTCTCGCCCACCCCGGCGGGAGGGTCAAGCGCCCCGAGGAGGTCAAGCCGCCGACGAGCTAGTCCGCGCGTTCCGGAGGGGGGTCGGACCCAGGCGGGAACGGGGTCGGAGGAGTCGGTTCCCCGGAGGCTTCGGGCCCGAGGGCGGGCGGAGGACTCGCCGCGTTATCCGGAAACGGACGCGGCGGGGGCGGCGGGAGCCGTCTGCGCGCGCAGGCGCTCGTAGGCGGCGCGCAGCTCGGCGGCCCTCCCAGGGTCGGTCCCCGGAAGGGCACCGGGTCCTTCGTAGAGGTCGCGCAGGGCGGCGTAGACCGCGTGCAGCTGCTCGGGGGTCGCGTCCGGAGCCACGCCGAGGGCGCGGGCCGCCGCGCGACGCTCCTCTTCGAGGCAGGTTCGGGCCATGTCGATGACCCCGCGCAGGCGCGCGTCGAGGGTCTTGCGCAGGTGGCGGGCGGTTTCGCCCTTGTCGTCGACGAGGACGCGCTCGTACTCGCCGACGGCTTCGTCGAGGGCCTCGAGGGCGGCGACTCGGTCGGGGTCCTCGACGCGGCGCAGGGCCGTGGCAACCTCGCTCCGTGCCCCTTCGAGCAGCTCGGCGAGGGCCCGGCGCTCGGCGACCGACCGGGGCGCGCGACGCCAGGCGTCGGGCAAGAGCGGCCGCAGGAGGTCGGCCAGGGCCGCCAGGGAACAGGCGGTGATCGGCAGGGAGAAGGCGAGGAGGAACACGAGTTCGCCGGGAGCCAGCGCGCGGAAGGCGCTCGGGAAGGCGAGGTCGGCGGCGAACAACACGCCGATCGCACCCACGAGGGCGGCGAACCGCAAGCGGCGGGACGCCTCGCCGCCTTCGCGCGCGCCGAGGAGCAAGGCGCCCGTCGCAGGCCAAGGGCGCCCCGCCCCCCGGGCGAGGACGGCCAGGCCGAAGGCGGAGCCCGCGAGGGACGCCGCGACCAAGGTTGCGCTGCCGATGCTCACACCCACTCCCCGTCCTCGCTTCGGCGCGCGGGGCCGGAATCTTGAGCCGCGGCTGCGCGGGGGGCCGGAAGAGGTCTCCGGGCGTGCGCTTCCCGCAGCCCGCAGAGCCGTCCGGCGCGGAGGGCGGCTCCGCGGGCGGACCCCCGGCGACGCGCCCGGCAGGCCCGTGTCCTCGCGGGCGCCGGCTGCCCGCGGGGGTACGGGGAGGGCGGAGGGCTGTCGCCGGTGCGGAGCGCACACGTCCACGTGCGGGACTCTCTCGACCTCGGGCCCGAGTGCTGGCAGAATCGGTGCACCCAAGGGAGGTCCGGGTGACGTTCGAACCCAGCAAGGAAGGCAACCGGCTCGTCGACCTGATCACCGAACTCGAGGGCGTGTCGCGCGACGACTTCGAAGACCGCTTCGTGAGCCCCTGCCTCCTCCAGGTTCCCGTGGAAGGAGCCTTCGAGGAGCTCGCCGGGGGAGACAAACAGACCGCGGCCTTCGCCAAGGGCAACGCGGCTTCGACCATGCACATGTCCCTCAAAGACCTCGAGGGGCTCAAGCGGAGCCGCAACGTCGACCAGGCCCTGGTCCACTTCATGCCGGACCAGGAGGTGGTCGTCGTCGGGCGTTCTCCCGATGGCGACTTGGTCCTCAGCGCGACGGGCGTCTCGCGTCGCCACGCCGAGTTCCGCCGCTCGCTCGGCAACTGGCTGCTCGTGGACCTCGAGTCCCACAACGGGACCTTCATCAACGGAAACAAGCTCGAGCCGGGGCACCCCACCGCCGTGCTCGACAAGCAGAACCTATGGTTCGGTTCCTACCGAGCCCTGTTCCTCTACCCCGAGCAGATTTTCAACCTGGTCACCAACCTGCGCAAGAAGGCCCGCTCCCAGCAGTAGCGCGGGGAACCGGAGGGGCGGCGCCAGGGCGCTCCTCCCCGGGATTCGGCCCCGGCCGTGCTGGGGAGCCGGGCCTCGCCGAGGCGTAGGGAGGCCTGCGGTCCGCTCCGCCGCCGCCGCCGGCGTTCGCCGCCACGGCGGCCCGGGTTCCCCGGCGAGATCCCTTCCCCGTCGTTGACCGGCGCGTTGCCGGAGGGCTGGGGGTTCCTTCCCTTGCCGACCCCGTTGTTGCCGTGCTAGCGATCGCCTCCGCTGCCGCGGTCGCCTCCGCTGCCGCGGTCGCCTCCGCTGCCGCGATCGCCTCCGCTGCCGCGGTCGCCTCCGCTGCCGCGGTCGCCTCCGCTGCCGCGGTCGCCTCCGCTGCCGCGGTCGCCTCCGCTGCCTCCGGAACCGGCGCTGCCTTCGGAACCGGCGCTGCCGCCCGAGCCCCGGCTACCGCCCGAGCCCCGGCTGCCGCGGGAATCGGCGCTGCTGCGGGAGCCTTCGCTGCCCTCGGAGCCACCCGATCCGGAATCGGAGGAGGCCTCGCTTCCCTCGGGCCCAGCAAAGACCAGGACGTCGTCGCCCACCAGTTCGAGGGAGACGGGCTGGGGTTCGTCTTCGCTTGCGCTGCTCCCTGCCGAGGCGCTGCCGCTGCCGCTGCCGCGGGAGTCGCCGCTGCCGCGGGAGTCGCCGCTGCCGCGGGAGTCGCCGCTGCCGCGGGAACCGGCGCTGCCGCGGGAATCGGCGCTGCCGCGGGAATCGGCGCTGCCGCTGCCGCTGCCGCGGCTCCCGCAGGAGGCCCCGGAGCCCGAGCCGCCCGACCCCGAGCCGCGTGAGCCGCTCCGCGGGGCGGAGTAGACCAAGGCGCCTTCTCCGCCGTCCGCTCGACTCCAGCAGAGGGCCAGTTCGCCGCAGCCGTAGGCGAGCGCGGCCGCGGCGCAGGCCACCGTTCCCAAGATCAAAGGAGTTCGCACGTTCATGGGACCCGTCCCTCTCCGCTCGGAGCTTCGTTCGTCCTGCTCGTCGCGTGGGCACTCCCTGCGAGCGCCCGCGCCTCGTCTACCGTCCGCGCCGCCGCGCCTTCGCCCGCTCGGCGCAAGGCCGCCGCGAGCGCTTCGCCCGCCGGAGCACCGCCGCCTCCCAGCAGGGCCTCTACGCAGGCCAGCAGGTCTTCGTCCGGCTCCAGGAGTTCCCGTGGGAGCGAGCGGAGGCTGGCTGCGGGATCGAGGGCGAGCCGCCAGACCGGCGGGAGCTCGTCCGGGGAGGCCGGCGGTTCTCCGGGGCGGCACGCCGCCGCGAGCTGCGCCCAGGCGAGGGCACGGTCCGTCGGGGTGGGGCCCCACGCCCCTCGCCGCGCGAGGCCGCGCATTCCGGCGGCGAACACGGGGTCGAGGGCGCCGCGCGCGAGGTCTTCGAGGGCGACGCGGCGCGCGGGGGAGAGTTCCGCCCCTTGGGAGGCCGCCGCCACCAAGCGGCGCGCCAGGCGGACCGGCAGGGCTTCGCTGCCGGGCAGCCCCTCCAGGGCGCCAGGGCGCGCCGCGCCCGGAAACTCCACGACCCACTCGACCGCCTCCGCCCCAGGGAGGCCCTGCGCGCGCAAGCGCTCGCTCGCCGCGCGGAGGCGTACCTGCAGCGCGGCGAGCGCGGCGGAGTCCCAGGAGCGGCTGCGCACGCGCGGGCCCGTGTCGGTCGCGGTTCCCTCCTCTCGGCCGCGGTGCGCAGGGTGCGCGGCGCCCCGCGCGCGGGCACGGGCCCAGGCGGCGGTGCGCTCGAGCCCGAGGGCCGCGGCGCTGCGGGCGAGGCGTTCGAAGTCCTCGGCGGCGGGGGCGGGGAGTTCGCAGAGGGTCGCCGCGGCTCGGAGGGATCGGGAGGGGAGGCGCGACGCGTCGGCCACCGCTCGCAGCAGGCGGCGCTCCGCGAACGCGCGCTCCTTGGAGCCGCCCGTTTGGCTGCAGGCGGCGAAGCGACCGAGGGGCCACAGGGCCCGTTCGGCGAGGCTGAGGAGGAGGTCCGCGCGCTCGGGGGGAGCGGCGAGGGCGCGCCCCACCCGTTCGCCCGCTCGTCGCTCCGGAGCTGCCCACCGCCGGGCGACGACCGCGCCCAGGGCGTCGAAGCCGGGGTCGCGCGCGAGGGCGTCGGCCAGCGCAGCCAGCGCTTGCGGGCCGCGGCCTTCGCCTGCGGGCGGGCTCGCCGCCGAGGGGCGTGGGTCGGGAGCAGGCCCTTCTGGGTTGCGTGCGTCCTCGCCGCAGGCGGACCGCGGGCTGCTCGCGGCCGCGCGCAGCCAGAGAAGGGCCTCCAAGCTTGCCCAGGCCCGCGCGTAGGCCCCCTCGTCCTCGTCGCGGGCGCCGGCGAGGAGGCGCTCGGCGTCCGCGGTGGCGGGGAGACGCCCCGCCGCACGCAGGCGGAGGAAGCGCTCCGCCCAGCGCCGTTGCGGACGCCAGCGAAGGCGCCCGCCGCAGGGTGCGTAGGCCTCGAGGTGCAGGGCGAGTCCTTCGGCCACCCAGCGCGGCGCGCTCGGCCACGCCTGCAGGAGCGCGTCGTGCGCGACCTCGTGCTGGACGAGCACGGGGTCGGTGCGCGAGTGGAGGAGCACCAGGCGTTCTCCGCGTGCGCGCAGGAAGGCGGCCGTGGTGCGCGGAGTTCCCGTGGCCGCCGCGGTGTAGCGTGCGAAGGCGCTCTGGGTGGGGAAGACGTGCACGCGCAGCCCGGCGGCGTGGGTGCGCGGGGCGCCGAGAAGCCGCGCGCAGACGTCGTGCACCGCCTGGCAGCGCTCTGCGAGGACGCGGGCCGCGCCGGCGTCCGCGGCGAAGACCTCCACGCCGGCGGCACGGACGCCGCGGAGCGCGAGGGGAGGGACGGGGCGCGGAGGCGCCGTCCGCTCGCGCGCGGCGAGGCCGCCCCCGGCAAGAGCTCCCAGGAGGAGCGAAAGGACGAGCGCCCGGCGCGCGCGCACCGCCCGCCTACCCGCGCCCGCCGAGGGCGTGGCGCGCGGCGCGCCGCACGCGGGCCGAAGGGTCGGCCTTGGCGAGGGCGCCGAGGAGGCGCAGGCCGCGGGCGGGAAGGGCCGCGCGGTAGGCGCCCAAGGCGCGCGCGCAGGCCGCGCGCAGACCGTCGTCGCGTCCGCGCAGCCCCGCCAGCAAGCCCTCCACGCTCCCGGGCGGCGGAGCGCCGCCCAGGGCGGCCAGGGCCTCGGCCGCCGCGCGGCGTACGCTCGTGTGCTCGTCGCGCAGCAGACCCGCCAGCGCGGGAGCGTAGGGGCGCGCGCGGGCGCCGAGGGCACCGAGGGCGCGCGCGGCGCGGCGGCGGACCGTCGAGCTCGCGTCCGCGAGGGCTGCCCCCAGGGCGGGGGCGGCGGGCGCCGCGGCCCGACCGAGGCGCTCGAGGGCCTTGGCGGCGCGGCGACGCACCGTGGTGCTTTCGTCGCTCAGGGCAGCGCCCAGGGCCGTCGCGGCCGGGGCGGCCAGGGGCCCGAGACGGGCCAGGGCGAGGGCGGCCCGCCGCCGCCCCTCGCGCGAAGGACCCCGCAGGAGGCGCGCGAGGGCGGGCACCGCCGCGGCCGCGTAGGCCCGCAGGGCCTTCGCGGCGGCCTTCCGGGTCTCCGGCGCGGCGAGGTCCTCGCCGAGGGCCCGCTGCGCTGCGTCGAGGACCTCGGCCAGCCGCAACGCACCCTCCGCGCGGCGCTCGGCGTCCGGCTCGGCGAGCGCCGAGAGCGCCTCGGCGAAGGTCTCGACGGGCTCGGGGTCCTCGGCCCGCGCGGGGCCCGCCAGGACCAAGGCCAGCGTGCCGATCGCCAGGGCGGGCAGCGGGGCGCGGCGGGCTGCGGAGCCTCCCCGCGCGTTGGACCTCGCGGTGTTCGCGCAATGCGGAGGAGCTCCGCCCGGAGGGAAGGAGGGTCGGGGAGCGGGCGGCGCGGAGGGGGAGAGCGCGGGCGAGGGGAGAGGCATCACGGCTCCTCCGGCGAGGGGTAGTAGAAGGAGCGCAGGGTCACCGCGGAGGTCTGCGACCCGCCGGTGCGGCCCACCGAGGAAGGTCGCCAGCGCACGGTCACCCGCACTTCGAACAGCTGGCCTTCGCCCCACAGGAAGGGCTTGGGGTCGGCAAGATCGCGCCAGGCCGCCGGCGCGCCGTCGACCAGGGCGTCGAAGCGGTAGGCGCGCACCTCTGCGCTCCCCGACCAGCCGTCGAGACCCGCCGGCGCCGCCTCGCCGAGGTCGCTTGCCAGGTCGTGCACCAGACGCGTGGGCTCGCCACTGTTCGGGTCCACGTAGGCGGGATCGCTCTCGAGGGAGTCCGTGGCGAGGATCCGCTCGAGGACGCTCGCCGCCTGGGCGAGGGCCGCGCGCCGCTCGCGCATGTCTTCGCCGAGCTGCACGGCGCTGGCGCTGGTGGCGGCCAGGGCGAGAAGGAGGGTGGCCAAGATGCCCATGCTCACGACCACCTCCACGAGGGAGAACGCGCTTTTGCAGCGGGCGAAGCTCATGGGGGTCCAATGGCTCCGTTCGACGAGAGGACGGGGTCGTTGGGGTCGTCGTTGCTGTCGGCCACCGCGAGGGTCCCGCGTCCGCGCAGCACGATGCGCTCGCGGCCAGCGAAGCCGTAGGCGAAGAGTTCGGGGACCGCGGGGACCAGGCCCGCCTGCGCCGCGAGCACGGAGGGGTTGCGGGGGTCGCTCACGCCCTCTTCGCTCGCGCGGGCCAGTCCCCGCAGGCGGTAGAAGAAGGTCCCGCCGACCTCTTCGAAGTCCACCCGCACGGCGAAGGTCGCTTCCGTCGCTTCCGCGGGCGGGGCGCGGAGGAGCGCGCGCGCGCCGTCGAGCCAGGCCTCCCCGGAGAGGCCTTGGGTTCCCGGGGCGTAGAAGAGACCGCTGGCGTCGGGGGCGCAAGAGGCCCCCGAGCCGGTCAGGACGAGGTGGTAGGGCACGTCGATCCCGTCGCCGGCCCACAGCTCCGGGGACGAGGTCGGAGTGAGCGGCGCGCCCTGCGCGGCGAAGGCGTCGAGCCAGGCCGCCGCGGTTGCGACGGCGCCCCGGGCGGCGAAGCGCACGTGGGCGGCCTCCTGGGTGCCGCGCGCCTGGAGGGCGAGGCCGTTCGACGCGAGGAGGAGGGTCGTGACCACGCCGAGGGCGATGAGCACGACCAGGGCGACGTTCACGAGCGCCGTGCCGCGAGCCCTCACAGGTCGCCCTCCACCAACGGGAGGAGGCGCAGGCGCCGCTGGCCGCCTTCGACGGGGGCGGAGAGGAGCGCGTCGTCCATGACGATTCGGTCGCGCATGTCCTCGCCGGCCGTGTCGAGGGTCAACTCGCGGTTGGCGAAGGCCACCCCCACGAAGGACTCGGCGTAGAATTCGACGCGGCCGGCTGCTTGGAGTTGCACCGAGCCGCCGCCGGTGGCCACGAACTCCGACCAGCGCGATACCAGGTCCCCGTCGACGAAGAAGACCAGGCGCGTCCCTTCGCGCACCTCGACCCGGACGTGGTCGAGGGTGAGGTCGCCGCGGACGCGCACGCCGACGATCCCGCCGCCGCGCGCCACCAGCAGGCTGTCGGCGCCGAGGCGCCCGCCGTCGAATTCGTAGACGACGCTCGCGCCCTCGCCGGCGCCGTCGAGGGTGCGCGGGGTGAGCGGTCCCGGTTCGCTCACCGTGGTCTCGGGGGGGGCGTAGTCGAAGCGAGGGATCGGGGTCGCGTAGCGCTCGCCGGTGACGGCGCCCGCGAGGGGCTCCACCTCCTCGGCGAGGGTGGCCGAGGCGCCGTGGAGGTGGACCTCGCCCTCCACGACGAGGGGCTCGCCGCCGGCCATGGCGAGCCCCGCGCTGGTCGCTGCGAGGACGGCGGAGAGGAAGAGGCGAGTGCGGCGAGGGCGGGGCACGGGCTACTCCATGGACGCGGGGTCGTAGCGGGTGACGGCGGTCCAGGCGCTGGTCGAGGCGCGCTCCTCGGCGCCTCGCGACTCGTGGCTGGCGGCGCGCACCTCGACTTGGAGGGAGAGGGCGCTTCCCTGGTCTTCGACCCAGAAGCGGGCCACGTCGCGGGCGAGGACCACCAGGCCCTCGTCCGCGGTCCCGTCGCCGTCGGTGTCGACGCCGTAGCGCAGGGAGGGCGCGGTCCCGCTCTCGCCGTCGTGGGTGCGGGCCACGGTCCTCCCCTGCTCGTCGACCGCCTCCAGGTACGCGACCCGCGCCGTGTCGACGTTTAGCTTTCCGTTGGCGAAGGGTAGGGCCGGGTCGATCAAGTGGAAGGCCAGGCGGGCGAAGTTGTGTGTGTTGGGGTCGGTGCACAGGGTGCTGTTGGACTCCACGAGGACCCCACGCCGGATGACGCCGGCCGCAGCGTCGAAGGCGCGTTGGCTGCGAACGGTTGCTGCAGCCAAGGCTTCTTGTTGTCGGGCCAGGCGGAGGTGAGTGCCCATGAAGCCGAACGAGGCGCCGACCAGGACCAGGAGCAACGACCCGGCCACGGTCACTTCGATCAGGCTCATTCCCCGGTGGAGGCGCATGCCCCGGCCCGAGCAAGCGGCTTGCC
>RFHU01000486.1 GCA_003695705.1 Planctomycetota bacterium
AGAAGGGGCACGCGGCGCTCGGCGCGCCGGAGTAGCCCTCCCCCTGGGGGGTTTGGGGTCGTCGGCGGTGTCTTGACGCGCGGGGGCGCGTCGGGTCAGATCCGATCGGCGAAGACCTAGCCTGGGGGCGAAGGTGAACAGCAACGACACAGGGCCAGGCCCCTTCTTCGCGACTCCGCAGAAGGAGGCCGACGAGCCGTTCTTGGCGGCGCGGACAAGCGCTCAACGGAGGTCGGAGGCCGAGGAGGTCGACGACCTCCTCGGCGCCGGGATCCAGCCACCGCCGGGTCTGTGGCCCGCCATCGAGACCCAGTTGCGCCGCGAGGGCGTCTTGGAGTGAGGGTCGCCGCCGAGGCGCCGCCGCGTGCCCGCGGACGGTCGTACGCCGTGCACGGACCGTCGCCTCGTCCCGGACCTTCTCGTAAGCTCGAACCCTGCGAAGCGGCGAGGCGCCCGCTCGGAGGAGTTCCTGGCCCGCTCGCCGCAGGCCAGGGCACCGGATCGCACGCCTTGCCTGCGCTTCGCTTGGAGTAGCTCCGCGGACGTTCGACCGTCCCCCCGAGGAGGTGTCCCTGTGCCGAAGGAATACGCGCTGTTCGTCGACGCCGAGTCCATGCAGGGCCGTCTGCGCAGCCTGCACCACCGACTCCTCGATCCGGAGACGTTGCTCGAGGTCGCAGGCGCGCGCGGACCCCTGGGACCCAAGGTGGCCGTCGCCGACTGGGGCGTGCTTCCCGACGGACTTTCCGAGGCCTTCGCCGAGCGAGGCTTCGAGGTCGTGCAGGTAGACCGCCGCCCCCGGGGGCGGGAGGCCGGCGGTCGTCGACGCGACGTGCTTCGCGACCTCGTCGACCTCGAATTGCTGGCGCGCATGGTCGAGCGATTTCTCGAGTCCGGAGACGACTTGGCCGGGGCCATCGTCGCCTCCGGGGACGAAGCCGCCGCGCGAGCGGTGCGCTTGATCCGAGAGCGCTTCGAGCGCCCCGTGCACGTGATCGGCGTCGAGGGTGCGCCCGCCGCAGACCTCGAGACCGCCGCGACCTCCTACGAACCACTGCCTCTGCGCCCGTGCGAGCCTTCGGACCCCGAAGGGTTGGCGAAGCTCGTCCTCGTCTTGGAAGCCCTCGAGCGGCGCAAGCGGTTCCTCAACTTCAAGTACATTCGCGAGGCCGTCGTGCGGAAAGTGGACCTTGCGGAGCGGAGCTTCGAAGGAGCGGAACGCCTCCTCTCCGACGCGATTGCCTGCGGCCTGCTCCGCAAGATCCAGGTCGAGGACAAGTACAACGACGGACAGTTCTTTACCGCCTACGCGCTGGACCGCGACCACGCCATCTACCGCGACCACGGAAGCGGCGAGGCTGCTCCCGTGCACGAAGGGGTCGAGGAGGAGGCTCCGGCCATCCCGAACCTAGGAGGGAAGGGCAAGAACAAGCCCTCTCCAGCCGAGGAGGATCTTCCGGCCGCGGAGGAGGCCCCCGAGCCCGGAGGGGAGCGGAAGCGTCGGCGTCGGCGCCGGAAGCGCAAGGCCGAACGACCGCCCGAAGACCAGGCGCCCCCTCCGCAGACCGCGGCCCGGGCCAACGCGCGCGAAAAGAAGAAGCGACGGGGCCGCAACGGGCAACACCAGCAAGACCGGGTCGGCCGCAGCTACGAGGCGCCGTCTCGCTTCTTGAGCGACGAGTCCCACGAGGAGCCTGTGCACCTCGAGGACCACGAGATCGACGAGGAGACCATCCTCGCCGCGCGCGGCGACCTCGATCCGCGCTGAGCGCGGTGGACAACGGCCGCGGAGCAACCACCGCTCACCCCCCCCGGCTCTGCGCGACCTCGAGCCACGCCAGCGGATAGGATCCCGGTATGCCCCGTGAGCCGTCCCTTCTTGGCGTTCCGGCGGCCGAGCGGTATCGGTTGCAGCAACGGATTGCGTGCTCCGGACGCACCGAGGTCTGGCGCGCGCTGGATCGAACCAGCGATCGTGTCGTCGCGGTCAAGCGCTTCCTGGACGGCGAGACCTACCCACTGGAGCGGCGGACGCGCTTCCTCGGCCAGCTCGCGGCCCTGTCGCGGGCGGGTCGCCATCCGCACCTTCTCGAAGTCCTCGAGGCCGGCGAAGACGAACGCGGCCTCTACGTGGTGACCGAATTCGTCGAGGGAGCAGCCCCGCTGAGCCGTCGGCTCGGTTCGCCCCTCCCCTGCGAGGAGGTCCGCCGCGTCGGGTTGGCCCTTGCTGCCGCGCTCGCGCACCTGCATGCCCACGGCGTGGTCCACTCCATGCTGACCGCGGACAAGGTCCTCGAAGCCCCGAGCGGGGCGATCCGCCTGGCCGGAGTCGGGGTGGCTTGCCTGGAGGACCTCGGCCAAGAGCTCGACGCAGACCGGCCCGAACTCGTGCGCCGCTTCCACACCCTCGCACCGGAACAGGCGGGCTTGCTGCGAAGGCCGGTGGGGCCGCCCGCCGACCTCTACGCGCTCGGGGCCCTTCTCCACCAGCTGCTCTCGGGGCGTCCTCCCTTCGACGGCGAAGACCCAGGAGCCGTGCTGCACGGACACTTGGCACGCCGCCCTCCTCCGCTGCCCGAGGACGTGCCCGACGACCTGCGAGAGCTTGTCGCGGAGCTTCTTGCCAAGGCCCCCGAGGCTCGACCTCAGCGCGCTCTGGCCGTGGCGCACGCGCTGGCGGCCTCCGACGATCCGGCTCCTTCGGCCGGCCCGGTCCTCCAACGAGTCGCTCCCCTGGTGGGCAGGGAGCAGCATCTCGCCGCGCTGGCGAGCTTGCTCGGCAACGCAGCCTCGGGGAGGGGTGGGGTCGTCCTCCTCTCGGGGGATGCGGGGTCGGGCAAGAGCCGACTCATGGAGGCCCTCGGGCGCTTCGCGCGCGAGGCTTCTGGGAGAGCGGTCGTGGGCAAGTGCGTCGAGGGCGCGCGCCTGCGGCCCCTGGCGCCCTTCGCGGACGCTGTGGCCGAGTATCGGCTGCAGCTCCGCGGCCTTCCTCGCGAGGAGCGACGGGCCCGGGAGGACTGCCTTCGGCAACGCTGCCCGCACGTCCTCTCTCCCGCTCCTGCTGCCGAACGCCGCGGCGGGCACGGGGGAGCGCACGGGTCCCGACAGAGCCCCTTTCTCCCCGCGGGGCTGCGGGACCGGGACGAACACTTCCGCGGTTGCCAGGACTTCCTCCAGGCGCTGGCCGAGTTGGAGCCCGTCCTCGTCTTGGGCATCGACGACCTCCAGTGGGCGGACGAGGGGACGTGGGAACTCTTCGTGCGCCTCGCCGGCGCCGCGACCCGCACGTCCATGCTCTTGGTCGGCGCCTATCGCCCTCGCGAGGTGGACGAACTGGGCCGCGAGGCCCTCGAACGCTTGCGCCGGCAGGATGCCTTCGAGGCTCGCCTCGATCCGTTGAGCGCGGAAGAGGCCCAGCGCCTGGTCCGCGCACACCTCGGCGTCTCCGAAGAGGACGAAGACGGAGTCGCAGCGCGCGTCGTCGCGAGGGTAGGGGGGAATCCGCTCCATCTGCGTGAGGTCTTGCAGTCCTTGGTGGACCTGGGCTCCTTGCGCACCGACGGGGGCCGGTGGCGCCTCGATGCGGAGCGGCTCTTCGACGCGGCCCTGCGCGCGGGGGTCACCGACGTGATTCGCTCGCGCGCGGCGCGGCTCGGCGAGGAAGCCTACGCCGCGCTCGCGCGCGCAGGGACCGTCGGACGTCCCTTCAGCCTGGACCTGTTCGTGGAGGTCTCGGGACTGCGCCCGTCGCAGGCGCTGCTCGCCCTCGAGCAGGGGCGTGCGGCGGGGCTGCTCGCAGCAGACGCGCAACGCCTCACCTGGAGTTGGACGCACGACAAGGTCCGCGAGGCGCTGGTGGAGGGCCTCGACCCCGAAACGCTGCGAGCGGCCCATGCAGCGGTGGCCGCGGCCATCCGCAGCGAGGATCCGGACGAGGTGGCCGCGGAGCTCGCCGAGCACCTCGCGCGCGCGGGTCGCGCCGCGGAGGGGCTGGAATACGACCTGAAGGCGGGGGAACAGGCCCTTGCCGCCTTCCAGCTCCACGACGCAGCCCGACACTTCGAACGCGCGCTCGAGCACCTCGACGCCGCGACGGACCCCCACCGCTTCGCGCACACCGTCGCACTCTACGCGTCGGCGCGCCGCTACATGGGAGACTACCCCCACGTCCGAGAGCTGATCGAGCGCGCGCTGCCCATCGCGAAGGGCCTGGGCGACGAGGATTTGGAACTCGAACTCCTCGGGCGGCGCGCCATGGTCGCAGAACTCGCCGGAGGGGCCGACGCGCGCTCCTTGATCGAGGAGTTTCTCTCCGCGAGCCAGCGGGGAGACGAGAAGCGCATCCGGGTCATCGGGCTAGCCATGCTCGGCTACCACCACTTCGACCGCGGCGAACCCCGACGCGCGGTCGCTGCCCTGCGCGAGGCCCTCGAGCAGCCGGAGATCCTCGACGAAGCCGAGGTGCCCAACCTGGGGGTCGTTCTCGGCTACGCCCTGGCGCGCCTGGGCCACTACGAAGAGGGCTTGCGGCGGATGGAGGAGGCCGCCGGGCGCGCGGACCGGTTGGGGGGAGCCGCTCGCGCCTGGACGCAGGCCGCCCTGGGCGCGTTCCACCTGGAGTGGGAGGACTGGCAGCGCGGGCTTCCCTACGTCGAGGAAGCCCGCCAAGCGCTGGAGGGAACCGGCGACGTCTTCTACCTGGTCTTGGCGCGGGCCACCTCGGCGCTCGGGAGGATCCTCAGCGGCGAAATCGGCGACGCCTTGTGCGACTTGGAGGCGGCGATCGCCTTCGCGGAGCAGCGCGGCGTCCAGGCCTACCTGGACGCCTACCGCTGCATGGGCGGCGAGGCAGAACTCCGCCTGGGACGAACCGCCGACGGCCTGCGCCACGTCGAGACGGCGTTGCGTGGGGCCCGCGAACGTCAGAACCGCTGGGTGGAGTCGCGAGCGCGCCGGGTCCTGGCCGAGTATCTCTGCGAGGATCCCCTCCGCCGCGACGAGGCGGAGGCCCACGCCCGCGCGAGCCTCTCCTTGAGCGAGCGAGTAGGCCTGGTTCCAGAGCAAGGCCGCGCCGCCCGGGCCCTGGGGAAGGTGCTCGCTGCGCGGGGCGAGCGGCACGCTGCGGCAGAACACTGGCAGCGCGCCGAAGAGATCTTCCGCGAAAGCCACCTGTGGGCCGACCTAGCAACGCTCGATGCGCTGCGCGGAGGCGGATCAGGGTCGTTCCCCAAGCGGGCGTCGCTCCGTCCAACCCCCCCGCCGAGCCACGACCTCCTCCCGCGGCGAGGGCTGCAGACCATCGTGCGTGTGAGCCGCTCGGTCGGGGCCACCCTCGATGCGGACCAGCTCATGGCCAGGGTCCTCAGCGCCGTCGTAGAGGTTTTCGGCGCCGAGCGCGGAGCGGTGTTCTTGGTCGCAGGCGAGCAGCTAACGCTCGGCGCGCGGCACGGGAGCGACGGCGACGGCTGGGGTGAAGCGCTGCGCGTTGCCGAGCGGGTCTGGCGTTCGGGCCGACCCGCGGCGCCGGATGCCAACACCGGTCGTTCGTCCCTGTGCGTCCCGGTGGGATCTCCGGCGCAGGCGATCCTCTATCTGGAGAACCGTCTTGTCAGCGACATGTTCTCCCCTAACGACGTGCTCGTCCTCGAAGCCGTGGCCGCGCACCTCGCCGTGGGCATGGAGAACGCGCACGCCTACCGCGAAATCCGGCGCCTCAAGGAACGCCTCGAGGAGGAGAACATTTACCTGCGCGAAGAGCTCGCAACCCATGACTTCCCCGAGATCCTTGGCGAAAGCGTCGCGCTGCGGCGCGCGCTGCGCCGCGTCGAGCAGGTCGCGCCGCTCGACACCACCGTGCTCCTGCGCGGCGAGACCGGGGTAGGGAAGGAACTCTTCGCGCGCGCCATCCACCAGCGCTCGCGCCGCTCCAGCGGACCGCTGGTGCGCGTGAACTGTTCTGCCCTCGCTCCGCAGCTCGCCGCGAGCGAACTGTTCGGGCACGAGCAAGGAGCCTTCACCGGTGCTGTGTCCCGCCGCATCGGTCGCTTCGAGCTGGCGGCCGGGGGCACGTTGTTCCTCGACGAAGTCGGCGACCTCCCTACGGAGACGCAGCTCGCGCTGCTGCGCGTCCTCCAGGAACGCGAATTCGAGCGGGTGGGAGGATCGCGCACCCTGCGAGCCGACGTGCGCGTCGTCGCCGCGACCAACCGAGACCTGGAGCGTGCCGTCGAGGAGGGAGCCTTCCGGCGCGACTTGTTCTACCGCCTCAACGGATTCACCATCGAAGTCCCGCCGCTCCGCGAGCGTACGGGCGACGTGACGCTGCTCGCGCAGGCCTTTGCGCTCCGGCACGCGCGTCGCCTGGGGAAAGAGGTCCGCGAGATCTCCGCGGAGGCGCTTCGCGCCCTGGAAGGCTACTCGTGGCCGGGGAACGTGCGCGAACTAGAGCACGTCATCGAACGCGCGGTGATCCTCTCGGACGGACCCGTGCTTAGCATCGAGGAGGGCCTTCCACAGCAGCGCAGGGAAGAGACCGAGACGGAAGGGCTGGCGACCCTCGCCGAAAACGAACGTCGACACTTGCTCCGGGTCCTCGAACGAACCGGCTGGCGGATCAAGGGAAAGGGAGGGGCCGCACAGCTCCTGGGACTCCCCCCCTCGACGCTCACCAGCAAGCTGAAGAAGCACGGGCTTCACCGACCGCGCGAACCGCGCTGAGTTCCGCTACGAACGGAGGGATCGTCGGAAGCTCCTCCGCACGACGGGATGTCCGACGCGATCCCCGCCGCGTGCCGCGGCCATGCGGCGTCAGATCAGTCCCACCCCGCGGGCCAAGAAAAGATACGCCGACGCCAGGCCAAGCTGCAGGAGGACGATGGGCGCGCCGAGCTTCACGTAGCCCATGAAGCTCACTTTCTTGCCTTCCTTCTTGAGGATCGAGATCGCGACCACCGTCGAGGCGCTGCCAATGGGGGTCAGGTTGCCGCCCAGCCCTGCGCCGAAGATCAGAGCCCACCAGAGCGAACTCTGGTAGGGGAACGGGGTGGCAAATCCCCCCAGGACCTTGGCAAGGACGGCGGAAAGGGGAATGTTGTCGGTGACTCCGCTGAAGAGGCTCGAGGACCAGAGCATCACCAGGGGTCCCGCAACGGATCCGCTCCCGAACAAACCTTCGAGGGCCTTCCCGATGAGCCGAAGCACGCCGGCGTGTTCCATTACGCCCAGGAGGGCAAAGAGGCCGGTGAAGAAGAACACAAGGGACCACTCGACCCGGTCGAGGACTTCCTCCACGTCGGTTGGGTAGAGAACGAGCATTGCCGTCGCGCCGACGAAGGCGACGACTTCGAGGCCCATGCGGTTGAGGACGGGAATCTGCGAGTGGAGAGCGAAGGCCAACACGATGAGCCCCAGCACCCCTGCAGCGAGGAAGAAGAAGCGCCGGTCCTTGACCGTCTCCCACTCGTCGAAGCGCTCCACCTGCTCCCGGGCTTCGCGTCGCGCCTCGGCAGACTCGAGCGCGTGGATGCAGAACATGCGCTTGGCGAGGAAGATGGTCGCGACGGAGGCGATCAGGCAGTAGGGGCCGCTGACCACCAGGAAGGTCGCGTAGCCGATGTCCGCCTCGGTCCCGACGATGATGTTCGGGACCGAAGAGATCAAGGTCAGAAGTCCACCGATGTTGGTGAAGATCCCTTCCGTGAGGAGGTACGGCGTCGGGTCGAGCTCGAGTTTCCGGCAGGAGACGACCGTCAGGGAGCCGACGATGATCATCGCCGTGACGTTGTTGAGGAAGGCGCTGAAGATGACGGTCAGCGCAGAGAAGGCGATGAGCAGGAGCAGGGGATCGCCGCGGCTCAACTTCAGCAGCCGGATCGCAGTGTAGGTGAACAGGCCGCTGCGCGAGATCAACTCGACGAAGACGGTGCTGCCGATGATGATCCCGATGGTTCCCCAGTCGACCATCGCGATGTATTGGGGGATCTCCCAGTGCTCGACGTGTGCCGTGGCGTGGAGTCCGCCCTCCGCCACGGCCAGGAAGAGGCACAGCCCCGCGCTCAACAGGACGAGGATGACCTTGTTGAGCTTTTCGGAGGCCAGAACGCCAAGCGTAAGCGCTAGGAGCCCGGCGAACAGGTAGTCCTCCCGGATCCAGTGAAAGTGGAGCGCGAGGGTTGCCGCCAGCGAAGTGCAGGCGAAACCGACGGCAACCGGGAGCGGCCGGTGGGCGTGCGCGTGGGTGCTCTCGTCGTTCGTGCTCATGGCTACAGCGCGAGCAATGGGATGCCCGTGATCTCCTTGAGGAGGTGGTACGCCTCTGGGGTGACGGGGGTCTCGGGACGCGATTCGCTCTCGACGACCAGCAACGAGGCCTCGAAGTCGAGTACGTGGGAGGCGACGCGTTCGAGGGGATCGCCGTGCACCACGACGCTGCGGCAGGTGAAGGGTTCGTTGCGGACCTCGCGCAGGGCTGCGTCCAAGAGGGCTGTCATGCGACGTTCGATGCCCTCGACCATCGACTGGGTCTTGGCCCGCTCGTCGTCGCCGTCGGCGGTCACTTCGAAAGCGGCAGCGTAGCGAGCAATCTCGCGTTCGTTGACGACGTGGATCAGTTCCAGAGTCCCGTTTGGTTCGACGAGGTCGAAGGGAATGGAGAAGTGGGGACCGACCTCGAAGCCGCTGGGGACGTAGGCCAACACGCGGCGGAAAACATCCTCGGGGCGCAGAACGGGATGTTTCAGGAGAAGGGCAGGGCAATCCGAGGCGCGAAGGAGATGATCGACGGTCGAGCCGAGCGAGGTCGCATCGGGGGTCTGCCCTCCGAAGGGGGTGGGGATGACGAGCAAGCTCGTCGGCGCGGCGCGCAGCTCCGCCAGGATCGCATCCCCCGGAGGCGCGAGGGCCGCGCTGCCGGAGACCTTCAGCTCCTTCTGCTTCGCCTGAGCGACCGCCGTGGTCTGCTCCGCTTCCAGAGTCTCTGCGGCTCGCGCGGCGTCCTCGCCGGGAGCAAGAGACCGAGTGGCCAGGAAGTGCAGCGCAGCGTCCTTGCGTTGCGCCAGCAGCTCCCCCAACGCAATCCCGGAGGCAGAGGCGGGGGATCCGTCCAGAGCGACAAGGATCCGAGCCCAACGCACGGGCGCGAGGCGAACGCGCGGACGAACCGCGGCCTCGAAGACGGACTCGAACTCGTTGAGGGCGCGCTCATCCAGCATCGTTGCCTCTCCCTCTCTGCGTTCGCGCGACGGTCATGACGTGGGGTGCCACGGGGTCCTATGCGTTACGTCCCGTTCGGTGCCCTCCGCATTCGGGGAGCCGAGCGGGCTCCCCGCACCTGGAGTGCAGGCAGAAGTCCGAAGAGGAAACTTCGCTCGAGGCGCCTTCCCGGCGCAGGGTACGCCACCTCCCGCGGTCGCTCGGCCCGCCCAGCGCACGAGGTGGACGGCGGCACAGGAACCCGCGCGCGTGGTAGGTGTCGTCCGGGACCGCAGGAACTCCCTCGGAGGCACTCGGACCCTTTCGCAGGCCTGTCGGGGCTTGGCCGTGCGCGAAGGAGGAGCGAAGAGGTCCAGCGACCCTCGACCCGTGACCGCCGACCACCGCAGCCGGGGCACCCTTGCGAAGGCGAACTAGCTGGCAATCTGCGACTGGATCCAACTCTCGAGGGCCGGTTTGGGGCGAGCGCCGACGAGCCGGTCTACCTCCTGCCCTCCCCTGACGAGCACGAGCGTGGGCACGGACGTCACCGCGAAGTTTTCTGCGACCTGGCGCGCTTGGTCGATGTCGACCTTCACGAAGTCCACCTTGCCGGTGTACTGCTCGGCAAGCTCCTTGACGACGGGATCGAGCATGCGGCAAGGCCCGCACCAGGTAGCGAAGAAGTCCATCACCACAGGTCGCTCGGACTCAGCCACGGCCGACTGGTAGCTGGCGTCATCGATCACGGGTACGGCCACGCGCCCTCCTCTCTCGTTCTTTGCGCTGCGCTCGGTTGGCGACAGGACCGCGGATCATACCGCACGCTGCGCAGCGGATCGCAGGCAAGAAGCGCGCCCGCCCCCATCGCCCCTCCATCGCGAACGGGAAAATTCACGCAAAGCGTTTGCCCTGGGTAGTGGGGGTTGCTACTTTGAAACCGCAGGCGAGTCAGCTTCACCGAAAGGGGGAATCCGCGTATGGCCAAGAAGAAGGCCACCAAGAAGAAGGCCAAGAAGAAGGCCAAGAAGAAGGCCACCAAGAAGAAGGCCACCAAGAAGAAGGCCAAGAAGAAGGCCACCAAGAAGAAGGCCAAGAAGAAGGCCACCAAGAAGAAGGCCAAGAAGAAGGCCAAGAAGAAGGCCAAGA
>RFHU01000487.1 GCA_003695705.1 Planctomycetota bacterium
CGGGGTACGAACTCAGGGCCAGGGCCCACGTCGCCGTAAGCCCTGGCCCTGTCTGTTACGCCCGAAGGGACTCGAACCCCAAACCTCTGCCTCCGGAGGGCAGCGCTCTATCCAATTGAGCTACGGGCGCGCGGTGTTCGGAACCGTAGCAGAGGCGCTACGGAATGCAAGCGAGGACGCGCAGGCGCGGCCGGGGCGCTAGGAAGAGGGCTTGGCCTGGAGCGCGTTGAGGCGCTTCTGCAGGCGGCTCTTGCGGCGGGCCGCCTTGTTGGGGTGAATGGTCGAGCCCTTGGCGGCCTTGTCGAGGCGCTTTTGGGTCTGGACGAAGTTGGCCTGGGCCTCCTCGAGCTTGCCTTCCTCGATGGCCTTGAGGGTCTTGCGGGTAAAGGTCTTGATGGCCGTCTTCCGCGAGCGGTTGATCTGGCGTCGCTTGGCGTTCTGGCGCAGACGCTTCTTGGCTTGCTGGGTGTTGGGCATGGTGCTGGGTCCTCGTGGCTTGCTTGGGTTCGGGGCTGGGGACGCTTCGCGGAGGATCCTCGCTCAGAGGTCTCCGCTCATGCTCTCGATGCGGGCGGTCACGTCCTTGTAGTTGAAGTCGACCTCGGCGATCTTCTCGTATTCGGCGCGCGCCTTTTCGGTCTTCTTCGCGCCTTCGTAGATGCGACCAATGAGGTAGGTAATGTCCTTCTTCTGCTCGTCCATCTCGTAGAGCTCCGCGCGGGCGGCGTCGAGCTCCTTGAGGGCCATCTTGAGCAGCTTCTTCTTGATGAAGCACTGGCCGAGGTAGTAGCTCGCCTGCGTCTTGCGGCGGCTGTCCTGCTTGGCCTTCTGCAGCGCCTGGATGGCCTCGTCGATGCGGCCCATCTCGTAGAGCGCCTTCCCCAGGGGCAGGTTGTGCCCGGGCTCGGTGGGGTGGGCCTCGGCGCGCCGGCGGTATTCCTCGATCTCGAAGTTCCGCTGCTCCTTTTGGACCTTGGCGTACTTCTGCTTGATCGCCGGGTCCTTGCTCTTGGCGTAGGCCGCCTTGAGCTTCTTGAGGGCGTCCTGGTAGCGCTGCAGCATCAGGTCGCCGCGCAGCTCGGAGACGAGGTAGTCGTTGGGGTCGATGGCGAGCGCCTGGTTGCAGGTCTCGATGGCCTTCTCGGGGAGCTCTGCCTTGACGTAGAGTTCCGCGATGAGGCGCATCGCCTTGACGTCCTTGGGGTCCTCGGCGAGCTTCGTCTTCTTGATGTCCTCGATGCGCGCAAGGGCCTGCTCGGGTGTCCGCACGCGCTGGCTCTGCGCCTCGAGCTTCTGGGCTTCTTCTTTGTCGATCAGACCCTTGAAGCCGCCCTTCTTGGAGCCTTCCTCGTAGCCCTTGGAGGTGATCGCCGCGGGGATCCGCTTGATCTTGTCGAGGGCCTCCTTGTCCCGCGGGTCGATCTTGTTGAGCCGCTGGAAGCACTTGAGCGCCTTCTCCAGGTTCCCCGTGCCCTCCTGCACGCGACCCAGGAGGCGCAGGGCTTCCTTGTTCTCGCGGTCGATGCCGAGCGCGTCCTCGAAGGCGAAGATCGCCACCTCGTTGTGGTTGGCGTAGGAAGCCGCCTCGCCGAGGCGCAGCAGGGCCACGACCACGTCGGGGTCCTGCTTGAGCAGTTCCTCGCACTGGAGCATGGTCCGCTCGGGATCCTTCTTGTTGACGCGAATCGCCTGGGCCTGCAACTCGAGCTTCTTGGCGCGGGCCTTGGCCATGAACCCGCCGCTGCCCTTGAGCTTCTTCATCGCACGCTCGGCGCTGCGGCACTCGCGGCGCGCCTCCACGTCGCCGGGGTGCATCTTGAGATGCAGCAGGTAGAGCTCGGCGGCGTACTCGAAGTTCTTCTTCTTGACCGCCGCGCGGGCCTTCTCGAGGTGCTTGGAAGGGGGCATGCTGGTACGCGAGGATTGGGCTGGTGGCGTGGGAAGTTACAGCCGATGCGCCCAGGTGTCAACGCTCGGGGCCTCCGCCGCTCCGCCCGAAGCCTTGCTTCGTGATTCTTGCCTCGACCTCGCCCGCTGCTACACTTGCGTCGAGGTCTGCCGCCTCGCCCGCCTGCACTCAGGGGTCCTCATGCCCGCGACCGACGCCATCCTCACCTACCCCGACCCGCGCCTCCGCCGCACGGCGGAGCCCGTCGAGGAGGTGACCCCCGAACTGCGCGAGCGCGTGCAGGCCATGTTCCCCCTCATGTACGAGGCCAAGGGCATTGGCCTCGCAGCGCCGCAAATCGGCTGGAACAAGCGCCTCTTCGTCATCAACGTCACCGGCGAGAAAGAAGACGAACTCGCCCTGATCAACCCACGCATCCTCGAGAAGGGCGGCGGCACCTGGCTCATGGAGGAGGGCTGCCTCTCCTTGCCCGGCATTCACGGCAAGGTGCGCCGCGAGAAGCGGATCGTGGTCGAGGCCGAAGACCTCGACGGCAACGTGCTCGAGATCGAGTGCGACGGCCTCGTCGCCCGCTGCATCCTTCACGAATACGACCACCTCGACGGTGTGTTGTTCATCGACCGGCTGAGCCCGGCCAAGAAGCAGTCCCTCAAGCGCAAGCTGCGTGCGCTCGAAGAGCGCGCGGCCTCCGCGGTCCGCTAGCAGGCCAGCCCCTCCCCGATCTCCGCTCCACCCCAACCCCGCCAGAGTCTCATGGTGACGCGCCGCCTCACCTTCGGCGATCCCGGGCTGCCGGGCGCCTTCCACCGACCCGCCGTAGCCGTCGGCGTCTTCGACGGCGTGCATCGCGGTCACCAGGAGGTCCTCAAGACCCTCGAAGACTGGGCCCGCGACGGCGAAGACCCATCGCCCGTCGACACGGTGGTCGTCACCTTCTCGCATCACCCGCGCAAGGTCATCGAGGACGCCGCCTTCCGCCTCCTGACCACCCTCGAGCACCGGCTCCTGCTCCTCGAACGCCAACGCATCGGCGGAGTGGTCGTGCTCCCCTTCGACGAAGTCATGGCCGCCTGGCCTCCCGAGGACTTCGTGCGCCGCGTCCTGGTCGAAGGCCTCGGCGCCTCGCGGGTCCTGGTGGGAACCAACCACCGCTTCGGCAAGGACCGCGCAGGCGACTTCGCCCTCCTCTCTTCCCTCGGCGAACGCTACGGGTTCCGCGCCCGCGAACTGCCCTTGCGGTGCGACGGGCAGGTCATCTCCAGCACGGCCATTCGCCAAGCCGTCAAGCTCGGCGAACTCGGGACCGCCCGCCGCCTCCTGGGCCGCGAAGTCTCCGTCCTCGGCCGCGTCGTCGAAGGGGACCGCCGCGGGAGGACCCTCGGCTTCCCCACGGCCAACCTCGATCTGCAGCACGCGGCGCGCCCGCCCGCCGGCGTCTACGCCGCACGCGCACGGACGGTCGGCCCGGGTCGGGGCGAAGGCCCCCTCCTCCCCGCCGCCGTGAACATCGGCAAGCGCCCCACCTTCCCCTCCGAAGAAGGCGAAGAACTCGTCGAGGTCCATCTCCTCGAAGGCGGTCGCGACCTCTACGGCGAACTCCTCGAGGTCTTCTTCGTGGAGAAGCTGCGCGAGGAGCAGAACTTCTCCGACTCCGCCGCCCTGCGCGCCCAGATCGCCCAAGACGTCGCCCGCGCTCGCGAGATCCTCTCCCGAAAAACGAAGACGGGCGCACCTCCCGCCGACGTCTCTTGACGGGGCCCTCGGCCCCTCCTACCATTCCACGGCCACTGAGGACGGGTAGCTCAGTTGGTAGAGCACGTGACTGAAAATCACGGAGTCGGCGGTTCAAGTCCGCCCCCGTCCATGAAGTAAGGCCCCGGAGCTCGTTGCGTCGCTCCGGGGCCTTCTGCGTTGCGTCCCACCTTCGAGGCGGGCCTCCCCCCGCAGCCTCGGCGGAGTGCAAATCGCTTCCTGGAGTCAAGGAGGTCTCCCCGACCCGGGATCCTTTGGGGGGACCTACGCCCGCCCCATCGCTTCGCCGAGTCCGCGAGGCCGCGGTCAGCGTTCCTCTTGGCGCTCCTCCCTCGCCAGCAGCGCGAGCGCCTCGGCCAGTCCCAGCGCCGCCTGGGGTCGCGGGTGCTCGGGTCGCCGGGCCCACTCGACCCCCTGCCGCTCCCTACCGGAGCCCTGCGGCCGGCACAGATCCGCGGCGGACCGCCAGACCTGCGCGTACGAGCCCAGCGTCCGCGTGCTCGTGACGCCCAAGCAGGCAGGACAGCACAGCCGGGCCAGGGGGGCGCCCGAAAAGGGCGATCCGAGGCAGCCCACGACGTAGGCCTCCGCACCGCACCTCCCGCACGGGGCACGCCAGGCCGGGAGCTGCCAGAGCTGCAGGTAGGCCCCCAAGCACGGGCGCACGGGCGCGATGGAGCCCACCCAGCCCACCTCGGGATCCACGTAGAACAGCTCC
>RFHU01000488.1 GCA_003695705.1 Planctomycetota bacterium
CCCCGAAGACATCCCCGAGCAGCCCGACGTTCCCATCCGACGCTCTGGGTTCGAGGTCGTCGGCGTGGTCTACCGCCGGCGCATCCCCCCCGTCGCCATCGCCGCCGGCTGGCTCGGACTCGCCGCGGGGCTGGTCTTCCTCGCCGACGGCTTGCGGGCAGCCTTCGGCCTCCTCTGAGTTCCTCCGCCCGCCCTCAGCCCGGGACCAGGCGCTCCCCGACCGCACGCAAGTCCTCGGGCAGAGGAGCCCGCAATTCGACGCGCTCGCCCCCGATCGGATGGTCGAAAGCGAGCCGCTCGGCGTGCAGGGCCTGGCGGCGCAGGACCGGCTCCTCGGCGGGCCAGCACCGCTCGCCCTTCCCGTAGAGCGGATCGCAGAGGATCGGGCAACCGAGCCCCTGGGCCGCGTGCACGCGGATCTGGTGCTGCCGCCCCGTGTGGATCCGAAAGCCCAAGGCCGTGAGCCCCTCGCCGCGCGCGCGCACGCGCCAGCTCGTCGCCGCGGGGAGGCCGTCGGGCCGCGAGGTCATCATCAGCCCCACGGCGGCCTCCTCGTCCCGCCCCAGGGGCAGGTCCACACGGCCTCCGTCGCCCTCCGGAGCGCCGACGACGACCCCGAAGTAGTCCTTCTCCAAGGCGTCGCGGGCATCGAAGGCCGCCTGCAGGCGGCTGCGCGCGGCAAGGGTCAGCGCGAGGACGATCACCCCCGAAGTGTCCTTGTCCAGGCGATGGCAGATCCGCGGGATCCGGTCGGGGCCGCGCCCCGCCCGCCGCAAGGGACCGTGCAGGAAGGCCCAGTGCAGGGCCTGAATGAGCGTGTTCACGCGCACGCGCCCCACCGGGTGGACCACCAAGCCCGCCGGCTTGGCCAAGGCGATCAGGTGCTCGTCTTGGTAGAGGACCGCCGCGGCAAGGCGCTCGCCGAGCTCCGCGTGGCGCTCTTCCTCGGCGGGCGGCGGGACCGCCACCGCGACCTCGTCGCCGAGATGCACCCGCGCCGCCTTGCGGGTCACGGCCTCGCCGTTGCGAGAGACCTTCCCTTCCCGCAGGAGGTGCACGATCGAACTGCGCGAACGCCAGGTGAGCCGCTCCATGAGGAAGCGGTCCAGCCGCGCGCCATCCTCGGCCGGGTCCTCCACCCGCCAACGCAAGGCCTCGAGCGGAAGGCTGAGGTCTCGTGGCGCCTTCCGCTCTCGCCGCGCAGTCCGCTTGCGCTTGTTCACGCCTCCTCCGCCAGTCCGCGCAGCCGCGGGTAGGCCCGCGCCAAAGGCGCGGGCACGCGCACAGGCTCGCGCAAGGCGCGAAGTTCCAAGGCGTTGGCGGGAGCCTGACCGCGGAAATGATTGTTCGCAACGACCAAGGTGCGCTCGGCGCGGGCCGCGAAGCCTTCGATCCTGCGGCCCCACTCGCGCAACTCGTCTTCGGCGTAGAGGTAGTCGTACTTCCGGTCGCGACCGGCGCGGGCGTCGAACCAAGCGGCCGCGTTCCGCCCGTGCAGGCGGACGTAGGCCAAGGCGGGACAGGTCAACTCCTCGCAGGGGCGCAGGGTGCTGCGCCCCTGCGGCTGGTCGACGCTCGCCAGGCTGGCCTCCAGCGCGCGCACGAAGGACACCGCCTCGGGCTCCGCCCACGAACGCTCGCGCACTTCCACCACCAGCGGCAAGCCGGCGAGGACCTCGCGCACACGCAAGAGCCGCTCGCGCGCCCATGGACCCCAGCCGAAGGAGCCCGAAAACTGCGCCAGCACCGCAGCCAGGCGCCCCGACGCGCGCAAGGGCTCGACGAACGCGCGGAAGGCCGCGACTTCGGAGTCCGTGAACACTCCCTCGTGGGTGAAGCGACGGGGCGCCTTGACGCTGAACAAGAACGAAGGCCCTTCGCTGCGGCAGGTGTCGCGCAGCCAAGCCTCGCTCGTCCGCGGAGAGGGAGTGCGGTAGAAACTGACGTTCGCCTCGACGAAGTCGAACCAGCGTGCGTAGTAGATCAGGGGCCGACGCCGCGCGAGGGCCAGGTCGGGGTTGGGAGGCTCCACGAGCCGCCCCGAGAACAGCGCACCGGGCCCCTCATCGTCCGGCGCCGTGGGGTAGAAGGGTCCGTACCAATCGGAAAAGCTCCAACCAGCCGTCCCGTAGCGAACTTCGCCGCTCACCCTTCGGCCTGCCCACCCCGCCCGAGGAGGTCGTCCGCCGCGGCGTCGTCCTCGCCGACTCCTCCCATGAGCGCTTCGGCGAGCTCCGCGAAGGCGTCGGCGAGCGCGGGGAGGCTCCGAGGACTCCGCTCCGCCTCGGAAGCGAGGGCGCGAGCGAGCAGGTCCCGCACGGCGGTGGGAAGCCCGGAGGCTTCCCCCACGAAGCCCCGCTCCCTGCGCCGACCGCCCACCCGCTCCGCCGGCGGCGTCCCCCGCAAGGCATAGAACACGATCCCCGCGACCTCGTAGACCCCCGCCGCGGAGCCCGGATCCCCTTCTCGCTCGACCTCCGGAGCGCGAAAGCACGGCTCGGTGCTTGCGCCGGGGGCCGCGCGCAGGGCTGCTTCCAGGGTCGGCGACAGGCCGACGTCCAAGAGGCGGGGCTGGCCGTCCGTCGCCAGGAAGACCGCGTCGGGGGACAAGGTCGCCCGCTCGCCGCGCGCGGCGAACTCCTCGCAGACCTCGCAGAGGAGTTGGCCCAAGAGCAGCCCCTCGCGCACCGGCAAAGGGCCTGCGGAGGCAACCCATTCGGCCAAGCTCTGGCCCTCGGGCGCGTCGCTGACCACGACCACGAACCCCCCGCGCGCCTCGAGGTCCACCGCCGGCAAGGCCCCCGGAGTCTTGACGGCGAGCGCCCCCTGGCTCTCGGCGACGATCCGCCGGGCGGCCTTCTCGCCCACGTCCACGACGGTGGCCAGGAAGGACCGCGCGCGCCGACGGACGCGGTAGCGGTGCAACGGCGCACGGGCAGGAAGGGCCTCGCAGACCTCGAAGCGCGCCTCCTCGAGGACCGCCCGCGCCCGCACGTCTCCCGCGGTGCGCTCGGCGGCGTTCTGCGCACGGCAGGCCGCGCAGCTGGCGACGCCGCCCTCGTGCACCTCGTCGCTCGTCAAGGACCGTCCGCAGACCACGCAGCGAGCGGAAGAGGCGTCGGCGTCGGCCTCAAAGTCGACTTCGAAGACCGAATCCCCGAAGGACAGCACGTCCCCCGGGCGTACGCTCACCGCCCCCTCGACACGCTCTCCGTTGCGCTTGGTACCGTTCGCGCTCCCCAGGTCGAACAGCCAGAGGCGCTCGCCGTCCCAACGCAGCCGCGCGTGCTGCCGCGACACCCAGCCGAAGGGCAGACACACCGCCGCCTGGGGCGAACGACCGATTTCCGCCTCCTCCTCGCGCGCCAGGCGCAGCTCCACGCTCCGCTCCGCCCCGCGCAGGACCACCCGCACGGCGCCCGCCGCGAAGGGCGGGGCGCTCTGAGCGCTCGCCCGCGCGTAGAGGGCGGACAAGGCCTCGGTGTCCCAAGCCCCCGCAAGGCCCTCCCCGCAGGCGAGTCGGCGCAGGAGGGGGGCCACGTCGCGGACGAGGGGCCGATCGTCCGCGTCCCACTCCAGGCAGCGAGAGAGGAATTCCGCAAGGTCCTCGGGCGCCCCGGGAAACACCTCGCGCAGGTCCGGCGGCGATCCCTGCACGATCGCTCGCAGGCGGGCGAAGAGCGTCGTCCCTCCGTGGGGCGGCCGACCGCACAGGCAACGGTAGAGGGTCGCTCCCAGCCCGTAGACGTCGGTTCGCGGCGTGGGGCTCAGGTCGCCTTCGACTTGCTCGGGGCTGAGAAAATCCACCTCGCCCTGGGGCACGTCGCCTTGGTGCAGGCGCTCGTAGCTCGACTCGGACAGGGCACCGAAGCCCGTGAGGCGAGCGCGGCCGTCGGGGCCGATCAAGATCGTGCCGGGCCGGACGTCGCGGTGCACGAATTCGCGCTCGGAGGCGGACAGACAAGCCAACGCCTCCCCGACATGCACTCCGACCGCCAGGACCTCGGGCACACTCAACCGGCCCCCGCAGCAGGCGAGCACCTCGTCGAGCGCGAGTCCCTCCACGTGCTCCTGGCAAATCCAGGCGGTTCCCGGGCCCGAGCCCACGTCGAGCACCTTCACCAAGTGCGGGTGCTCGACCCCCAGCACCGCCCGCCCCTCCTCCAAGAAGCGCCGCTGCCGCTCCTCCGCCTCCTCGGCCGCGCCCGCGAGGCGGAGCACGCTCAGGTCCAAGGTCCGACCGGTGCGGTCCTCCCGCGCAACGAAGGTGCGGACCGTCCCTCGCCCGCGCAGGGCCTCGAGGAGGGTAAAGCCTGGGACCACGTAGGTGGCCATCGTGTGGGACTATACGTCAGCGCCTGCCCCGCCGGTAGCAACCGAGGAGGACCCCATGACCCGCACCGTCGCTCCGTTCGCCCCCCTCCTGCTCGCCCTCTGCGCCGGCTGCGTCAGCGGCCCCTCCTACGCCGGCGGCCCCACGAGCGAGGAACCCCACGCCGTCGTCGACCCGTCGACGGACATCACCCTCTGGCGCGTGGACGGCCAGGACGTTGCCAGCCGCGTGGGCGAGACCCTCGTCGAACCCGGCCTGCGGCGGCTGAAGATCCGCATCGAAGCGGACATCGCCGACGACTCGCCAACGCCTTACGAATACCGCGACATCACCCTCTACGCAGAGCCCGGCGCCACCTACGTGATCGAGCGCAAGCCCGGCGACATGCCGCCCTGGGAAGTGGACATTCGCAAGCTCCCTTCCCGCTGAGCCTTGGTAGGGTTGCGGATCCGGCACCCGCGCGGGGAGGCCCCTCCGGCCCGAGGCCCCGAGTCCGCCTCCGCCCGGTCCGCCGCGGGCGCCCAGGAGGTCCCGTGCCGAAGGTCTTCACTCCCCTCGAAGCGAACCGCACCCTCCCCCTCGTCCGGAGAATCGTGGCGGACGTTCTCGTCCGCGGTCGCGAACTCCGGCGCCTGCAAGCACTGGAGGACCTTACCGTCGAGGACGAGGACCGCGCCGCGGTCCTCGTTGCCGAGTTGCAGGAGCTGCTCGACGAGCTCGAACAAGTCGGCTGCAGCTTCCGCTGCCCCAACTTCGAGTTCGGAATCGTCGACTTCCCGGGGATCATCGACGGCCGCCCCGTGCACCTCTGCTGGCGAGACGACGAGCCCGAACTGCGCTACTACCACGACCCGCGGGCAGGATTCGCCGGCCGGCTCCCCATTCCCCAGGAACTCCTCACGGCCCAAGCATGACGCCCTCCCGCCCCCTCGCCCTCCTCGGCCTTGCCCTCGCCGCCTGCGGCTCCGGCTGCGCGGCTCCTCGCCACTCCATCGCCGACCTCGGCTTCCCCGCCTTCTCGGAACACCTCGGCACCGAAGCGCGCTACACCCTCGCCGCGGAGGACCAGCGCGGGAGCCTCGACGCCTACCCCCCGCAAGCCGACGACGACGCGGACCACCGCTACGTCCTTTCCTTCCTCCCCGCCGGAAGCGAAGAGCGGGTGGGCATCGAGGTCCGCGCCCACGTCAAGGGCAAGCTCGGCTTCCGACGCCTCCTGGCCGCCGCCTACCCGGTCAGCAACCGCGAAGCGGGCCGCTTCGCCCAAGGCGGCAGCCTACCCCAAGGACGCTCGCCCCTAGCCATCTCCAGCGAGAGCCGAGAGGACGAAGCCGGCTGGCGCATCCTGCACCTGGTCCTCCCGCGCGACCGGCTCCCCGCCGACTGCGAGGCCCTCGCCGTGCCCACGCTGGCGGAGTTCAAGGACGGCTGGATCTCCGTGCGCTTCTACACCACGCGAGTCCCCGAACCGATCAAGCTCCTCTCGGCCGAGGAACTCGAGGCGCTTCGCCGCCGCGTCGGCGGCGCCACCCCGGCAAGCCAAGCGGAGAACCCGGCCTCCCCCCGGTCCTCCGCCGGTCGGCGCCCGTAACGAGGTCCGTCCGCCCGTCGCCCCCCGCCTCTGCCACCCGGCCCGGGGCCCTCGGCGCGTCGGCGACCGAGCCGGTCCGGCGAAACGCACCCCCACCGCGCGCTCCTCCTGGCACAGCCCCCGCTCCCCAGCTAGGCTCGGGCCTGCCAGGAGCGAGCGCCGCCATGCCGAGGATCGTCAGCGCCCAGAGCGATGCCGGACTGATCGCCCTTTACGACCCCTCCTTGCTGCGGGCTCGGGTGAAGGCTCCCTCTTCGTGGTGGAGCTCCGCGCCCTTCGGCACCCCCGAGCGCGCCGCGGGACACCTCGCCATCTGGCCCCTCGGCGGAGGGCGGGCCGCCACCCGTCCCCACCGCCTCCGCCTCGGAGACGCCCTCGACCCGGGCGAGGCCCTCTTCGCCTGCGGTCGGAGCGAGGCCGCCCCCTTGCGGGTGGAGGGGGAGGAGCTCTTCCTGGGCCCCGCCGAGCGCCTCCCCGGCGACGGCGCCGGCGATCGACTCCCCGCCCTCCCCGACGGCGGAGGCCTCTACCCCGCCCCGGCTCCCGGGCGCTACACGGCGGTGGTCCACGTCCTCGACTGGAAGAGCGAAGGACGTTTTTGGACCGAGGACAACGAGCCCACGCCGGACGCCCCCCCGGACTTCGTGGTCGTCCTCACGCCGTGCGAGGAGCCGGTCGCCGCGGAGCCCGAGCCGACCCCGCTGCTCGACCTCCTTCCCAAGAAGACGCCCACCGCCAGCAAGAAGGTCTCCTTCGCCACCCGCCCGCCGCCTCGCTCCAGCGAACCCGAGCGCCCGCGCCGGTCGCGCCGCGCCCGGCCCAAGGCCTCCGCCGAGCCTTCCCGCCTCGCGCGCAAGCAAGAGCGGATCATGGTTCGTGCCCTCGAACCCGGCCAACTCGGCGTCGGCGCGCGGGTCCGCCACGCAGTCTACGGAATCGGGGAAGTGCGCTTCATGCGTGAGGGCTTCCCCAAGGTGAAGGTCCACTTCCCAGGACACGGCTTCCAGAAAGTCGACAAGGACGAGCTGTCCCTCCTCTGAGGCACGCCGCCGCGGCGTCGCGCCTCACAGCCCCGAAAGCCACTCGTCGTCGCGCTCCAGCACCGAACCGAAGAGGCGCTCGCCCACGCGGGCGCACACCCAGAGGCGCCGCTCCGGGTCGCCCGCAAACCGCGCAAAGCAGGACTCGCCCCGACCCAGTTGCCGAGCGAGGCCCGCGCTGGGGCCTTGCCCGGGGAACAGACGAACGGTGGTGACGCGGACCATGGATCACCTCGCGACATCCCCCTTTCGGCGCGCCGCGAGGCAAACTTGACCCACCCGCGCCTTGGCGGTCGGATCGACAGACGAGGCCCCGGGCGTCGTCCGGAGCGACGTGACCCATGCCCCGCTCCCTGCGCTTCTTCGACCACACCGGCGACTTCGGCGTCGTCCTCGAGGCCCCCGGCCTCGGCGGCCTCGCCGAACTCCTCGTGCGCGCCTTCCTCGAGCTCCTCATCGAGGTACCCGCCGCGGTGCACGAGCGCAGCGAGCACCGGATCGAGCTCGAGGGCATCGACGGCGCCGACCTCTTGGTGGCCCTCGGCAACGAGCTGGTCTACCTGTTCGAAGTCGAAGGCTTCCTCGCAGCGCGCCTCGAAGTTCTCCGTGCGAGCGAGACCGCGCTCTGCGGCGTCCTCCACGGCGACCGCTTCGACCCCGAGGAGCATCCCATCGCCCGCCCCGTGAAAGCCGTCACCCACCACGGCGCGCGCCTCGAACCCGTCGAAGATGGCCTGCGCGCGCGCATCGTCTTCGACCTATAGCCCGCCCGGAGTCCCCATGAGCCGCAAGCAACGCAAGCGCCGCGAGCGCCGCCGGCAGCGCGCCCGCCGCCGCCACGAGGGCCGCGTCGAAGTGCCGCTCTGCGATCCCCCCTACCGAGGCCGCGTGCCGCTGCAGCGCCTGGACGGGCTCCGCTGGCGCGTCCCCCGGCGCGGCGCCATGCGGGTCGACGGCCTCGTCTACGCCGACGAGGCCCTCTTGCCCGATCTCGAGCAAGACCGCTGCCTCGAGCAAGTCGCCAACGTGGCCACCCTCCCGGGCATCGTCGGCCACTCCCTGGCCATGCCCGACATCCACTGGGGCTACGGATTCCCCATCGGCGGCGTCGCCGCCTTCGACCCCGAGCGCGGCGGCGTGGTCAGCCCCGGCGGCGTGGGCTACGACATCAACTGCGGCGTGCGCCTGCTCGTCGCCGACTTCGACCGCGAGGCGCTCTCCGGGCGCATGGACGAACTCGTCGGCGCTCTGTTCCGCGCCATTCCCGCGGGCGTTGGCTCCCGCCGCGCCGAACTCGCGGTCGACGAACGGAACTTCCAGGCCGTGCTTCGCGACGGCGCGCGGGCCCTGACACCCCTCGGCCTCGCCCGCCCCGAGGACCTCGAACGCATCGAGGAAGGAGGCCGCATCGCCGGCGCCGAGCCGGAGCGCGTCAGCGCGCGGGCGCTGCAGCGCGGGCGGCCCCAGCTCGGGACCCTGGGCTCGGGCAACCACTTCGCCGAGGTCGGCTACGTGGACGAGGTCCACGACGCCGCTGCCGCCCGGGCCTTCGGGCTCCGCGAAGGGCGTGTAACCCTCATGATCCACTCCGGATCCCGTGGCCTGGGCCACCAGGTCTGCACCGACGCGCTGCAGGGCATGCTCCGCGCGGCCTCCCGCCACGGGATCCCGCTCGTGGACCGCCAGCTCTGCTGCGCGCCCGTGGGCAGCCCCGAAGCCAGCGACTACCTCGCCGCCATGGCGGCCGCAGCCAACTACGCCTTCGCCAACCGGCAGGTCATGGCCCACTGGGCGCGCGAAGTCTTCGACCGCTTCGGGAGCGACCTGCGGACCGTCTACGACGTGTGCCACAACATCGCCAAGTTCGAGGAGCACGTCGTGGAAGGCGCCGCGCGTCGCCTGCTCGTGCATCGCAAGGGCGCAACCCGCGCCCTCCCCGCGGGGCATCCGCTCCTTCCCCCGGCCTACCGAGCCGTGGGCCAGCCGGTCGTCATTCCGGGCGACATGGGCCGCTGCTCCTACGTGCTCGTGGGCGGCGCCGGTTCGACCTCCTCCTTCGCCTCGGCCTGCCACGGCGCCGGACGCCTCCTCTCGCGCGCCGAGGCCAAGCGGCGGTATGCCAACAGCGACGTCTCCGCGCAGCTCCGCGCCCGGGGCGTGGTCGTCCGCGGCGCCTCGCGCGCCACCGTCGTCGAGGAAGTCCCCGAGGCCTACAAGGACGTCGCCGAGGTCGTGCACGTGGTCCACGAGGCCGGGCTCGCCCGCAAGGTCGCGCGCCTCCGCCCCCTGGGCTGCCTCAAGGGCTGAGGCCCGAACGAGACGGACCCACGCGGACGGAGGCCGAAGCGGAGCCCGTCCAGGCCGCCTCCTCCCGAGGCTCGGGGCCGCCGAGCGGCTCGCTCGTGGAGCCCCGACGAGGCGCGAGGAGGTTCAGCAACCTTCGGGTTGTGACCGACGAGCAACGAAGTCAGGGCTTCTTCAACGGGATACTAGGCCGCGCGCCGGTGGCGCAGGGTGCTCACCCAGAAGCCGTCGCGCAAGTGCTGCCGCACCGAGACGTCGAGGGTGTTCTCGGCGAGCTCGAAGGTCGAGACGTACCGGTAGCGCCCCCGCGAAGAACGCAGGAGGCGCTCCAGAGCGGGGAGCCCCTCGAGGTGGAGGAAGCGCGCGCCGACGACCCGTCCCAGGCAGAGGGTCACCGTCCCTTCCCGACCCAGGACCTGCACCTCGAGGGTGCCGGTTCGCCGCTCCGCCTCGAGGTCCAGGAGCACGCGGTGCAGGTCGCGGGCGCTCCGGAAGCACCCCAGGAGTTCCTCCTCGGGGTCCTCGCCGAAGAAGGAGAACGCGCTTTCGTCGTCGTGGATCAGGGCCGGAGGCTCGCTCAGCTCCACGGTGAGGTCCCAAGCACCAAGCCCCACCAGTTGCCCGTCGTCGAGGGGGAGGGGCCCGTCCAGCGCAAGGCCGTCCACGTAGGTTCCGTTGTGGCTGCCGCAGTCCTCGAGCACGGGCTGATCGCCGCGCCACACGATGCGGGCATGGAAGCGGGAGACCCGCCGGTCGTTCAGCACCAAGTCGTTCGAGGGGTGCCGGCCCATGCGAAACACCCCCCGCGAAGGGACCTGCCAGGACTGCGTCCCCAAGCGCAGCCTCAGCGTCCGGGTCACCGTGCGTTCGCTGTGCAGCCGGGCCACCGTCATCGCATCACCCTCCAGCCCCCATCCTCGACCGGTTCGGGTGCGTTCTTTAGTTTCATTCGCGAACCGACCCGCGAACAACCAAGCCAAGCCACTCAAAGCACTTACGCCTTTGGCGCACCGTATGCGAGACCCCCGGCAAACCTCCAACGGGTCGGAACCAACATGAATCGCACCTCCCTCCGCCTCGGCCTGTGCGCGCTGGCCCTTCTCGCCGCGCCGGCCACCGCCCAAGACGCCAATTTCAAGGAACTGATCGAGCAGGGCCGCTACCCCGAACTGGCCGACAAGCTCGAGCAGCACCTCGAACTCGATCGCTACGACGACCGGCTGCGCGCCTACGTGCAAATGAACCTCGACTACCTGCGGCGCGGCGCGCGGCCCAAGACGCCGGGGAGCGAGATCATTCTCGTGCGCGGCGCCAAGAACGACCGCCTCTACCAAATGCCGAACGCCGCCGGAAAGAAGAAGAAGGACGACGCGCCGGGGCTGTTCGACGAACCCGAGACCTACCCTTCGGGCGGGCCCCGGCTCATGCTCCCCAACCGCATTCGCTACGCGCGCCGCTCCTGGGACGCTCGCCTCCCCCTGATCGACCGCTACTTCCGCGAAGCCACCAGCCTCCTCGGCGGCGACGGCGACGCCCTGCGCGAACTCGAGAAGATCATCGAGCACCACAAGGGCGGCGGCCTGGGGACCAGCGCCAACAGCACCAAGAGCGTGTTGATCTCGGCTTCGACTCGGCCCCTGTGGGCCTTCGGCCCCCCGTACTACATCATCAAGATCGCCCCGGAGCGGTGCATCTTCAACTACAAGGGCCTCAGCGGCGAATTCGAAGTCCTGATCCCCTTCTGGATCCTGCCCCACGAGATCGTCTACCGCGCCGACAGCCGGGAGGAAGTCGAGAACCATCCCCTCTACCGCGACGGCAACCCCTTCAAGGACCTCGAGTTCTACGACACCAGCGCCGGCTACCCCTACGTCAACAACTGGGAGTTGATCGAAGACAACATTCGCCACGGACGGCCCGCCCTGCCCCTCAACCCGGACGGGATCCGGGTCCTCGCCGGCACCGTCTCCACCTCCGGCTCCAAGGTCTACGTGCACGAGGACGGCGACGAACTCCGCCTCACCGGCAGTCTCGCCCGCTCTTTGCGCAAGTTCCGCGGCCTCGAGGTGCGCGTGAAGGCCAAGCCCGACGGAGACGACTTCGAAGTCACCGAGGTGCTCTCGCCGGTCGAGACCACCCTCGTGGCCGAGGTGATCAAGGACTGGGACGACGAGATCAAGCTCTACACCAACTCGGGCGACACGGCGACCGTCTCCGGGACGCCCTCCCGCGCCCTCCCGCGGGTGCTGGACCGGCTGATCGAGGTCGAGGGCTACGCCTTCACCGACAGCTACGGCGACGTGGAGCACATCTACCTGAGCGCCATCCGCGCCAAGGCAACGAGCAGCGTCGACATGCGGGTCGGAGACGAGCTCGCGCCCGGCGACGCGGTGCGGATCACCTACGTCAGCCGCAGCGGCCGAAGCGCGATCGTGAAGCACGAGGGCGGCTGGGGCTGGGCTCGCCTCGACGAACTCGACCTCACGGCCGCCCCGGCCTCTGCGAGTGGCCTCGTCGGCAGCGCCGCCTTCGGCAACTGAGGGCGTCGGTCGACTCGCGCCCTCAGTCGGGGTAGAAGCGCAACACCGCGGCCGGGCCCAGCTCGAAGTAGGGGGCCCGGCCGTCGCTCCAACCCGGAAGCATGCGCGTACGCCGCTCGCCCGGGTGGGCGTGCACCTCTTCGCGGTGGAGGTGCCCCATGAGCACTTCCTGTGCGTCGTGGGCCCGCAACCACGCCTCGCTCTTGCGCACGTCGACGGCGAAGGCGTAGGGCTCGACCTTGCCCAGCTTCCGCTGGCTGACGCCCCGCAGGCGCTCGGCGACGAACACCCGCACCGCCACGGGGACGATCCCGTAGAGGAGCGAGAAGCAGCCCGAGCGCACCACCCGCCGGTAGCGCTGGTAGGAGCGATCGCCGGACACGAGCAGATCCCCGTGGGTTACCAGGGTGCGGACGCCCTCGCGTTCGTAGACCACCCGATCGCCGTAGACGCTCAGCCCCACCGACTCCAACTCGTCCGGTCCGAGGAAGTCCCGGTTGCCGGGGACGAAGTCGACCGGGAAGCCCTCGCTCGTCGCCGCGCGCAAGGCCGCGAGCACGGGCCGGTAGGCGCACGCCTCTGCGTGGCGGGCTCCGATCCAGTAGTCGAACAAATCTCCCAGGACGACCAGGCGATCGGCCTCGGTCCTCGCCGCGGCAAGGAAGTCGAGAAAGAAGCGCACCCGCCCCTCGTCGCCGGGGGCGAGGTGCACGTCTCCCGTGACCCACACGCGCTCGCTGGGGCGCAAGCGAACGACCGGCGCCGGCTTGGTCATGGCGCGAATCTTACTCTGCGCGCGGACCGCTCCCCTGCGCTGCGATGGACGGCCGGCGCCGGTAGCATGGCGCCCATGGACGTCCAACGAGCCTTGCTCACCCGCCGCACCGTACACCGCTGGGTTCCGGGCCCACTCCCCCCCCAAGCCCTCGACGACGCTCTCCTTGCCGCGCTGCACGCGCCGAACCACAAGCACACCCACCCCTGGCGGTTCACGGTGGTCGGCGCGGAGACACGCCGCCGCCTCGCCGACCTCGCCGTACGCCTCAAGGCCCGGAGCGCCGCGCTCACCCCCGAACAAGAACGAAGCATCCGCGCCAAGATCGAGGCGCCGGGAGCCCTCGTGGTGCTCCGGCAGGTGCTCGCCGAGGACCCCTTCGTGCGCGAGGAGGACTACGCCTCGGTCGCCTGCGCCGCGCAAAACTTCATGCTCTCGCTGCACGCCCGTGGAGTGGGCTCCAAGTGGGGCACCGGCGCTCTGACCCGCGCCCCCGAGACCTACGCCTTGCTCGGCGTGGACCCCGAGCGGGAGCGGATCTGCGGCTTCCTCTACGCGGGCACCCCCGCCGCGGTCCCCTCGCCGCCCAAGCCCTCGCTGGAAGACGTGGTCGACCGCCTTCCCTGACCCTCGCTGCCGGCGAGCGGCCCGCCCGCAAAGCCTCCGCCCAATGGAGATCGGGGCCTGCGACCCGAGGTTGCGACGCCCCCCGCGAGGCCCTTCCTGCCTTCTCCCGCAGACTCCTTGCCACGGCACGGCGCAGCGAGGCTTGCGGTAGGGCCGGATCTCGTCCTCAGGGCTTCTGCCGGCGGGCGGCCTCGAGGTCCCGGTCCGCTCGCCGTTGGTCGCCCAGCTTCTTGTAGCAGAGGGAGCGACCGTAGTAGGCTGCCGGCCGCGGATCGAGCTTGATCGAGTAGCTGTAGTCCTTGATCGCGCTCCGGAGCCACTTCTTGCTGCCGACCTGTCGCTTGGCGTCGCCGCGCAGGATCCAGGCCTCGACGTTCTTCGGGTCGAGCTTGAGCGCTGCGGTCAGGTCCGCGACGGCCTTCTTTGGCTCCTTGTAGCGGAGGATCTTCCCCCGACCCACCAAGGCGGCGAGGTTCTTCGCGTCCAGCGCGAGGACTTTCTGGTAGTCCGCCACCGCCTGGGCGTCGTTCTTCAGCCGGTAGAAAGCCTCCGCGCGCAGCAGGTAGGCCTCGACGTTCTTCGGGTCGAGTTCCAGCGCGCGCGTGAGCGCCCCGAGCGCTTGGTCGTACTGCCGCTCGCGCAGCAGGCGGCGCCCGTCGCCCAAGGCCTTGGCAATGGCCTCTCGCCGCTCCCGCTCCTTGCGCAAGCGCTCGCGCTCGGCCTGCCGCTTCTCGAGCTCGGCCTGCAGTGCCCGCCGCTGCGCTTCGCGCTCTTCGGGCGTCAGCGCGGGCCCCGCGTCCTCGCCCTCCGCCCCCGCGGCCGCTTCGCCGCTCCCTCCCTCGGGCCCCCCCGAGGGACTGACGATCGCCAGCGCGATCAGACCCACGAGCAACAAAGCGCCGGCCCCGCCCAGGATTCCGTAGAGCAGCTTCGGGTTCTCCTGAAGCCGCTGGGCGGCCTGCTGCACGGCTGCGGGCGCCTCGACTCCTCGAGAAGCAGAGGTCGGCTTGCGCGCGGGTGCTCCGGAAGCGCCGCCCTGCTGGGACTGGAACGCCGCCACCTGCGCGGCGAGTTCGTCCTGGGGCGGGGCCTTGGGGGTCGGCGCCGGCGGCGCCTCGATCTTGGGAAGCGGCTTGGGGGTCGGCGCCGCGAACTCCATTTCCACGACGGGGGGAGGGACCGCGCCGGGTCGCTGGGTGCTGGCGTCGAGGCTCTTCTGCAGACGCTTGCGGAAGAAGGCCTCCTTCATGCGGTAGCGCTTGAGCTCGTCGAATTGCCCGAGGAGGAGGCCTACGGTGCCGTCGATGCTGCACTCCTCGATGTAGATGGCCACGCCGTCCTTGGCGGCGGCGCTGGCGTACTGGAGTTCGAGCTTCACCTCTTCCGAATCGCCCGCGCCCGCGGTCACAAGGAAGACCACGTTGGTTGCCTGGCGGACCTTGTCCTGATCGACCTCGATGTCGTCGTTGAAGTGCACCCGGTAGCCGAGGGCGTTTAGGTGGTCGATGAACCGACGGCACTTGTCTTCGTCTTCGCGCGCGTAACTAACGTAGACGTAAGGCTCGGCGCCGTCGTAGGGGAACTCGCTCATTCGTCCTCCCGGCGTGCCCCCACCGTCTCACCCCGAGGCGCAGGCATCAAGCGAGGCTCGCCTGCAGGACCTTCTCCGCGCGCTGCTTGCGGTATTCGACGAGCCGCTCGCGGAGTTCGGGACGCGAGGCGCCCAGGAGGCCGACGGCGAACAGGGCGGCGTTGACCGCACCCGCCTTCCCGATGCCGAAGGTGGCCACGGGGATGCCTCCGGGCATTTGCACCGTGGAGAGGAGCGAGTCGAGGCCGCCCAGCGCCGGGCTCTGGATCGGCACCCCAAGCACGGGAAGGAGGGTGTGCGCAGCGACGACGCCGGCGAGATGGGCCGCGCCCCCGGCGCCGCAAATCAGGGCTTCCAGGCCGCGTGCGGCGGCGCCGCTCGCATAGGCCAGGGTCTCCGCTGGCGTCCGGTGTGCCGAGAGCACCCGCGCCTCGTGGGACACCCCGAAGGCCTCCAGGGTCTCCGCGGCGTGGCGCATGCACTCGGGCCAATCGGACGCGCTGCCCATGAGGATCCCAACCAACGGCGACTCGCTCACGCTTCCTCCTTCGTCGTCTCGGGCGGCGGAAGGTACCCGGTCGAGGCGACCTCGTCGAGGGACACCCCGCCCTCCTGGGCGTCGTTCGGCGTCGGGCCCCCGCGCAGGCCGCCCGCCGCATAGCGAGCATCGAGGGCTTGGTAGAGGGTGCGGTGCTGGCGCACGTCGGAGAGAACCAGGTCGGGTTGGCTGCTGCCGGCCGTGAGCACCACCACGTCGCCGCAGCGACAGAGCTTCTGCAGGGGGCCTTGCCCGTGGCGAAGCGAGTCGATGCGGTCGTAGCGAACGCTGCTCTGGGTGCGGTAGAGAACGCCCCAGCGGGATCGGACGCCGCGAACGTCGAGCACGTAACGGAAGCGACGCGCGCGCACGGCCGCCCAGGGGAGGAGCAAGGGCAAGAGCGGCCAGAGAGGGGGCACCAAGACACCGACGAGGAGCGTGCGCAACACCGAGGCGGCGGCGGCGCGCGTGGCCACGTCCTGAGGAGCGGACGGCCGCGGGGCAGCGACCCCGGGCGCTGCGGCGACCTCGCCGCCGATGATCGCGTCCGCCGTCCGAGCCAGGGCGACCACGTCGGGGACGTAGACTGCGTCCAGCTCGAAAGGAAGGAGCGCCACCGCCTGCGCCTCCCCCTTCTTCTTGCCCTCCACGCGCCGCTCCCCCGCCACGAAGAGCCTCAGCCGCCCCTGCGGTCCGCCCGGGTAGCGCACACTCACCACCCGCTTGACCCAGCGGTGGGGCGCCATGCTCCACCGCCGAAAGAAGAGGCCGGCCCGCAGCTCCACGTGCCCTGCGTGGAAGCGCAGCCGCTGGCGCGCGCAGTAGGCCCGCCGGTAGAACAGGCCACCGCCGAAGGCGAGCCCGAGGGGCACGAGCCCCACCGCGACCGCCGGATGGTGGAGCGCCGCGCCCGCGAGCAGCGCCGCGGCCAGCCCCACGCCCAAGACCAGGAGCGGAAGGCCGGCGCGGAGGGCAACGCCGAGGGAGAAGCGCGCGGGGACGTCCAGAGGCTCCGGCGAGGGTGCAGGGATTCCCGCCTGCAGCAAGAGGGCCTCGAGGTCGAGGTCCGCGCGACGGACGTTGCGCAGCTCGATGGGCTGGGCAGCGCCAATGGACCACAGGCGGACGGTGGCCGTGGCAAAGAGACGGTCCCAGGGATTGCTCAGCACCTCGACGCCGGTGACCTTGTCGTAGGCGAACTCGCGCACCTCGCTGGAGAGGAAGGAGTAGCTGCGCGCGACGCCGGCGGGAAGCACGGAAAAGCGAACGGCCAGGAGCTCGATGGCCGCCTTGAGCAGGGCGGCGAGGCCGAGGGGGAGCAGGGGGACCAAGCAGAGGGCGGGGGCGAGGGTGCGCGCCGGATGCATGCGCAGCTCGGCCGTCCAGGCCTCGGCCGGCGGCGCCACCCAAGACCCGGGGGCGAGCCCGGGCGCGCCCCCGGCACCCTGGAGGCGCTCGGAGGGAGGGCGCTCGCCGCCGCGGGCGCGCTCCTGCGCCGCGGCCACCAGCCGCTGCACCGCCGCGCGCAAGTCCGGCCCCCGACGGAGGCGGCGGAAGGAGATCTCCGAACCGCTCCCTTGGCAACTGATGCGCACGTCGTAGAGCCCGAGCAGCTGGTCGAGAAGGTTCTGCTTGGTGTTTGCGTCGGCGATGTTCTCGTAGGGAATGAAGGCGTCGTGCCGGGTGAGAAAACCCTCCTCGTAGACGACGACGTCGTCGTAGACGCGGTAGGTACGCCGCCGCAGGTCGAGGAAGTGCACGGCCAGGGCCGTCAGCCCGACGAGGGCGAGGAGCGGAGCCAGGAGCAGGGCAGCCCCCCATACCCAGCTCCAGTCGCTGACCTCGTCGTTCAGCTCGGCCACGATGTCCGCCGCCGCCCAGAAGACAGCCAGGGCGCCGGTGGCGAACAGCCCGGCGCACTCGAGGAGCACGCCGACGAGGTCGGGACGCTCTTCGTGGATGAGCTCGCGCTTGGCAAGCGAGTAGCCGGCCGCGCGCATGAGCTCGACGACGGCCCGATAGACGGCTTCGGGCTCCGCCACGGCCCGCAAGACCACCTCGCTGTCTGCGCTGCCCGCCGACTCGACGCGCACTTCTCCCACCCCGAAGAGCTTGTGGCGCAACCAGGGCAGGCGGAGCTTCACGTGCGTGACGTTGCGCACCTCGAGGGCGGTTCGTTGGTCGCTCAGGAGCCCACCGCGCTGGGCCTCGATGCGGTCGGGGAGCAAGCGATAGCGCTCCTTGCGGTAGGCCGCCCGCGCCGAGGCCACCGCGAGCCCGCCCCCGAGCACCGCGAAGAGGCCGGCCACCGCGGCGAGCACGGGTTCCTTGGCCACGAGGCCCACGGAGACCCCGGTCCCGCCGACCACCAGGGAGGGGAGGAAGCCCGCGAGGAGCCGAGGGAGCAGGAAGGGAAAGCGCTCGGGGCGCAGCTCGTGAACCGGGGAGTCTGCCATGGCGCGAGCCTCGGGGCTGGTGGGCGAATCCTATCCCGACCCGTCGGCGAGGAGGCCGCCCGCAGCGTCGGGGGGTGGAACGCGGCCGCCCCGGAGCCGAGGACGGGGGGCGAAGGTCCGGGCGTCTCCGAACGCGCTGCCCCTCCTGGGCCTGCTACCCTGATCGAGTGAGCGACCCGAACCTCCAGGCCTGGCGACGGCGAGCGGTCGGGGGGGAGCCCGAGGCCCGCCGGCAGGCCCTGGCCGCGCGCCTGCGCGCCGGCCGACTGAGCTTCGCCCGGCTGCTGCTCGCGGCGAAGTTGGGCGATCCCGACGCGCGAGCGCTTGCGGCCGCCCGGGGGCCCCTGGGGGAAGGAGGGTGGCGCCGCACGCTCGAGTCCCTCTCCCCGGACGAGCGGGGCGCGGCCCTGCTCGCGGCGGGCCGCCGGGCCGCCACGGCGTGGGAGGACTGGGAGGCCGGCGAACACCTCCCGCGCGGCGTCGTGCGGGAGGCTCTCGAGGCCGCTGCGCGCAGCGGCGCGGGCGAGGAATTCGTGGGCGCAGGGCTCCTGGAAACCGCGGAGCGGGGCTTGGACGAGGCGGGTCGTCTCCTCGCCTCGCTGGAGGCCGAGCACGGCCTGGACCTGTCGCGCGCCTGGAGGTCCCACCGCGCGGCCCTCGCTGCCCTCGGCTGCGCCCGGGCGCTGGACCGCGCGCGCGGTGGGAGCGCGCCCGCTCTTCGCGCGCAGGCCGCGGCCCTCGAAGAAGTCCACACTGCCTGCGGGACCGGAGCGCTTCGCGCGGCCCTCGCCGCGGCCCTGCTCCCGGAGCTCCTCGAGCCTGCCCCTGCGCACGAGGGGCTCCGCCCCGCAGGCGGGAGCTCCGATCCCCCGGGACCCTGACGGGCGCACGAGCGGCCCGGCAGACGCTGTGCGCGCCGCGTCAGCGCGCCCGGGCCGCGCGCGCGGACTCCCACCAGCGCCGAAACCAAGGCCGCCGAAAGCAGGTGTGCGCCGGGTCGCCCGCGTGCCGCGCGGCGAGTAGGTCGGCCACCTGCGCCGTCACCCCCTCGCGGTCCCAGAAGGGGGGAAGTGCGTCCAACCGTGCAAGCGGTTGTCGGCCCGAGGCTGCGCCTCGCCGCCGGCGTGGTACCCGCAAACCCCGACGCCGCAGGCGAGCCACACCAGCAGATCGAAGGGCGAGCAGCAGTTGACCAGGCGCCCCAGCCGCCCTTGCCCCAGCGAGCGCGCAAGGGACGCACTCCAAAGGGGAATCGGGCTTCCGGCGAAGTAGGCCACTTCGAGGCGCACGCCTCGCCGCACCGCGCACGCGCCTCGCCCTCCCTCGAACCTCGCCGGCGTCCTCGACACGGGGGCAGTCCAGTCGGGGTGTGGGTATCATGCCCCCGCTCCGGGAGGTCGGTCGTGCGCAAGCTTTCCCCGCTCCTCGTCGCGCTGTGCGCGCTCCTGTCCGCCGGGCCCTGCGCAGCGGGCGTCGTCGTTTTGAAGAACGGGAAGGTCCTCGTGGGCGAAGTCCGCGAGGAAGGAACCGAGCACCTCGTGCTGGTCTACCGCAAACCCGAGCAAGGCCGCTTCCGCGTGGAGCGACGGCGGGTCCGCTGGTACGACCTCGAGGCCGACGCGCTCACCGACGCCTACTTCGAGCGCTTCGCCGACGAGCCCCTCGAGGAGCGCTACGAGCCGCTGCGCGAGCGCTGGCGTCTGGCGCGAAAGCGACGCGCGGGCGACGTCGAGCCCCCGCCTCCGCGTCGGGATCTACTCTCCGCCCGGCCCGTGCGCTTCCCCGCCCCGGACGGACTTACGGTCAGCGGCGATCTCTACGGCGGCGAGGACAAGAACCGCCCCGTGCTCCTCCTCTGCCACCAGGCGCGCTCCTCGCGGGGCGAATACCAGCCGGTCATCCCTCGCCTGCTCGACCACGGTTATGCCTGCCTCGCGCTCGACCAGCGCTCCGGGGGCGCCATGAACGGGGTCGCCAACGAGACCGCGGCGCGCGCCCGCAAGGAAGGCAAGGCCACCGACTACGCCGCCGCCCGACAGGACATCGAAGCGGCCGTCGCCTGGCTGCGAGCCCAAGGCTTCCGCGGCCGCCTCGTCCTCTGGGGCTCCTCCTACTCGGCCAGCCTGGCGCTCATGATCGGGGCCGCGAACCCGGCCGTGGACGCCGTGGTCGCCTTCTCCCCCGGCGACTACCTGCGCCCCCGCGGGACGGTCGCGCGCGAGGCAAAGGGACTCCGGCGGCCGGTCCTCTTCGTGGGCCCCGAGAAGGAGCGCGCCCAGATCGAAGCCCTGGCGAAGGTCGTCCCCTCCGAGCAGAAGGTCGTGTTCGTGGCCGAGGGCCTCGTCCACGGCTCCAAGACCCTCTACCGCGCCAAGACCCCCGCCCCGGTCTGGAAGGCCGTCCTCGCCTTCCTCCAAGCCCATACCCACTGAGCCGACGGCAGGAGCGACTCGTGATTCGCAACGTCGACCACTTCTACGTGGAGACCCGCCACTGGGAACGCTCGGTCTCCTTCTGGAAAGGACTCGGCTTCTCCTTCGCCGACCGCTGGGGCGAGGACGGCCACCGCGCCGGCCTCCTGCGCTGCGGCGAGGCGCGCCTGGTCCTCGCCGAAGCGAACGGCGCCCCCGAAGGCGTCACCGTGCACTTCGCGGCCGAGGGCCTCGAGGCCCTCAACGCACGCCTCCTCGCCGACGCCAACGTCGACGTGGCGACGCCCCTCGAAGACACCCACTGGGGTTCGCGCTGGATCCGCGTCCGCGACCCCGACGGGCGGGTCTACGCCCTCGAGGCGCGGCCCGCGCAGGGAGACTGACGCCAGGCCCTGCGCGTGGCCCAAGTTCCTCCGGCGTGGACCCGGCAGCAAGGTCCTTCCGGCAGGGTCGCGCCGCCTCGGAGTGTTCAGCACCGTCCCCGGCGGCGCTCAGGGCGAGGGCGGACGGCGGGAGCGGAAGTCTTCGGGTCGCAGCGAAACCCGTTCGAGCAACCCGTAGAAGGCCGCTCGACTGAGTCCCGCCGCCCGCGCCGCGGCGGAGATGTTCCCGCGCGTCCGACGGAGCACCTCCTCCGCCCAGGCGCGCTCGAGGTCGAGACCGGCCTCCTTCTTGAGGACCTGGAGTTCGTCCCACGAGGCGGGGGCACGCCGCACGAAGAAAGCCTTGCCCGCGCAAGCGGCGGCGCCGCTGCGCACGTCCTCGGGAAGGTCGGCGGGGGTGATCCGACGTCCCGTGCAGAACACGACGCCGTGGTGCATTGCGTTGCGCAGTTCGCGCACGTTCCCCGGCCAAGAATGCTTCAAGACCAGTTGGCGGGCCTCTTCGCCGAGCCCCTCGATGGACCGGCCCAGCTCCATGGCAGCCTGCTGGCAAAACGCCTCCGCCAGGAGGAGTACGTCGTTCCCTCGCTCGCGCAGGGGAGGGACCGTCACGGTGAGAGCGGCCAGGCGGTAGAACAGGTCTTGCCGGAACCCCAGTTCGGGATCGAGCAGGTTGCGGTGGGTTGCGGCCACCACGCGCACGTCCACGCGCTCGCTCCGATCCGAGCCCACCCGCTGGATCTCTCCCGTCTCGAGGACCCGGAGGAAACGGGACTGAGCCCGCGGTCCCAACTCACCGACTTCGTCGAGGAAGACCGTCCCGCCGTGGGCCTCACGGAAGAGTCCGGCCCGATCCTGGGTGGCCCCCGTGAAGGCCCCCGCGACGTGCCCGAAGAGCTCCGCCTCGATCAAGTCGTCGGGGAGGGCCGCGCAGTTGACGGTCACGAACGGGCCGGCGGCCCGCCGCCCTGCCCTGTGCAGCTCGCGCGCCAAGAGCTCCTTGCCCGTCCCCGTCTCGCCGAGCAGGAGCACCGAAGCGCGAGTGGGCGCAGCCCTGCGCAAGAGGTCCAGGGTGGCGAGCATGGCCGGACACTCGCCGAGGATCGCCGGTCCGTCGCGCGCCGCGAGCCGATCCGCGAGGGCTCGGTTGTGCTGGCGGAGCGTCGAGACGACGCGCGCGTTGCGCAGCGCAGCGCCCAGTGGTTGGGAGAGGGCTGCGATGGACGCCTCCAACCCGGGCGGGAACGCGTTGGGGCGGCGGCTGTCCGCGCAGACGACCGCCACGACCTCTCCTCCTTCGAGGACGGGTACGGCGAGGATCGACTGCAGGCTGGACTCGGCGATGCTCGTCTGTTCGGCCAGCTCGGAGGCGTCCTGCGCTCGTTGAATGCGGACCGGAGCTGCGGCGGCGATGGCCCGACGCACGACCGTGCGCGACGGCCGCATGCCCGGCCCGCCGACGGCGGCGCCGTCGAGCCCGCGGGCCGCCCGCACGAGCAAGTCTCCGCCGGGGCCGGGCGTTACCAGGAAGCCTCGTTCGGCACCGGTTTCTTCGAGGACCAAGTCGAGAATGCGCCGCAGAACGCTGTCGAGGTCTTGCTCGCAGGAGAGAGCGAACAGGCGCCGGTAGAGATCGGCCGCAGGCACTCGTACGAAGTTAGCACGCATTCTGCCCTCCCCCTGAGCCCTCTCCGCCGCGGCCGAGGGGCCCCTCCCTGGAGCCCGCCCGCAGGCGAACGGCCCACGCACGCGGGCGTCCGGAACGCAGTTCCCCGAAGCCTCGTGCAGGGTGTCGAGCCCGGCCTGACGCTGCCCGGCCCTCGGTTTCGCATGGGTCTCAGCGCGCGACGAGCGCTGTGCGCCCCGTGGGGCCCGGCGCTACCCTAGAGGAATGAGCGCGGCCTCGGACTTGCCTCGCCGCCCCCACCTGGGAGCCTTCCCCCTCGAGGACACGAAGGACGCGCGGCCCCAGGATCCCAGTGCAACCGATGCTCCCCGGAGTCTGGGAGGCGTCGAACTCCTCCGCCCCCTCGGGCGGGGTGGCATGGGGACCCTCTTCGTGGGCCGCGATCCCAGGCTCGACCGCACGGTGGCCGTGAAGCTCCTCTCCGCGGGCGAGCGGGCCAGCCCTCAGCAGAAGGCACGCTTTCGCCGCGAGGGGGAGTCCCTCGCCAAGTTGCGGCACCCGAACGTGGTGCGAGTCCACGAGGTGGGCAACCAGGGGCCCTGGGACTACCTGGTCCTCGAATACCTCCCTGGCCCCTCCCTGGCCACCCTCCTCGAACGAGAGGGGCCACTCCCGGTCGAACGGGCGCTGGACCTCGGGCTGAGCCTGGCGCGAGGGCTCGCTGCGGTCCACGCCGCCGGCGTCTTGCACCGCGACCTCAAGCCCGCCAACGTCGTCCTCCGCGGAAACGAGCCCGTCCTGGTGGACTTCGGCCTCGCTCGCCTCGAAGACGCCTCCCGCGCCCTGACCCACTCCCACCAGGTGCTGGGCACACCGGCCTACATGCCCCCCGAGCAGGCAGGCGGCGGCGCGGTGGGACCGGCCAGCGACGTCTACGGCCTGGGCGCACTGCTCTACGCGCTGCTCACCGGCGCTCCTCCGCACGCCTCCTGCACGAACCTCCCCGAACTCTTTGCGGCCATGCTCCGCGGACCGCCGCCTCCCCCCTCCTCTCTGCGCCCCGAAGTGCCCCGCGCGCTCGACGAGGCGCTCCTCCGCTGCCTGGAACCCGAGCCCGGGGCCCGCTACGGCTCCATGGAAGAGCTGGCGGCCGACCTCGAACGCCTCCTCGCCGGAAACCGCGTGGCGGGGCGAACCCTGCGACCGCGTTCGCTCGTACGTCGGCTGCGCGGCCCACGAACGTTCTTGCTGGCCTTGCCCCTTGGAGGCGTCCTGTGCCTCTTCGCCGCAGCCCAGCTCACTCTGACCCCCCGAGCCCTCTCCCGCGGGGAGAGCCAAGCCAAAGCCTCGGCGACTTCTGCCCCGCCGGTTGCCTCCAAGACCGGCGGCCGCCCCCCGCCCGTTCCCGCCGCCGCCAGGAGCGCGCGCCAGCAGCGGCGTGCGGCTCGCCTCCTGCGACGAGCGGAGGAGGAGAACGGCGCGGGACGCTTCGAGGAGGCGGCCCTTGCGCTCGAAGCCTTCGCCGCTCTGGGAAGCACCGAACGCCCCCCTGCGCCGTTGTGCGACGCTCTCTGGGCCGCGACGGGGATCGCCCGAGGGCGCGGCGACCTCGCCCGGGCCCACGAACTCACCGACCTCGGGGTGCAGCTCTTCTCCCAAGTTCCTGGCGCCGAACGCGCCCTGGCGAACCTGCTCCGGGATCGGGGCTGGGACCTCGCGCTGCGGCCAGAGACCGCCGTGCGCGGCTTCTCCGACTTGCGGAGAGCCCTGGCCCTCGCCCCCGCAGCGATGGTCGCATTCTTCGAGCAACCCGTGGAGGAGGCCGGCGGGCGCGTGTGGTACCGCCGGAACGCCGTGCGGGGCGCGCTCCGCCGCTGGGATCGGGAGGGGAGGGGGGAGGC
>RFHU01000052.1 GCA_003695705.1 Planctomycetota bacterium
AACTGGCCCCGGCCGCCCCTCCCCTGCCGCCCGCCGCCGAGCGTCAGCGCGTCATCGAGGCGGTCGCCGGAGCGCTGCTCGACTCGGCGCGTGGGGCGCCCCTCGTCCTCGCCCTGGACGACGCGCAGGAAGCCTCGCCGTTGCTCGTCGCGGCCCTCGCGCGGGTCGCGCGCGACCTGGCGGCCGCGCGCGCCAGGTCTACGGCAGCCCTCGAAGACGAGGCCGAAGAAACCGCGGGTCTCGACGTACCGCGCGACGCGGACTTCGTCTGTCTGCTCACGCTCGCTGGGGAGGAACTCTACGGACGTCCGGCCGAGGGGGCCCTGCAGCGCTTGCGCTCGACGCCCGGCGTGCGCGTTCTCGCGCACGAAGCCCTCGGCCCCGAAGACCTTGCCGAACTCCTCGCCTCTGCGCTCGGACGAGATCTGGGCGAGGTGCGCGATCTGACGAGCGCCCTCGCCGCCGCCAGCGGAGGGCCCAGCCAAGCCCTCGGAATGCTCGACGCCCTCGCCGCCGCAGGCGACCTGCCCGCACCCGACGGCGCGTGGTCGCTGGAGGCGGGCGCGCTCGACTTGCCGCGCGCGGCCGACGCATTGCGCCGCCGCCTGGAGGACCTGCCCGAACTCGCCCGCGACCTCCTCGGCTCCCTGGCCCTGGCGCGGCGCGCCCTTCCCGTACGCCTCCTGGCGAGCGCGCTCGGGCGGGACCCGCTGGAGGTGCTCTCGGCCGCGCGGGCGTTGGAGCGCCGGGGCCTGCTGCTCTCGCCCCTCGGGTCGCCCCCGGAGGAGCGCCTCGCTCTGCGAGGCCCCTCCGCGGTCGAACAAGTCCTGGCAACCATCGAAGACGCCGAGATGCAGCGACTCAGCCGGGCCGTCGCCGAGGGCGTCGCCCGGCTCGATCGCCCGCAACCGTGGGCCGAGTGCGCCGCGCAGCGCTTCCTCGCCTGCGGCCAGCCAGACCGCGCCGTGCCCTTCGCCGCGCTCGCGGCGGAGCGAGCGCTCGCGGAGTCGCAGCCCGAGCTGGCCGTCGATCTGCTCGAGCCCGCCTTGCGCGCCCTCGGAGACGACGTCCCGTCCAGCCAAGGGTTGCCGCCCGGAGTCCGCGACGCGGTCGGCACCCACCCTGCCGTGCGCGCCCAGCTCCTCCTCGCGCAGGCGCTGCGGACCCTGGGGCGCGCGGGGCCCGCGCGGGCCGCGGCCCAGCGAGCGCTGTCGCGCGCGCGGGTTGCCCGCCTGCCTCGCGGCATGATCGACGCCCTTCTCGAGGTGTGCGAGGCATCCTTGGCCCTCGACGACGCTGCCCAGGCCAAGGCCGCCGCAGACGAAGCCCACGCGTTGGCCCGCGACGAGGGCTGGGCGCGGGGACGGGCGCGGGCACTCCTCTGGCGAGGGCGGGCCGAACGCGCGGCCGGCGACCGCGACGAGGCGCTGGGCTCGCTGAAGGAGGCCCGCGAACTGCTCGCCCTCTCGGGAGACGCTTCCCTGCACGCCGAGCTGCTGCGGGAAGAGGCCGCCCTGCGCGCCGAGCGCGGCGAGCAAGGGCTGGCCCTCGAACTCGCGGACCTCGCGCTCGACCGCGAAGAGGACGCCGAGCGCCCCGCGCAGGCGGCGCGGACCCAACTTCTGCGTGCGCGCCTGTTCGCGGCCGCAGGCCAACTCGACCGCGCCCGCGACACCGCCGAGCGCGCCCTCGCGGTCCTCGCCCGTTCCGTCGACCCGGTGGGGCTGTGCGAGGCTTTCTCGCTCCTCGCCGAAATCCAGCTTCGTCGCGGCGAAGCCCAGCAAGCGCGGCGGCGCGCCGAGGCCGCCCTCGCCCTCTGCGAACGGCTCGAAGACCGGCGTGGGGCTTCGTTGCAGCGCCTCGCCCTGGGGCGGATCTTGCTCGTCTCGGGGCCCCTCGACGCCGCCGAGCGCACCCTGCGCGACGCCGCGGGGGCGCTCCGGGAAGCCGGGCACCGCGCCGGAACGGTCGCCGCCTCGCTCGGAATCGCCGAACTCTCCCTCCTCCGCGGGGACCTTCCCCGCGCCCGCGAGATCGCCGACCGCGGCCTCGCCGAGGCGGAGGCCGCGGGCGCCAGCGAGTCCCTGCTCGCGGCGCGGCGCGTGGTGGCTCGCATCGCCCTCTTGCAAGGCGACTTGGTCGGCGCCGAGGAAACGGCCCAGCAGGCGGCCGAGGGCGCCTCGCGTCGCCGCCTCGGAGCGCTCGAGGCTGCGTCCCGCGCGCTCCTTGGCCGCACGCGCCTTTGTCGCGGCCAGCTCGTCGAAGCGGACCGAGAGCTGCGCGACGCCCTCGATCTCGCCCGGGACCACTCGGCGGGGCCGCTGGAGGCGCGCATTCGCCTGTCGTTGGCCCGGCTCCACCAGCTCCGGGGGGAACCCGCCAGCGCGCTCTCGGAGGCCGGCAAAGCGCGCGACGCGGCCCAGCGGGTGGAGGACGTGGAGCTGGAGGTCGAGTCCCTTCTTGGCCTCGGTCGCTTGCACTTGTTCCTCGGCCAATCGGACCGCGCGCGCACCTTGCTCGACATGGCGCTCGAGCGGAGCCAGGAACTGGGCCTCGGCCTCCTGCTGCCGACCGCGCAGGCGCTGCGCGCCGAAGCCGAGCTGCGCACGACCCCGCCCGACGCGGGGCGCTGCGAGGCGCTCCTCGCCGCCGCCGACGAGGCGGCGCGGGCTGCGGGCCGTCGCACCCTCCAGGCCGAGCTCGACTGCATCCGGGCGCGATTGGCCCTCTCCAGGGGCGAGCCCGCCATGGCGCGGGAGCGCGCCGAGGCGGCCCTCGAGACCTACGAGGTGAGCGGCCACTTGCTCGGGCGGCTGCGGGCCGCCCTCCTGCTGGCGGCCGCGCGCTCTGCTCTCGGCCACCAGGAAGCGGCGCTCGCGGCGGCCGAGGAGGCCATCGCCACGGCCGAGTCCCTGCGCGACGGAGAGGCCCGGGCGGAAGGGCTCTTGGCACGCGCCCGCGCGCGCCGCGCCCTCGGGCAGGTGCTCCCCGCGGCGCACGACCTCCGCGACGCGGCCTCGCAGCTCCGCGGCGTGTGGGCCTCGCTCCCCGAAGACCTCCGCGGCGACTACCAGTCCAAGCCGCTCGTTCGCGAGGTGACCGAGGAGGCATCGGCCGTGGCCGACGAGGCCGAGCGCTTGCTTGCGCAGACTCCCGCGAGTTCGCCGTCCCGCGGTCAGGGTCCAGCCGAGGTTGCTCCGGCGGTTCCTCCGCCGCCCTCCCCCAGGGGGGAGCAGCGGACCGCGGTCGATCCGGAAGCGGGGCTGGATTCCCTCCGGGATCCCCTCACCCAGCTCTACAACCATACCTTCTTCACCGCGCAGCTCGAGACCGAACTCAAGCGGGCGCAGCGCCACTCACGGCCGCTGGCGCTCCTCAAGGTGAACATCGACCGCTTCAAGCTGGTCCGCGAACTGCACGGACAGCGGGTCGGCAAGGAGGTCATCCGCGAGGTCGCGGGACTCCTCTTGCGGCACGTTCGCGACGTCGACCTCGTGGCCCGCTACTTCGGCGACGAGTTCGAGGTCCTCCTCCCCGACACGGACGCGCGCGGCGCTCGGCTCACCGCCGAGCGAATCCGTGAGGCCGCCGAAGCCCACCGCTTCGTCCACGACGAGGAAAAGATCGAGCTCACCCTGACCATCGGGATCGCGGTCTATCCCCGCGACGCTCAGGATCGCGACGCACTGATCTGTCGAGCGGACGAGGCGCTCTACAACGCCCGCAACAGGGGGAGCAACGCAGTCTTCGCCTTCGGCGGCGACGCCGAGGCGACTCCCCCCGAGGAGACGTCGCCCGAACTGCGGGAACTCGACCAGCTCATGCTCACGCGCGAGGGGCGCACGATCCTCTCCATGGTCCAGCGCTTGGTGAACCAGGAGCTGAACATGGAGCGGGTCATCGAACTGGTCTGCGGGATGATCGTCGAGGCCACCCGCGGCGAACGGGGCTTCGTGATGCTCAAGGGCCCTGGCGGGGACTTCGTCTTCCGCCACGGGCGGAACATGGACGACAAGGTCATCAGCGCGCCCGAACTCCAGATCTCCAGCAGCATCGCGCGCGAAGTCGCGGAAACCGGGGAGCCCGTCATCGTCTCGGAGGCGCTCGAAGACGAGCGCTTCCGCGGTTTCAAGTCGGTCATGGACCTCAACCTGCGCTCCATCCTCTGCGCGCCCATCAAGGTCGGTGAGGACGTGCTCGGGGTGATCTACGTAGACCACAACCAGGTCGCGCGGCGCTTCACCCAGGAGGACCTCAACTTCCTGGTGGCCATCGCCAACAAGGTCGCCGTCCCCATCAAGAACAGCAAGAAGCTGCGCGACACCGAAGACCGACTTGCGGCCGCCGAAGCGCGCCTCAAGTCGCAAGCAGCCGACCTGCAGACCAAATACAGCTACGACAGCATCGTCGGTCGCTCGGAGCCCATGCAGCGCGTGTTCAAGCTCCTCGACCGGATCGTGGAGACGAACCACTCGGTCGTGATCCACGGCGAGTCCGGGACCGGCAAGGAGCTCATCGCGCGCGCCATCCACTACAACGGGCCGCGCAAGCAGAAGCCCTTCGTCGCAGAGAACTGCGCCGCGCTCTCGGACACCCTCCTCGAAGCCGAACTCTTCGGGCACGTCAAGGGCGCCTTCACCGGGGCCGACCGCGACAGCAAGGGCCTGTTCGAGCTCGCCAACGGAGGAACCCTCTTCCTCGACGAGATTGGCGACATGTCCGAGCGGATGCAGAAGAAACTGCTCCGCGTGCTGCAGGAAGGCGAGGTCCGCCCGGTGGGCGGCAAGCGGGTCTTCCACGTCGACGTGCGCATCGTCTCCGCGTCGAACAAGGACCTCAAACAGCTCGTCGCCGAGCGCAAGTTCCGCGAAGACCTCTACTACCGCCTCAACGTCATCACGGTCAGCTTGCCGCCGCTGCGTGAGCGCCGCGACGACGTGGTCCTCCTGGTGGAGCACTTCCTCGAGCAGCACGCCAAGGCCGGTGCCCCGCGGGAGATCGACCGCGAGACCCTTGGCTACCTGATGAATTACGACTGGCCAGGAAACGTGCGGGAGTTGGAGAACGAGGTCAACCGGCTCATCGCGATGTCGGACGACCTGATCACCGCGGACCTGCTCTCGCCCAAGATCCGTGAGGGCGGCAAGGCGTCCCTCCAGACCGCCGACGGGCTCTCTCGCTACTACGACCGGCCCCTCAAGGAAGTCGAGTACGAGTTCATGCGCGACGTCATCCTCCACACCCTCGAGAAGACCAACTGGCACCGCACCAAGGCGGCGAAGATCCTCAAGGTCCCGACCTCGACCCTCTTCAACAAGATGAAGAAGTACGGGATCGGCTGATCCCTCCCCCTCTCCCGCCCTTTTCCGCTCAGGCTCCACAGGAGCGGGGGCGGTGGTATACTCCCCGCCCAATGGTCGTAAGTCCTGTCAAGGTCGAAACATAGGACACAGGAGGTGGCCGTGGCGACGGTCTTCGTCCCCAAAGAGCTGCAGGCCGACGAGACCCGTGTGGCGGCGACGCCCGAGACGGTCAAGCGCATGGTCAAGCTCGGCCTCGAGGTCACCGTGCAGAAGGATGCTGGCCTTGCCAGCCACTTGCTCGACTCCGACTTCGAGGCCGAGGGTGCGCGCATCGTGAATGACGCCGCTGCGGGCTACGCCGCCGCCGACCTCGTCTTGAAGGTCAACCCGCCCACCGAGCAAGAGGTCGCGCAACTCAAGCGGGGCGCGCTGCTGATTTCCTTCGTGTGGTCGGTCCAGAACCCGCAACTCGCCAAGGCGATCGCCGACGCGGGCCTGAGCTGCATCGCCATGGAGGCGATTCCGCGGATCACTCGTGCGCAGAAGTTGGACGCCCTCAGCTCGCAGGCGAACCTCGCCGGCTACAAGGCGGCGGTCATGGCGGCGGACGCCCTCGACCGCGTCATGCCGATGATGGTCACGCCCGCAGGCACCCTGAAGCCGGCCAAGGTCGTGGTCATGGGGGCCGGGGTGGCGGGGCTGCAGGCCATCGCCACCGCGAAGCGCCTGGGCGCCATCGTCGAGGCCACCGACATTCGCCCCGAGGTGAAGGAGCAGGTGGAGAGCCTCGGCGGCAAGTTCATCGAGACGGTGGAGGCCGCCGGCGAGGGCGGCTACGCCAAGGAACTCACCGAGGAGCAGAAGAAGAAGCAGCAGGAGATCATCGAAGGGCACCTAGTGGCCGCCGACGTGGTCATCTGCACCGCCCTCATCCCCGGCCGGCCAGCCCCTCGCCTCGTCCCGGCCCACGTGGTCGAGAAGATGCGCCCGGGCGCGGTCATCGTCGACCTCGCCGTGAGTCAAGGCGGCAACTGCGAGCTCTCGGAGCCCGGGGTGGTGAAGAAGCACGGGGTGACGATCATCGGCCACCCGAACGTGCCGGCCATGCTCTCCACCGACGCGAGCAACATGTATGCACGCAACCTGCTCGCCCTCGTGATGGACCTCGTCGACCGCGAGAGCAAGCAACTCAAGCTCGACCTCGAGGATGAGGTCGTGGACAAGTCCCTCATCATCCAGGACGGCAAGATCCGCCACGAGCGGACCCAGGAGGCCGTCTCCAAGCTGGAAGCGAGCCCCGCGTCATGATCGCGCTCACCGTCTTCGTGCTGGCCGTCTTCCTCGGCTTCGAACTCATCACGAAGGTGCCGCCGACCCTACACACCCCGCTCATGTCGGGGGCCAACGCCATCTCGGGGATCACCATCGTGGGCGCCCTGACCTGCGCCTACATGGGCGGCGAGGACACGCACCACCAGGCCGCGAACATCCTCGGAGCCCTCGCCGTGGCTACGGCCACCATCAACGTGGTCGGCGGATTCATGGTGACGGATCGCATGCTCGGCATGTTCGGGGCCAAGAAGAGCGCCGGCCCCGGACAAGGTGGAGGCGAGTAGCCATGGAGGACCGCTTCGTCTCCCTCGCCTACCTGCTGGCCATCGTCCTGTTCACCTTCGGGATCAAGCGACTCTCGAAGGTGCGCACCGCACGAGGTGGAAACGCCCTCGCCGCGGTGGCCATGCTCCTCGCCATCGTCGCCACCCTCTACGGAACCCGGGTCGTCGACTACCAGTGGATCATCGGGGGCATCGTCGTGGGCGGCATCGTCGGCATGGTCGCCGCCCTGCGCGTGCCCATGACGGACATGCCGGAGATGGTCGCCCTCTTCAACGGGTCCGGGGGGGCTGCCTCCATGCTGGTGGCCATGTCCATCCTCGTTCCCGCCGTCACGCCCGGAGGCGAATGGCAGGCCGGCGAGACCCTTGCCCAGGTCCCCCTGACCGCCGTCTACCCCAACGCAGACCCGGCGGTCGTCCAGGCCAAGCTGCAGGCTTCGACCGGCGTCGACATCGCGATCACCCTCCTGCTCTCCATCATCATCGGCGCCATCACCCTCACCGGCAGCGTGGTCGCTTACGGGAAGCTCAGCGGCAAGATTACGGGCAACGCGGTGGTCTACCCCGGACAGCACCCGCTCAACGCGGTGCTCATCCTCGCGACCCTCGGGCTGTCCGGCTACATGATCTTCGGCCTTCACGCGCCCGACCACGCGCTGGCCTTCGGCATCGCCGTGGCGGCTCTCTCCCTCCTCCTCGGAGTCCTGCTCGTCATTCCCATCGGAGGAGCGGACATGCCGGTGGTGATTTCGCTGCTCAACTCCTACTCGGGGCTCGCGGCGAGCATGACCGGCTTCGTCCTGCAAGAGAACGTGCTCATCGTCTCGGGGGCGATGGTCGGCGCCGCCGGGCTCATCCTGACGAACATCATGTGCAAGGCCATGAACCGTTCGCTGTTGAGTGTGCTCCTCGGCGGCTTCGGGGCCACCACCGCCACGGTCGACAAGGAAGGCGCCCGCGACTACAAGAACGTCAAGAGCATCACCCCCGAAGAGCTGGCCATGATGATGGAGGGCATCAGCAGCCTCATCATCGTCCCCGGCTACGGACTCGCGGTCGCGCAAGCGCAGCACGTGGTGCGCGAGCTGGCCGAGGCGCTCGAGGCGCAGGGGGTGCAGGTTCGCTACGCCATTCACCCTGTGGCGGGGCGCATGCCCGGGCACATGAACGTCCTCCTCGC
>RFHU01000489.1 GCA_003695705.1 Planctomycetota bacterium
CACCAGGAGGCCGCTCTCGGCGTGGCGGCCGAGCGGCTCGGCGGGCTCCCCTGCGGAGAGCGGGCGCAGCGCCACGTGCCCCAGACGCGGGATCCAATCCAGGGCCTCCGCCAGCGCGCGGTAGAGCGGCGCGTCCGGGCGGCGGCTGCGCGCGGCGCCGGCGCGGAAGTCGGCGAGGTCCACCCCCTCGGCGAGGAAGTAGCTCAGGTTCGCGAGCAGGGAGCGGCCGACCTCGCCGACCGCGTTCAGCCGCTCGGCCTGCACGAAGAGGAAGGCCGCCAGCTCGCGACTGGAACGCGCAGGCTCGAAGTCGTCGGCGTAGAACGCCCAGCCGCTGCGCGAAAGCGGGCGCAGGTAGGGATGCGCAGCGTCCGCCTCGGTCCACACGACCACGTTGTTGCAGCGCGGGGGGAACCAGTGCCCCGGCGCGCGCCGAAAGAGCTCTTCTTGACGCCGCCAAGCGAGCGCGAAGGCGGCGTCGAAGGCCGCCACCCACTCGGCCGAGAGGCCGCGCTCGGCCCGCAGGAGCGCGGCAAAGCCCGGGGCGAGGCCCTCGGGACCGAGGAACTCCGCGGGGACGACGAAGCCCTTCTTCTCGGCGAAGCAGAAGGCACGCAGCGCGTCGTCCAGGGCGACCTCCTTCGGTCCGACTATACTCCGCTGCGGAGGGTCCCCATGAGCAGCTTCTCCCGCTGGCGCCCGCACCCCTGGCACGGCCTCACCCCCGGCCCCGACGCGCCGCGCGTGGTCCACGCCTACATCGAGATCACTCCCTTCGACGCGGTGAAGTACGAAGTGGACAAGGAGACCGGCTACTTGCGTGTGGATCGGCCCCAGCGCTACTCGTCGCAGGTGCCGGCCCTCTACGGCTTCGTCCCCCAAACCTACTGCGCCGAGCGGGTGCGCGCCCTCTCCCCGGAAGCCGAGCGGGGCGACGGCGACCCCCTCGACATCTGCGTCCTCAGCGAGCGCCCCATCGCCCGCGCGGAGGTGCTCCTCAACGCCCGGGTCATCGGCGGACTGCGCATGGTCGACGGCGGCGAAGCCGACGACAAGATCATCGCCGTGCTCGAAAACGACGGCCTCTTCGGCGACGCCCGGGACATCGGCGACGCGCCGCGGGCCCTCGTCGAGCGGCTGCGCCACTACTTCCTCACCTACAAGTTGCACCCCGACGCGCCCGCGCGGACGGTCTCCTTCGCGGGCACCTACGGGGCCCAAGACGCTCAGGAGGTCATCCGCGCCGCCATGGACGACTACGACGAGGCCTTCAGCAAGCTGCGCGTCTGACCGCCCCGCCCACCGCACGGCCGAAACGAGCCCCGATCGAAACGCACGCGAAGGGAACGGGCACATCGTGCCCGTCGCGGGCGCACCGCGGAACGAAGGACTGGCGTTCGGCCCCGGCCGTGGGCTACCCTCCGGACGCGGCACTCGCTTTGCGAGACCTTCCGCAGCCTCGGATCCCCCGTTCCTCTTCAGGAGCCTCGCCATGCAGCCCCGCATCCTGTTGCTTTCGGCCCTCCTCCTCTTGCCCCTCGGCGTCGCCGCGCAGGAACCGGAAGACGTGCGCGGGCACTACCTCGTCGACGCCGAGCGGGGTCCGAAGGGAGGGTCGGTGGTCGTCGCCGGGAGCCCCGACGACCTCCTCGTCACCTTCCGCCTCGCCGACGGCAGCGAGCGGGTGCTCTCCGGGCGCTTCGACGGACAGCGCCTGGTCTTGCGCGAAGCGAACGACCCGCGCGCCGCAGTGATCACCCCCGCCGGCGCCGACCGCGGCGGACTCAGCGGCGCGCTCTCCGCCCCTGCCGAGCCCCGCGAGGGCGAGGGAGGCGCCGGCGACCCCGCGGGCCCCGCGGCAACGGACGCGACCCCCGCGGCCGAAGGTGTCTACCTGCTCCGGCACGGGCGCCTCCGTTACGACCCCTGGGACGAGGACGACTTCGACGACGAAGTCATCCCCACGCGCGTCTTCGAGGCCCAGGGGCCGGTAGATCCCGAGGGGCTTCTGCCCGTGGCGAGCTTTGCGCAGGCGCGCATCGAGCTGCGCCTCGAGGTGCGGGGCAACCAGCCCGTGCGCCGGGGAGAGAAAGTCGAACTCCGCGCCCGTGTGCGCCCCAAGCTGCGCGGCGACTACGAGTGGCAGGTCGACCGAGAGGGCCTGAAGAAGAAGTTCAACTGGTGGCGGCAGAGCCGGCGCACCTACGAGTGCGAGCGGGCGGGCGAGTACACGGTGACCGTGCGCTTCACGCCCTGGGGACTCAAGAGCGAGCACCTCGCCTCGGCGACCCTCACGGTGACCGCCCCCCCGCGGATCGAGCGGGCGAAGCTCCAGAGCGTCCGCTTCCTTAGCGACCACGGCCTCCTCCTCGACAACGACCGCGACTGGGACGGCGACGGCGAAAAGTACCCCGAGCCGGAGTGGACCCCCGAGCGCAGCGCGCCGTTGAGCCACACCCTGGGCGAGACCGTGCGCGTCGAGGTGACGCTGAAGACGGAGCCCGAGGACGCCGAGCCCGTGCCCGTGGTCTTGCGGGGCGAAGGCGGAGGGCTCCGCTTCGAAAAGCGCCTCGAACTCGGCGGCGGCGTCCACCGCATCGTTCTCGAGTCCGAGGGCTTCGAGCGGAAGATCCAGCGCGTCGACCTCGGCCTCGACTGGAGCCTCACCGCCAACGAGGACGCCCTGCCCCTCGAGCCGGCGCGCACCGAGCACGAGGTCTACGTGACCTACGCCACCCCCACCGACCCGGCGCGGGTGAAGGGGATCACCCTCAAGCGCATGCGCAAGGCCGTCGAGGCGGCCTCCGCGGCCCGGAGCCTCGACCCCCACGTCGTGGTCCGCAAGGTGATGAGCAAGTGGGGGAACTTCAACCTGAAGGTCGCCTACTACAACGCCTGGGAGTTGGGCGAGGACGAGCGGGACGCGGACGGATCCCTCGTCGGCGCCGACTGCCAGACCATCGTCCGCTTCGCGCGCAACGTGATCAAAATGGTCGGCCTGCCCGGCGAGGCGGAGTTCGTGGTGGTGTGGGCCAAAGTGGAGACGCCCGCCAAGGGCGAAGTCAGCCCGAACGCGCGCAACCACATGACCCGACCGCGGCAGTACTACAACGACCACGCCGAGACGCCCGACCCGGAACGGAGGAGTTGGATCGCCGCGCTCGTAGATGGCAGCGGCGGCCTCAACAACTACGAAGCCGCGCTCCTCTTCGAGCACGGGGGCAAGCGCAAGTTCTATCCGGGCGGGGTCAGCGCCGTGATGGACGACGCCGACCAGGTCATTGGCGTGTTCACGACCATGAGCTGGGTCGACACCCGCGACTTCAAGGCCGGCGCCAAGGAGCACATTTACCGTTACCGCTGAGCCGCTTCGCTCCGGGCCGCTCGCGCGGCCTTGCCGCTCCGCCCCCGGCCCTCGCCCGGTGCCGTCGGCGCGCCCCGTCGGCGTGCGGTGTCCTTCCGCCGCCTTCCCTTCGTTGCTTCGCCTCCGGAGTTGCCATGCGCCCCCTCCGCTGTCCGACCGCCCTCTGCGCCCTCCTCCTCCTCACCGCCTGCCCGGCGAGCCCTCCGGGCGGGGGAAGCGGCGCAGGGCCGACCGGGACCGGCGACGCCGGCAGCGCGGGGTCGCCCCAGGACTCCGGGGAGGGGGCGACGCCGGACACGCAGCGCGGCGCCTCCAGCGCCGCGCCGGGTGAGGGAGGGCGCGCGAGCGTGGACCCCGACCTGGCCGCCGTGCGCAAGCGCGCCCCGCTCCCCGACCCGACCCTCGAGCGCTGGGCGAAGGCCGCCCTCGAAGTCCCGCCCGAACGCTTCGTCCCCGTCGAGCGGGCGCGCGACGCGCTCAAGCGCGTCCTGGTGGAGTCCAAGGGGGCGACGAGCTGGTTCCTGCGCCCCGAGGTGGACCCGCACCGGGGCGCCAAGGCCGCGGCCCGCTGGAAGGCCTACCCCGCTCCCGCCGAAGGCATGGACCTGCTCCGCTGCGACTTCGAAGCCGGCGGCCTCTCGCTGCGCCTCACCGAAGGGGCCAACCTACTCGTCGTGCGGGCGGCGCCACTCGACGAACAGGGCCCCCTCGACGCGGACCGCCTGGGCGAGCTGGTGGACAAGGTCGTGCGCACCGAGCGGGAGGAAGGGACATGGCGCTTCTCCCTCCCCCGCGAGGGCCTCGGGGCGGGAACGCACCTCCTCACCAGCGCCGACGCCCCGCCCGTGGCCGAGATCGGGACCCGCGACGACCGCGCCGACATCCTGGTGGTCGAAGGGCGCGTGTTCTTCGTCTTCTACAAGAAGATCGCCCAGCGCCTCGGCTTCGAGCCGGACGACGCCTGGTTCCCGCCCCGGGCACGCGCCGCCCTCGGCGGCTGAGCGCGGCTACTCGCCGGACTTGCTGCCGAAGTCGAGCAGCTCGAGCTCCAGCTTGCCGTTGCGAATGGACTTCACCGCGCATTGGTTGAAGGGCCGGACGTCCTTCTCGGCGATCCACAGCTCGGTGGAGCCCATGCCGGCCTTCGCCCGCTTGATCACCAGGGCCTCGATCTTCTTGCCCTTGATCTCCACGGCCTCGGTGTAGGGCTTGATCGGCTGCCCCTGCTCGTCCTTGGCCAGCGAGTCGTAGCTCATGGGGTCCTTGTAGCGCGACTCCTCCTCGGCGAGGTCCACGGTGACCTCGTTGAGGCGCTCGCCCGAGGCGTTGTCGGTCACGGTGAAGGTCACCGTCCCCTCGTCGACCTTGGTGACTTCGAAGCGCAGCTCCTTGCCCGCGCCGTGCATCTTGTAGAGCGCCCAGTCGCCGACCTTGGCGTACTTCCAGGGAGTGCGCGCCGTGGCCCGGTCGAAGGCCTTGGCGGGCGCCGGCTCGGGCTTGGGCGCGCCCGCCGACCCATCCCCGGAGGGGCCGGTCGGGGCGTCGGCCTTGGACGAAGGAAGCTTGGAGGCTTCGCTGCCGGGGCAGCCGCAGAGGGAGAGCGCGCACAGGGCGCCGACGACGAGGGAACGGTACGACATGGGGTCCTCCCGGGGGCGGGCCATCACAACGAGACACCGCCGGCGCGTCAAGGTAGATTGCGCCGCGTGACGCCTCCTCGCGTGGTCCTCGTCGCCAACCCGGCCGCCGGCCACGGGCGGGGCGAAGCCGCGTTGCGAGCGGCCCTGGCGGCCCTCGGCGAGCGAGGCTGCGCGGCCGAGGCCCTGCGCACCGAGGGCCCCGGCGACGCCCGCCGCCTGGCCGCCGAGGCAGCCCGGGCGGGCTGCAGCGTCCTCGCCGCCCTCGGCGGCGACGGGACCCTGCACGAAGTCGTCAACGGCCTCGTCGCCAGCCGCGCCTCCTCGCTGCCCCGCCTCGGCGTCGTGCCCGTCGGAACCGGCAACGACTACGCCAAGATGCTGCACGTCCCCCAGGGGAACCCGGCCGCCGCGGCGCACCTCCTGCTCGACGGCAGCCCGCGCCCGGTCGACCTCGGCCGCCTCGAAGGCGGCAACGCCGGACCGGAGGTCTTCGTGAACAACGTGGGCCTCGGCTTCCTCGCCGAGGCCAACGCGGGGCACGAACGGGCCCGCGCCCTCCCGGGCCGGCTCTCCTACGTGGCCGGCGGGCTCCTCGCCTTCGTGCGCCACCGCACGCCGCTCCTGCGCCTCGAAGTCGACGGCGTGCCCCTCGAGGGTCGCTTCTTCCTCGTTCACGTGGCGCTCGGGCGCTTCTGCGGAGGCGGCGTCGACCTCGTCCCCGAGGCGCGGCACGACGACGGACGCTTCGCCCTCAGCGTCGTCGGAGAACGCACGCGGCTGCGCGCCGCCCTCGAGTGGCCGCAGCTCGCGGCAGGCCGCCGGCTGCGCGACGTGGCGAGACTCTCCGCGACCCACGTGCGCGTCCACGGGCCGCGCGGCTTCCTCCTCCACGCCGACGGCGAGGTCCGCAGGGCCCCCGGCGGCGTCCTCGAATTGCGCCTCTTGCCGGGGCGTCTGCAGGTTCTCCACGGACCCTGAGGGTGGCCGCAGCCGCTGCTCACTCCCCCCGCTCCGCAGCCGCTCCGACCGCGCCGAGCGCGGCGGAGAACAAGACCGGAGGAGTCCTCTTCTCCTCGAGACGCGCGCCGCGCGGCGCAGCCTCCGCCGCGTGTTGCGTCGCCCCCGGCGGCTGTTACCATTCGCAGCCCCAGGGGGAAGCGGAGCGTCAGGAGGCCCCATGAGCGAGTTTCGCGGCGTCGACTTCTTCCTCCTCGACGAGCTCTTGACCGACGAAGAGCTCGCCATGCGCGAGGCGGTGCGCACCTTCGTCGACCGGGAGTTCATCGACAACCGGGCCATCGAGGAGCACCACCGCGCGGGGACCTTCCCCCGCGACCTCCCCCAGAAGCTCGGCGAGCTGGGGGTCCTCGGCCCCACCCTGCCCGATGAATACGGCTGCCTCGGCGCGAGCAGCGTGGCCTACGGGCTGATGATGCAGGAGCTCGAGCGGGGCGACTCGGGCCTGCGCTCCTTCGCCTCCGTGCAGGGCTCGCTGTGCATGTATCCCATTTACACCTTTGGCAGCGAGGAGCAGAAGCGCCACTACCTGCCGAAGATGGCCCGCGGCGAACTCGTCGCCTGCTTCGGTCTCACCGAGCCCGACCACGGCAGCGACCCCGGCGGCATGGAAACCAAGGCCGTGCGCGACGGCGACGGCTGGGTGCTCAACGGCTCCAAAATGTGGATCACCAACGGCGGCATCGCCGACATCGCCATCGTGTGGGCGAAGACCGAGGAGGACATCCGCGGCTTCATCGTCCCCACCGACGCGCCCGGCTTCTCCGCTCCGTCCATCGAAGGGAAGTTCTCGCTGCGCGCCTCGGTCACCAGCGAGCTGATCCTGCAGGACGTTCGCGTCGGCCCGGAGGCGCTCCTTCCGCACAGCGGCGGGCTGAAGAGCCCCCTGATGTGCCTGACGCAAGCTCGCTACGGAATCGTGTGGGGCGTGATCGGCTCCATGATGGCCGTGTTCGACGAGGCCCTCCGCTACACGGGCAGCCGCACGCAGTTCGACCGGCCCCTCTCCAGCTTTCAGCTCGTGCAGCGGAAGCTGGTCATGATGCACAGCGAGCTCACCAAGGCCCAGCTCATCGCCCTGCGCCTCGGCCGCCTCAAGGACGAGGGCAAAATGAAGCACTACCACGTCTCCTTCGGGAAGCGGAACAACTGCAAGGCGGCCCGCGAGGTGGCCAAGCTCGGTCGCGAACTCCTCGGCGCCAACGGGGTGTGCGACGAGTACCAGGTCATGCGCCACCTCATGAACATCGAGAGCGTCTACACCTACGAGGGAACCAACGAGATCCACACCCTGGCCCTCGGCGCCCACCTCACCGGGCACGCCGCGTTCCGGGGATAGGAGCACCCCATGAAGATCTTCGTTTGCGTCAAGCCCGTGCCCGACACCGCGGCCAAGATCAAGGTCGGCGGCGGGGCGAGCATCGACCCGGCGGGCGTGAAGTTCGTCCTCGGCCCCTACGACAGCCGCGCCGCCTCCAAGGCCATCGCCCTCCGCGACGCCGCCGGCGACGGGTCCGAGGTCGTCGCCGTCGCGGCCGGCAACCCCAACAAGGGCGAGAGCGAGGCGCGCAAGCGGATCAAGGACGTGCTCGCCCTCGGCGCGGACCGCGGGATCCTGATCCCCGACGAGTCCTACGAGAACCGCGACCCCCTCGCCGTGGCCAAGGCCCTCGCCGCAGCGATCAAGAACGAGGGCGAGTTCGACTTGGTGTTCACCGGCCGCCAGGCCGTCGACGACCAAGCCTTCTCGGTCGGCCCCATGCTCGCCACCCTTCTCGGCGTCCCCTGCGTGACCGATGTGGTCGGGCTCGAGGTGGACGGCAAGACCGCGACGGTCAAGCGCGCCGCCGAGGGCCGGGTCGAGGTCCTCAGCGTGAACCTGCCCTGCGTCATCACCGCCCAGCGCGACCTGGCCGAGGAGCAATACCCCAAGCTCAAGGAGATCCTCAAGGCCAACAAGAAGAAGATCGACACCTTCTCCTTCGAGTGGCCGGCCCCGGCCTATCGGGTGACCGAGCTGTCGCCGCCCCCAGAGCCCGCGGCCGGAAAGATCGTCGGCGAAGGCCCCGACGCCGTGCCCGAGCTGGTCCGCCTCCTCCGCGAAGAGGCCAAGGCCCTCTCCTTCTAGAGAACCGCAGCGAGAAACGAGGTAGCAATGGCTTCCAAGATCCTGGTCGTGGCCGAGTTCCGCGGCGGCAAGTTCAAGAAGGGCGCCCTGGAGTGCGTGGCCGAGGCCGCGCGCCTCAAGAACAGCATGGGCGGCGGCGAGGTGACCGCGCTGGTCATTGGCGGCGCCGCTGCCAAGCAGGCCGCGGCCAGCCTGGGCAAGCAGGGCGCCGACCGCGTTCTCTGCGCCTGCGCCGACTGGCTGGAGCACTTCAACGGCGACGCCTACGGGCGCATCGCCGTGGCGGCCGCCAAGGCCGAGGCGCCCAGCGTGCTCTTCATCAGCGCCACCCTCGACGGCAAGGACCTCGCGCCCCGCATCGCCGCGGCCCTCGACGTGGGCTACGCGCCCGACGTCACCAAGCTCGTTGCCGACGGCGAGAAGCTGACCCTGACCCGTCCCCTCTACGCCGGCAAGGCCTACGCGACCGTGGTCCTGGAGACCAGCCCCCAGGTCGTCTCGATCCGCCCCAACGCCGTGCCCCTCGCCGAGAGCGAGGGCGGCGACGCTCCGGTAAGCGACTTCGCCGTCGACTTCGGACCGGACGATCTGGCCAGCAAGGTGAGCTCCGTCGAGGCGGCCAAGTCGGAGAAGGCCGACCTGACCGAGGCCGAGATCATCGTTTCGGGCGGCCGCGGCCTGAAGGGGCCGGAGAACTTCCAGCTCCTCGAGGAGCTCGCCGACGTCCTCGGCGCCACGGTCGGCGCCTCGCGCGCCGTCGTCGACGCCGGCTGGCGGCCCCACAGCGACCAGGTCGGGCAGACGGGCAAGACCGTCTCCCCCAACCTCTACTTCGCGATCGGAATTTCGGGCGCCATCCAGCACCTGGCCGGCATGTCCACGAGCAAGACCATCGTGGCCATCAACAAGGACCCCGAGGCGCCCATCTTCAAGGTGGCCGACTACGGCATCGTCGGGGACCTCTTCGAAGTCGTCCCACGGCTCACCGAGGAGCTGAAGAAGGCCAAGGCGGGCTGAGCCCGCGCCGCTCGGCCCAGGCCTGACACCGAGCGCGGCCGCGGACTCCTCCGCGGCCGCGCGCTGCATGTACGAGCGCCGCGTCGCTGCGGCCTCGAGCGTAGGCGGACCCGCGTCCAACCGCGCTCCGCGCGGCGCTCAGCTCCCCGGCCGCTCGGAGGCCTCCGCGCCCTTGCCCTCGAGCGCGGTGATCTTGGCCACGCGCGCCGCGTGGCGCCCGCCCTCGAATTCGGCGGACAGCCACACCGCGAACATCGCCTCCGCCGTGGCCGGCCCGATCAGCCGCTCCCCAACCGCGAACACGTTGGCGTCGTTGTGCTGGCGGGAGAGGCGCGCGCTCGTCTCGTCCCACACGGTCGCCGCCCGCACCCCGGGCACCTTGTTGGCAGCCATCGCGATGCCGATCCCCGAGCCGCACACCAGCAGCCCCCGCGAGCCGGGGTCGGCGACCACCGCGCGACCCACCCGCGCGCCGAAGTCCGGATAGTCCACCCGCTCCGGCGTCGCGGGCCCGAGGTCCTCTACTTCGTGGCCGAGGGTACGCGCCAACTCGACGAGCCGCTGCTTGAGGTGGAAGCCTGCGTGGTCGCTGCCTGCGTAGATCTTCATGGGAGCTGGCCCTTCGAAGGGATGCGGAAACCGGCGGAGGCTCAGGCGTAGCGACGCAGGAGGCGCACCGCCTGCGCCTCGTAACCGCCGCCGAAGAGGTTGTAATGGTTGAGCACGTGGTAGAGGCTGTAGAGGTCCAGGCGGTCGCGCCAGCCGGGCTGCAGGGGAAAGGCCTCGTCGTAGGCGGCGAACACCCGCGGGCCGAAGCCGCCGAAAAGAACCATCATGCCCAGCTCCGCCTCGCGGTGCCCGTAGTAGGCGGCGGGATCGACGAGCGCGGGGGCGCCCGCCCCCGTGACGTGCAGGTTCCCCGACCACAAGTCTCCGTGGATCAGCGCGGGCGGTTCGGGGTCGCCGAGGAGCTCCGGGAGGCGGCACAGCACCCGCTCGCCGAGGGCCAAGCCCTCGCGCGAAAAGCCGCGACGGGCCGCCAAGCGAAGCTGATGCCCCAGGCGTCGTTCGCCGTAGAAGCGCGCCCAGTCGTCGAGCCACCCGTTGGGTTGGGGCGTGGCCCCGCAGGCGCCGTCGACCTCGAAGCCGAAGCCGCGGGGGCTGGTCGCTCGGTGCAGCTCGGCGAGGCCGCGCCCGAGGGCCTCATCGAAGTCGGGCCCGCGCCGCCCCGAGGAGAGGAACTCCAAGGCGAGGAAGGAACTGCCCGGCGCGTCCGACCAGGCGCGCGGGCGCGGAATCGTCAGCGAGGTCCCGCTGTCCGCCATAGCCTTCAGGCCCCGCGCTTCGGCTTCGAATTGCCCGGGCAGGGAATGCTGGTTCCACTTGACGAACAGCGGCTCGCCCGCGCCGCGAACGCGCGCGGCTTGGTTGATGCAGCCGCCGCCCAAGGGCTCGAAGCGCAGGCGCTCCGCGGGGATGCCCAGGGCCTCGGCGAGCGCGGCGCGCGGGCTCACGCCTCGAGCTCGGCGAGAAGAGCCTCGCAGCAACGGCGGACGATGCCGTAGACCGTCTCGAAGCCGCCGGGTCCGCCGTAGTAGGGGTCCGGCACGTCGCCGGGTCCCTCGGGGTCCCACTCGCGCAAAAGGCGCACTTTCCCTTGCAGCGGCGCCGGGCAAGCGCGCAGCAAGTCGCGGTGGTTCTGCCCGTCCATGGCGATGATGAGGTCGAAGTCCTCGAAGTCCTGGCGGCGGACCTTGCGCGCTCGGCCGCGGAGGCGCACGCCGTGACGGCGGGCGACGTCGGCCGAGCGGGGGTCGGGGGGCTCCCCCGCGTGGTAGGCGCCGGTCCCCGCGGAGTCGACCCGGTAGGCCGCGCCGCGGCCTGCCTCGCTGGCCAGGTGCGCGAACACCCCTTCGGCCAGCGGGGAACGGCAAATGTTCCCCAGGCACACGAACAACAGCCCTCGCCGCGTCGCCACGGAGGGCGAGTATAGCTGGCCCCTCCCCGCCGGGCCTCGTACAGTGAAGCCGGTGAGCGAGTACCAGAAGGCGAAGCGGATCGTGCGCCAAATGCGCATGCCCAAGCAGGCCGCCCGCGACGTCGGGCTCAAGGCCTATCGCGCCGACCTGGCCTCGGGGCGACCGGACATCGCCCTCAAGTGCGCCAAGGACTTCGGCCTCGGCGACGCCCTCGTCACCGAGGCCGCCACCGAACTCTTCCTCGAGCTGGTCCGCCGCGCGCAGTTCCCCAAGGCCCTCGAGATCGCCCGCAGCTACAACCTGGCCCACGGGGGCCCGCGCGCCCGCGAGGCCCTGCTCGCGGCCAGCAAGGTGGACTACGCCGGGGGGCCGGCCTTGGAGGAGATCCGGCGCATCGCGCGCTCCGCCTCGGAGGCCCGGGCCGAGACCTCCAAGGCCGAGGAGGCCATCGAGCTCATCCGCCAGGCCGCCCGCGGTCGAGACCGCGATCCGCGGGTGGCGGGTCGCGCCGTGTTCCTGGGGGACGAGGGCGAGGTATGGCTCACCGGCGACCTGCACGGGAACGCCGAGAACCTCGCGCGCTTCGCCGAGCTGGCCGACCTCGCCAACCATCCCGAGCGGGTTCTCGTGGTGCAGGAGATCGTGCACTCGCGCTTCATCACCCGAGACGACCGGGACCTTTCCTTCGTGGCCATCATGGAGGCGATCCGCCTCATGGCCGAACACCCAGGTCAGGTTTACTACCTGCTCGGCAACCACGACCTCGCGGTCCACCTCGACCGCGAACTCGTCAAGGGCGGCAAGTACCTCAACCGCTACCTCTACCGCGGCATGGCCTACCTCTACCGCGAGCGCTACGAGGACGTGCTCGCCGCCTACCGCGAATTCATCGCCGGCATGCCCGCGGCCATCTTCGCGGCCAACGGCGTCTTCATGGCCCACTCCACCCCCAAGCGCATCTTCATCCCCGAACTCAGCCGCGAGTACCTCACCGAGGTCGCCCCGGGCCTCCCCCTCCGCAAGTGCAGAGCGATCGCAGCCCTCGTCAACGGGCGCGAGTATTCCAGCGAGGCCGCGGACGAATTCGCCGACCGCCTGGAGTGCGACGTGATGCTCTGCGGTCACACCCCCACCCACCGCGGCTACCGAATCCGCAGCCACCGGCACCTCATCCTCGACTCGCAGCACGACAAGGCGCACTACGTGCACTTCGATCTCTCCCGCCGCTACGGGTCGGCCCAGGAGCTGGCGGCCGGGCTCGGCATGCTCAACCCCGAAGCCGCCGACGTGGAGCTGGCCTCCGAAGACCTCATGTAGGCGCACCCGCCCGCCGGAGAGCGTCCGCGGTGCCGGCGAGCCGCCGGCGGTCCGTCTTCGCCCGCCGCTGCAGAACTCGCTCAGCGCACGTGGTCCCAAGCCTGCGGGGGGCAGCCGATGGGCACCACCTGCACCGCGCCGGTGTAGGCCTCGGCGCCCGGCGCGAGGAAGCCCTGCTTGGGCCCCACGAAGGTGACCGTGCGCACGGCCCGCACGGCCGCCCCCAGCGGGACGCCCCGGTCGCAGTCGAGTCCGCTGGGGATGTCCACCGCCACCTTGGGCTGCGGGGCCTCGTCGAGGACCTCGACGAGCGCGCGCGCTGCGGGGCGGAGTTCCTGGGCGAGCCCCGTGCCGAAGAGCGCGTCCGCAAGGAGGACGACCTCCTCCCAGCCGGCGAGCACCTGCGCGAGTTCCTCGGCGGAGGGCGCCTCTCGGACCTCGATCCCCGCTCGGAGGACGATGTCGAGGTTGACCCCCGCATCGGTGTCGCGCGGGGCCTCGGCGAGACGGCCGCAGTAGACCACCCGAGGCCGGTAGCCGCGGAGCTGGAGCTGGCGGGCCAGAACGAGGCCGTCGCCTCCGTTGTTCCCCCGCCCGACCACGATCCCCGCTCCCCCCGGCGCTGCGCCGCGCATCGTCAACTCCCAGTCGAAGGCTTCCGTAAGCCCGAGGCCCGCGTTCTCCATCAGCACCGCACCGGGGACCCCAAACTCCTCGATGGCGCGGCGGTCCACTTCGCGCACTTCGGTCCGGGTGAGGGGGCGCGGAGGCTCGATGGGGAGGGACATGGGGGCTCCTGCGCGGGTCCGCGCTCCTCCGCCGCCTCGCCGCGGCGGCGGTGTGCGCTCAGCGAGGGACGACTCGGCGATGCGGGGCGGCCGCGAGGATGCCACCCCCGCCGCCGCCCCGCCAGGGGAGAGGCGCGTCGCGCCGCCGTAAGGCTCGACGTCGCGCCGCCGAGGCCCTTATCATGGCGCCTTTCGCCGCAGGAGGCACACGATGCGCATCGCCGTCATCGGCGCAGGATACGTCGGCCTGGTCACCGGCACCTGCTTTGCGGACAACGGCAACGACGTCTGGTGCGTCGACATCGACGCCGACAAAGTCGCTCGCCTCCAGCGCGGCGAGATCCCCATCTACGAGCCCGGCCTCGAGGAGATGGTCAAGCGCAACCTCCGCTACGAGCGCCTGCACTTCACCACCGACGTGGCGGAGGCGGTCGCGAACGGGCGGATCGTGTTCCTCTGCGTGGGCACTCCCCCCGCCGACGACGGGCGCTCCGACCTCAGCTACCTGTTCCGGGCCGTCGAGGACGTGGGCCGCGCCATGCCCGAGCACCGCGTGGTCGTGATCAAGTCCACGGTCCCCGTGGGTACGGCCCAGCGAGTGCGGGAGGTGCTCGCTGGGGTCACCGAGCACGAATTCGACGTGGTCTCGAACCCCGAGTTCCTCAAGGAAGGCGCCGCCATCGACGACTTCCTCAAGCCCGACCGGGTGGTCATCGGGACCGACGACGCCCGGGTGGCGACCATCATGAAGGAGCTCTACGACCCCTTCGTCCGCACCGGGCATCCCATCCTCGTCATGGACAACGCCAGCGCGGAGCTGACCAAGTACGGTGCGAACGCCCTCCTGGCCACCCGCATCAGCTTCATGAACGAACTCGCCAACCTCGCGGACCGGGTCGGCGCCGACATCTCGCTGGTACGCAAGGGCATGGGCAGCGACGCGCGCATCGGGCACTCCTTCCTCTTTCCCGGCGTGGGCTTCGGCGGCAGTTGCTTCCCCAAGGACGTGGACGCCCTCGGCCACGTCGCCCAGGACCACGGCCTCCGCCTGCGCCTCCTCGAGGCCACCAACGCGGTGAACCGCGACCAGAAGCGGGTCCTCTACGAGAAGATCCGTGCGCGCCTCGGCGACCTGCGCGGCAAGCGCATCGCCGTGTGGGGACTCGCCTTCAAGCCCCGCACCGACGACATGCGCGAGGCGCCATCGATCACGATCATCGAGCACCTCCTCGCGGACGGCGCCGAGGTCGTCGCCTACGACCCCGTGGCGACCGACAGCGCCCGCGCCGTGTTCGGCGAGCGAATCCGTTACGCCCAGCGGGCCAAGGACGCGGCACGCGGTGCCGACTGCCTGGCCGTGGTCACCGAGTGGAACGAATTCCGGCGTCCCGACTTCGAAGAGCTGCGCGACCTACTCGCCCAGCCCCTCGTCTTCGACGGGCGAAACATCTACGACCCCATCCACCTCGAGCGCCTGGGGATCGAATACTACGGCATCGGCCGCGGTCGCCGCCTCCACCCTGCGCCGCAGCAGGCCTGAGCCGTGCCGCGAACCGTCATCACCGGCGGCGCGGGCTTCATCGGCTCGCATCTCTGCGACCACTTCGTCGCGGCGGGGCACGAGGTGGTGTGCATCGACAACCTGCTCACGGGCAGCCGGGACAACGTGGCCCACCTCGAAGGGCGGGAGGGATTCCGCTTCGTCCTCCACGACGTGACCACCTTCATCGAGGTCGAGGGGGCGGTCGACAACGTCCTCCACTTCGCCTCCCCCGCCAGCCCGGCGGACTTCGAGCGCCTGCCGATCCAGATCCTCAAGGTGGGAGCGCTCGGGACGCACAACGCCCTCGGACTGGCCAAGGCCAAGGGCGCGCGCTTCCTCCTCGCCTCGACCAGCGAGGTCTACGGCGACCCGGAGGTCAACCCCCAGCCGGAATCCTACTTGGGCCGGGTCAACCCCATCGGGATCCGCGGCGTCTACGACGAGTCCAAGCGCTTCGCCGAGGCCATGACCATGGCCTACCGGCGCGTGCACGGGGTAGACACCCGCATCGTGCGCATCTTCAACACCTACGGGGAGCGAATGCAGCTCGACGACGGGCGGGCCCTGCCCAACTTCATCACCCAGGCCCTCCGCGGCGACCCCATCACCGTCTACGGCGACGGGCGCCAGACGCGCTCCTTCGGCTACGTGAGCGACCTGATCCGGGGCATCGACCTGCTCCTCTCCTCGGACGTGTGGGAGCCGGTGAACATCGGCAACCCGGTGGAGGTCTCCCTGCTCCAGGTCGCGAACGAGGTGAAGGAAGCCACCGGCTCCCGCAGCGAGATCGTCTTCCGCCCCCTCCCCCCCGGCGACCCGAAGGTGCGGCGCCCGGACATCACACGGGCCCGCGACCTGCTCGGCTGGAGCCCGACGGTGGACCGCGCCCAGGGCTTCGAGCGGACCATCGCCGATTTCCGCCGCCGCCTCCGCGCCGAGACCGGCGCCGGGGACAGCGCGTAGTCTTTCGCCTGACCGGCCGAGGCGCTTCTTCTAAGATGCCCCCGGTGTGAATCGTCGCCTCGCCCCCGAACCCCTCCCCGACGCCGGCGCCTCGATCTTCGAGGTCGCCCGCGACTTCCTCACCCGCGCGCGCCGCAACCCCGCCGACGCGGTCCGCGAATTCCTCGGGGAGACCATCTGGCACTGGGACGTGGACAAGCTCGCCCCCGTGCAGCGGCGCGCGGTCGTGTTCCTGCGCATGCTCTACCTGGTCGGGCGCGGCTTCGTCTCCAGCCGCGCCCAGCAGCAGGCCATGGCGCTCACCTACACCACCATGCTCGCGCTGGTGCCGGCCTTCGCGATCATGGTCGCCATCTTCTCCATCCGCGGCCTGGAGGCCGCGCAATTGCAGCTCCAGGCCTTCCTGGTCAACGCCCTGGCGGCCAACGAGGAGACCGAGCGCCGCCTCGTGCAGGCGCTCAACGACATGCTCGCCAACATGCAGGGCGCCGGCGGCGTGGCGGGAATTGCGTTCTTCGTCTTCTTGTTCTTCACCATCGTCTCCTTGCTGGGGACGCTGGAGAAGACCCTCAACGACATCTGGGGCGTCCAGCGGCGACGCTCCTTCATGAACAAGTTCGTCATCTACTGGTGCGTGGCCACCCTGGGACCCATCTTCCTCGGCGCGGCCCTGGTCCAAGGCTCGAACCTGGGCGCCAAGGTCGACGAATGGGCCACCTGGGGTCACAGCGTCAGCCTGCGCTGGCTGGAGGACCGCGAAGAAGCCGCACGGGAAGAAGCCGCGCGCGCCACGGCGCGCGCGGACACGCCCTCCGCCGACGGCTTCGGCGGCTTCGGCCTCGGCTCCGAGTTCGCTCGTGAGTTCGAGGAGACCGGCGCCGAAGGGGCGGAGGTCGGCGAGCGCCTCGCACGCATCACCAGCGGCGCGAAGACCGCCAGCGAGTACGGCGCCGCCCTGAGCTGGTTCGTCTCGCTGCTGTTGACCATCGGCACCTTCACCCTCCTCTACGCCTTCCTCCCCAACACCCGCGTGCGGCTCAAGCCCGCCCTCATCGGCGCCGTCAGCGCGGCCCTCCTCTGGGCGGCCACCAAGTGGGCGCTCGCCCTCTCCTCGTCGACCCTGGTGAAGTACGACGCGGTCTACGGCTCCATGGCGACCATCCCGATCACCATGTTCTGGCTCTACCTGAGCTGGCTCATCGTGATCCTGGGCGCCGAGCTCACCTTCGCCATCCAGAACCTCAAGTCGCAGCGCCGGGACGAACTCTCCTCCGAAACGACCCAGGCCTTCAAGGAACTGGTGGCCTTGCGGCTGATGACCTTCGTTGCCCAGGCCTACGAGCGGGGCGAAGAGCCGCCGGGGCACGAAGAACTCGAGGAGCTCAGCGGCGCTCCCCTCAGCCTCTGCCAGGCCCTCCTCTTCCATCTGTGCGAAGACGGTCTCCTGCGCGAGGTCGAGCGCGAGGGCGGCGAGCGGGGCTACGTCCCCGCACGGCCCATCGACCGCATCACCGTGTCCGACGTCCTCGCCTCGCTGCGGGAGCGCCGCGGCATCGCCTTCGAGCTGCGGGAGGGACCCGACCTGCCCCTGGTCCGCGCCCAGCTCGAGAAGGCGGCCTCGGCCGCAGCGGCGCTCTCCGACCGGGTCACCCTGCGCGGCCTCGTGCAGGCCCTCGCCGAAAGCGCCGAGGCCACCGCGGGGCCGGCCGCCGTCCGCGAGGTCGCCGCGCGCGCCCTCGAGGCCGCGCGGGCCTCGCGCCTGCGGCGCGACGGCGCGGGGGCGGGCGAGCCCGCCTCGGGCGCGCAGGACGCGCCCGAGGACGCTGCGGCGGCGACAGCGGCAGGGGGCGGAGACGCTCCCGCGCCGCAGGCCGACGGCTCGCAGCCTCCCGCAGAGGCTGCGAGCGACGCGACGGCGGCGCCGGCCGCTGACGAGGAGGCGCCGGCGCTCACGGCGGAGGCGAGGGGCGACGAGGGCGGAAGCTGAGCGACCTCTTCGTCCTCCAGTTCCTCTTCGCCACGGTCTGCTTGATGTGGTTCCTCGCCAACCTTCGCGGGGAAGGAGGCGGCCGCGGCGGCAGATCGCGCGGGGAAGGCTCTCGGTTCGCCTCGTCGGCCGCCTCGGCCCTCGAGCGCCTCGTACGCCGCTTCGAGCGCGGTCGCGTCGAAGGGCAGCGGGGGTTGCGCTGCCGCGGGGGCGGTGTCTTCCGGGGACGCGACGTGCGCGTCGCCATCGGGACCGTTCCCGCCAAGGGGCGCGAGGTGCGCGTCGCGATCTCCACGCGCGCAGAGGCCGGCCTGCACGCACTCCGCGCGGTGTCCGGCGGACCCGAGCGCTACCGGATCGTGGTGGACGACGCGACCGGCGAGGGACCGAGCGACCCCTTCTTCCGCACCGCCCCCGAGGTTCGCAGGCGCCTGCGCTACCTCTTTCGCCGCTTTCCGGTGGCCGAGCTCTGGAGCGAAGGGTCCTGGCTGCGCGCGCGCACGGTCCGCGGACGCGCCCGGGACGTGACCGCGCCGCGCCTCTTCGAGCTCGTGCAAAACCTCCACGCCTTGGCGGACGCCTTGGAGGCACACTGGGGCGCCCAACGGGTGAACGTCCGCGTGCGACCGGCCTCGTCGGGACGCTGCCCCTACTGCCACGAGGCCATGGCTCCGCGCGAGGCCGTCGCGCGCTGCGAGGGCTGCGGCACCGAGCACCACGCCGAGTGCTTCCAGGAGTTGGGGCGCTGCGTGAGCCTGGGCTGCGGTTGCCGGCGAGCCACCCTCCGCACCGACGCCTCCGCAGAGGCCGCGGACGAACACCTGGCCTCGACCCCCTGCCCGCGCTGCGGCGAGTCCTTCCGTGGCTGCGCCCCCGGTCGCTGCCGGGCTCGCCTCGCCGAGCAGCGGCGCCACGCGCGACGCCGAGGACGCCTCTGACCGGACGACCGCTCCCGCGCTCCCTCGGAGGCGGCGGCCTCCTCCGCAAGCCGATCCGGCGCCGCGAAGGACCGGCCCGGAGCGTGTCGCGCGCGCAAGAGGAGGGGGCCTCCCGAGAACGCACCTGCCGAGCAGAGGGCTCCTCGGTCCGGCCGAGGCGCGAGGCGTCCGGGCGACGAGCTCGGTCCGGGCTCTCGTCCACGCGCCTCCGACGCAAGGACTTGGCGCGAAGAACCGCCCCGGGGTGAAGGCAAGCCCGAGCCCTCCCCGATAGCTCTCAGAGGGAGGTCCCCGTGAGCGAACAGCGCCCCAGCGATC
>RFHU01000053.1 GCA_003695705.1 Planctomycetota bacterium
AGCCCTCGTCCTCCTCGAAGCCCTCGTCCTCCTCGAAGCCCTCGTCCTCCTCGAAGCCCTCGTCCTCCTCGAAGCCCTCGTCGGATGGAGCGGCGCTCCACTCGGCAAGGTCGGGCTCGTCCACGCCCAGGTCCGCAAGCAAGTCGCGGGTGGTGACGACCGACGGACTGCCGAGCCGCTCGAACATGCGGTGGGCTGTGGCCAGCCAACGCACGGCCTCCTCCGACCGGCCAAGCTCCACCAGCAGGCCAGCTCGGTTCACGTAGGCAATGGCCTGGTGGAGCGGATCCCCGCGAGTCTCGAAGAGCGCGCACGCCTGCTCGCTGTAAGCGAGGGCTTCTTCGAGCCGGTGTTGCTTCTTCAAGACGATCCCGATGTGGTCCTTCACGCCGGCCAGGAGCACCGGGTCGGACTCCGGATCGAGGTGCTCCTCGGCCCTGCGGAAGGAACGGAGGGCCGCATCGAGATCCCCCAAGTCGTCGGCGACCGTTCCGAGGGCGTTGTAGGCGCTTGCGATGAGTTCGTCGTCGCGCAGGCCGAGCCCGAGGCTCAAGGCCTCGTTCAGTCGCTCCCGCGCTCCCGTGAGATCCCCCGTCTCCTTCAGCGCCAAGCCCAGGTTGAACGTGTACTTCGCCCGATCCGCCGGTTGGTCGCGGACCCGCTCCAGCCCGGCGAGGTATTCCTCGATGGCCCGCGCGTGCTCCCCGCGGCGCAGGAGGACGTTGGCCCTGTTCATGCGAGCCTGGACGGCGCCGCGTCGCTCCCCCTCCTGATCGAAGAGCTCCGCAGCGCGCTCGTAGGCCTCCACCCCCTCGTCCCAGAAACCGTGCTCGACGAGGGCGTGCCCGACGTGGAGGAGCGCGGTTGCCTGTTCGTGGGTCCGGCCAGCTGCTTCGTGCATGCGCACCACTTCCCGCAGGGCCGCAAGCTCGCCCTCCTCGTCCCCGAGGTCCCGCGACGCCAGCGCAATCGCTTGGTGGGGATCGACGTAGTCCGGGTCCAGGCGCATCGCCGCGGCTACCTCCTCTTCGAAGGCGTCCACGTCGCCGTGCTCCCACGCCGCGCGGGCCCGGACGACCGCGAGGTAGGCGTCGAAGGACTCGGTGGTGCGCGCTTCGCGCAAGGCCTTGCGCACGTGCTCCCCTTTCGCGCCCGGGACGCACTGGATGAGGCGCACCACCGCGTCGTCGAGGACCTCTTGAAAGTCGTGCTCGGGGCCCTTCGCGCCGACCGCCTCGGGAGCTCCCGCGCCGTCGTGCGCTTCGAGGGCGATCTCCAGCATCCCCCGCGAACGCTGGAAACGCCCGCTCACCACGTGGGTGGCTGCGGTCTGGGCAAGGAGCAGCTCGACCTCGCTGCGGACCAGCGAGCCTCCTCCCGCCCCGATGCCCAGGGATCGGCACAGGCGCGTGGCGTGCTCGACCGGGATGGTTCCTCGACCGCTCGCCTCCAGACGCCGGCGAAGGCTGCGGGCAAGCGAGTCCCCCAACCAGACATCCAGTTCGCCGCCCCCTTCGCGAACGAGCGGGAGGACCAGGACCTGCACTGGATCGCACATTGGAAAGGAGTCTACCCCAGCGCCAGCCGGCAGCCTCGGTCGAAGCCGCCGCGGGACGGGCGGTGCAGAAACCACGGGCGAGGCGGAAGGACGAGGGCGGACGCTTCGAAGTGCCGCGCGAGCGCGCGGACTTGCGCCCTGGCCGGTGGCGACCCACCATGACCGACGAAGGAGGCCCCGTGCCCGCTCCCCTCGAGCTCGAACGACTCTCCGCGGCCGAGCGTCGCCAACTCTTCCACGCGCTCCCCAAGACGGACCTGCATTGCCACCTCGATGGCAGCCTCCGGATGGAGACGGTGTGCGAGTTGGCTGCCGACCCGGAGGTCCGCCGCCTCGCCGACCGCCTCGGCTACGCTCTTCCCGAGGACACCTCGCCCGAAGCGATGAAGGGGGTGCTCACCCCCGGTGTGGACTGCGCCAGCCTCGAGGACTACCTGCGTCCCTTCGACATCATCTGCGGAGTCCTCCAGTCGCGTTCGACCCTGGCGCGGGCGGCCTACGAGCTGGCGATGGATTGCGCCGCGGAGAACGTCATGTACCTCGAGGTGCGCTTTGCCCCCCAGCGCCACATCCACGACGGGCTCTCGGGAATCGAGGTGCTCCAAGCGGTGGACGACGGATTGGCACGGGCCGAGCGGGAGACCGGAGGCCGGATCCTTTCCGGAATCCTCGTGTGCGCACTCCGCAACTACGCGCCGGAGATCGGCTTCCTGCACCGCAAGGTGCGCGAGGCCTTCCCCTACGCCGAGCCGCGGGAACTCGGAGCCTACTGTTCGCTCGACGCTTCTCGCCTGGCCGTCGAGGCCAAACGCCAAGGGATCGAACGGATCGTCGGGTTCGACCTCGCTGGCGCCGAGAGCGGATTCCCCCCACACCATCACCGCCAGGCCTTCCACCACTGCATCGACAACTTCCTCAACATCACCGTTCACGCCGGCGAGGGCTACGGACCCGAGTCCATTCAGGAGGCCGTCACCTACCTCAACGCCCAGCGCATTGGACACGGGACTCGCATCCTGGAAGGAGGCCTCGGCCTGGTCCGCTACCTGCGCGACCGCCGGGTGACCGTGGAGGTGTGCCTCACCTCCAACCTGCAGACCCGGGCCATCTCCAGCCTCGACGCCCATCCGTTGCGAACCTTCCTCAGCGAGGAGGTCCGCGCGCCCCTCTGCACGGACAACCGATTGGTGTCCGGCGTCTCCCTCACCGACGAGTACGCGCTCGCCTGGGAGCGGTTCCGCCTCACCCCGCGCGAGATCCGCAAGACGGTCCTCTACGGGTTCAAGGCTGCCTTCGCCCCCTACGCCCGCCGGCGCCAACTCCTGCTGGCCGCCAAGTCTCGCCTCCGCGCCCTGGGCCTCGGCGGGGAGCGAAGCCGAGCGGAAGAAGCAGCTTACGAGGCCTGGTCCAACGGAGACTTGGTGTCAGCCTGAGCTGACACAGAGGCGCGAGGCGGAGCCTTGCCTTCGCCGACGGCGGGCGCCTTGGCGCCGCGCGGCAGGCCCTCCGCCGCCGATGACGACCGCCAGCGCCAAGCCAGCCTGCGCCAGGCCGTCCGGCAGGCAAAAGACTTCCAGCGACGAGGGCCGGCAACGTAAAGCGACCTTCGCTCGCGTTGCGGCCGTTCCACCCTCGCTGTTAGAGTCGTTTTCAGGCGCTCGCCGTCACCGGGGAGGACAGCGCATGGCACGGCTCATCGTTTGCGGCCAGGACGGCCGGCCCGCCCGCATCGTCGAAGCCGAGGGCCGGGTGGTGACCATCGGGCGCTCCTCGGAGAACCACGTCCAAATCGACGACCTCAACAGTTCGCGGCACCACTGCGAAATCCACGAGAACGACGGCGTCTACGAACTCATCGACAAGGACTCGCGCAACGGCCTGTTCGTCAACGGCCATCGGGTCAAGCGGCGCGTTCTCGAACCCGGGGACAAGCTCGAGATCGGGACCACGGTGATCTACTTCGAGCGACTCGCCGATGGCTCGCGCGAACTCCCGGGTGCCGAGACGGCAGGGAAGGCCACCGTGGACATTAGCACGGGCCTCTTCTCCAGCGCCTCCGACCCCACCGGAGTCGGCGAGCGCCTGGCCGCCGCCGTGAAGACCAGCCGGCTGACGCGAGAGCAGCGAGCCGCCCTCGAGCGTCAACTCGCAGCGCGAAGCCAGCGCCTCGGGGACGAAGAAACCAGCAGCGCGGTGCGCGGGCCAAAGGCCGCCGACGAACTCTCCGAACTGCGTCGGCTCCTTCAGCTCAACGAGACCTTCAACACCGAACTGAACTTGCGCAAGCTGCTCGAGAAGGTCATGGACACGGTGATCGAGGTCTCGGGCGCCGAGCGCGGCTTCCTCATCCTGACCGAGGGAGAGGCGGGCTGGAAGGTCAAGGTCTCACGGAACATCGACCGGGAGTCGATCCGCGACGCGCGCGACAAGATCTCCAGCTCGCTGGTGACCGAGGTCATGCGGAGCGGTGGCTCGGTGCTCCTCACCGACGCCGCCCAGGACGAGCGCTACTCCGGCCGCGAAAGCATCCTGAGCATGAAGCTCCGCTCGGTCCTCGTGGTGCCCTTGCGCTACCGAGACCGCATCACCGGCGCGATCTACCTGGACAACCGCTTCGCCTCCAACCGCTTCGACGCCCGCAACCGCCAGCAACTCGAACTCGTGGCCGCCTCGGCGGCCGTGGCCATCGAGAACGCGCGGCTCTTCGAGGAGAACCAACGGCAGCAAGAAGAACTCCAGCACGCGAAGGACGAACTCGAGCGGCTCAACCAACTCCTCCGCGAGCGCGTCGAGGTCCAAGACCGGGAACTGGTCCGCGCTCGGGAGGCCCTGGCCGCGCAGCGCTCGGAGCTCAACCTCAAATACACCTACGACCAGATCATCACCAACTCGCCCAAGATGCTCGAGATCTTCATGATCCTCGACAAGGTGACCGACTCGACGGTCCCCGTCTTGGTCCAGGGAGAGAGCGGGACCGGAAAGGAACTCGTCGCGCGGGCCTTGCATTTCAACGGCCCGCGGAAGAAGGCCCGCTTCGTCTCGGAGAATTGCGCGGCAATTCCTCCCAACCTCATGGAGAGCGAGTTCTTCGGCTACGTACGGGGCGCCTTCACCGGAGCGACGACGGACAAGATGGGCCTCTTCGAACTGGCCGACGGAGGGACGCTCTTCCTCGACGAGATCGGAGACATGGACCTCGACATGCAGACCAAGCTCCTGCGCGTGCTGCAGGACGGTGTCCTGCGGCGGGTCGGGAGCAAGGAGTTCAAACGGGTCGACGTGCGGATGATCTCGGCAACCAACCGCGACCTCCTCGCCCTGATGAAGGAGGGGAAGTTCCGAGAAGACCTCTACTACCGCCTGAACGTGATCAACATCGTCCTCCCACCCCTGCGCAAGCGCAAAGAGGACATTCCGCTCCTCGCGGATCACTTCCTCAAGCGGCAGGCAAAGCAGTCCGGACAACCCGAACGGACGCTCGACAGCGAAGTCCTCGACATCTTCCTCCGTTACGACTGGCCGGGAAACGTTCGCGAGATCGAGAACGAGGTCCTGCGCGCGTGCGCTCTCAGCAACGACGTGATCCGCCCCGAGCACCTGAGCCGCACCGTGATCGAAGGGGCGCGCAACGCCAGCACGGGGAGCGCCAAGCGCCCCTCGCACTTGCGCAGCTTCACCCTCGCCGGGAAGTCGCTGAAGGAGCTGGTCGCCGCCGAGACCGAACAGATCGAGCGAGAAGCGATCACCGAGGTCTTGCGCCACACCAAGTACAAGAAGAGCAAGGCCGCTTCCATCCTCGGCATCAGCCGGCCCACCCTCGATGCGAAAATCGAAAAGTACGGCCTCAGCCGCGCAGCGATCCTCGAGGGGTCCTGAGAAGGAACCGCTGCCCGAGGCCCGGCCTTCGCGAACGGGGCCTCCTGCCGAGCGCACGAGGAGACCCTCCCGAAGCTCCCGGAGCCCGTCGAGGGCTGGCGGGGGTCCTGCCGCTCGCCGCGGGCCGCCGGGCGGGGCTGGCGGCTTTGCAGGCCGGCTCCCCGTTGCTACCCTGATTTCGGAGGGCAGGGGTGCTCATGAGGTGCTTTCGGGCGGCGTTCACGCTGATCGAGTTGATGGTGGTCGTGGCGATCATTACGATCGTCGTCGCCATCGCGCTTCCCACGGTCATGGAGGCGCGCAAGTCTGGGAACGAGGGCAACGCGGTGGGCTCCCTGCGAACCATCGCGGCGGGGCAGGCCTTGTTCCGTGAGGCCGACCGCGACGGGGACGGACTCACCGACTACGGAAACCTCGCCGAGCTCGCTGCCGCGGACGTCATCGACCAGATCCTCGCCACGGGCACCAAGGCGGGGTATCGCTTCGAGACCGAGCCCGCCATCGGCGACGGCTCCCCCGACTGGCGACTCATGATGTACTACAGCGTCGCCAACCCGAGGAAGATGGACGTTACGGGCAACCGAGCCTACGCCTCGAACTACTCGGGGGTGATCTTCTACACCCAGCAGCTCTACGTGGTCGTTCCCGGCTCGGACTTGCAGAAGTACGCGATCATTCCGCCCGAGATGTATCCCATCAAGTAGGGAAGCCCTTGAGTTCCGCGCGCTGGACGCACGGGCACCTGCGCGCGGCTCGTCAAGGGCTCGGGGTCGCTCCCGGACGGTCTCAGCGAGCGAGCGCTCGCTCCAGAGCGGCCCACTCCGGGTGGTCTTCCAGGGCGCGCGCCCGGCGCACCGCCTTCAGGGCCTCCTCGCGCCGCCCGAGCCTCTCCAGCGCGGTAGCCAATCCGGCCCAGCAGCGCGCGCGCTCCTCGTCCCGCGCGAGCGCGCGTCGGTAGGCGCGAGCAGCCTCTGCCCAGGCCCCGCGCCGCAGGAGCGCTTCGGCCAGGAGTTCGTGCGCCAGGGCATCCGGCTCTTGGACCGCTTGCAGTTCGGACTCCACGAGCCGAAACCGGCGGAGCGCGTGCCAGGCGATGGCTCGGTTCACGTGCCCTGCGTCGTGGCTGACGGGGCGAGGCTGCGCGAGGAGGAGACCCAGCGCCAGCGCGCCCGCTGCCCCCAGGAGCCAGGCCGTGCTTTCCCTCCGCCGGCTGAGGTCCATGGCCCAGCCGCGCAAGTCCGTGGGCCGGCGGAGGCGCGCACGGTGCGCCAGGCTCCGCCCGATGCCTCGGAGCGCGAGCGACGCGAGCCCCGCAAAGAGAGGAACCAGGGGAAGCCGATACCGCGTCACCAGGCCGACCGACACGATCGTGCCGGCGAGGAACACCGCAGACAGCGCGAGGCGCCGGGCGCCCCCTCCGCGGCGCAGCGCGCAGGGGAGGCCAAGCAGGGCCAGGGCGGAGAGGAGCCCGTGGTCCAGAAGCGGCAGCCCCAACACCCAGCCTTCGGCGCGGTCGAGTTCCATGTCCCGCGCCTGCGCGTCCTCGGTGCTGGCGAGCAGTCCCCAGCAGCGGCAGAGCACCTTGACCACGTAGAGCCTGGGCGCCGCGGCGATGTCGGCGAGCGCGGCCCGGAGCCAGAAGGACGATGCCTCGTGCGGGGTGAGCCTCCTCCCCGCGCGCCGCGACGCTTCGGCTAGGTAGGCAGCGCGCTCGTTCTCGGCGTTGGCCCTCCCCACGAACGTCGGCGGCACGTAGCCCCGGGTCAGGTTGTCCCTCCGGTTGAAGCCATAGAACACGGTCCCGCCGTTCCACGTAGGGATCAGGAAGAGGCCGCCTTCGGCGCGGTGGTTCCGCACGATCCACGGGGCCAAGGGAAGGAAGAGTCCGAGCAGCAAGGCGGCGACGCCGACCGCGGCCCGACCCCTCCGGGGTCGCTGACGAACAGCGATCCACGCGCCGCCCGCGAGGACCCCCAGGCCGAGCAAGAGGAGGTTCTCCCGCACCAAGGCGCCGAGGCCCAAGCAAAGGCCCAGGAGCAGGCTGCGCCGCGGGGGGGGGCACGCGCCCCAGCGAACGAGGAGCCACACGGAGAGGGTCGTGGCGAAGGTGGCCGGTCCGTCGCGGAGGAGGGTCGGTTCGTGGTAGATCAGAGGCCGGTAGAGGGCGACCCACAGGGCGGCCAGCAAACCCGCCATCGGACCCCCGAGGCGACGCCCGAGCGCGGCCGCGAGGAGGATGGTCCCCAGTCCCAAGAGGACGCCGACCCAGCGCACCGCGTCGCGCGCGGCGGCGGGGTCGGCGGGGAAGACCGCCCGCCAGGCAGCGATGTGGTAGGCCTGCAACGGCGCCTGGAAGGGCACCTCGTAGGGAGCCGCGGGATCGAGGATTCGTTCTGCCCACCGCTCGTAGCTGGCCTCGTCTCCGAGGAGGACCTGCCCGAGGGGTCCCCTGCGCTCCTCGGTCAAGCGAACGGCGCGGAAGCAGGCACCAAGCGCCAGGATGGCGAGGAGCGCCAGTCCGTACGAGCGAGTCCGCCGGCTCCGTTCGTTCTCTCGGGATCCGTTCACCGACCGAAGCGCTCTCGGGCTCGGCGCGCTCGGAGGAACCAGCGCCTCGAGCCCCACCGACGATCCTGGGGTCCTCGTTCCTCGCTGCCCTCCACCTCGTGAAGCACTGTATCCGAAGGCCGCGCTCCCTGGAGCGATGGAGACCGACCGACACGACCGCCCCCTCGCCGTGCGCTCCGAGGGCCTCCTCCCCCGCACGGCCGGGCCGCCCTTGACGCCGAAGGCCGGGGCGCCTATGCCAGAGGGCCTACGAGAAGGCGGCCCGCTCTCTGGGTCCTGGCGCGGCACGAGGGGTGACGCTCCCTGCCGGCGGACACGACCGGGACGTTCGGAGCAGGCCTCCGGAGGAGGTGCCATGGCTCGCGCTGCTGTCCTGCTGGCTCCCGGCTTCGAGGAGATCGAAGCCCTCACTACCATCGACGTGCTCCGCCGCGCCGGCGTCGAGGTCGTCACCGCGGCCCTCGGGGAACGAGAAGTCCCTGGGGCGCACGGGGTGACCGTGCTCGCCGACGCGCCGCTCTCGGAAGTCCCCGAGCAGCTCGACGCGGTGGTCCTCCCGGGCGGCATGCCCGGCTCGAAGCACCTGGGCGAGTCCGCGGAAGTGCAACAGCTCGTCCGGCGTATCGCCGACGCGGGCGGCTGGGTGGCGGCCATCTGCGCCGCGCCGGCGCTCGCCCTCGGCCCGACCGGCGTCCTGAGCGGGAAGCGGGCGACCTGCTACCCCGGCTTCGAGGAGCATTTCCCCGCCGACGTTCGGCGGAGCGAAGACCGTGTCGTCGTCGACGGTCGCCTGGTAACCAGCCGGGGGCCCGGCACGGCCCTCGAATTCGCGCTCGCGCTCGCAGAGCGGCTGGCCACGCCCGAGACGGCAGCCCAGCTCCGCGAAGGAATGCTCGTCGCCTGAGCGAGATGGCGCGGGTCGGGAGCGCGTGAGGCCTCTCCGGCCACTTCCCCGACCCACGCCTGCCCCGCCACCACGCGACCGCCGGGCCGGGGCGGTGGGCTCCGGATACCCGGACGCCACGCCTCGCCTCGAGGAGCAGGCGCCGGGCGACGCGGCGCGGACGGGAGCCGCTGCGGGCCTACGGCTCAAGCGCTCCCTCCTTCGCCGTCCCCGCCTCGCCTGCGGGAGGCCCCTCAGCGACCGAGGTGGAGGCGAGCGCGCAGGCGAGCGTTCTCCACCGCGAGGCCGATGTGCCGCGCCAGCGCCGCGAAGAAGGGAAGGGCTCCTTCGCGGATCTCCTGGTCCCCCTTGCGCGCGTCCGCGTAGAGGACCCCGATGCGTCCCGACTCGGTAACGAGCGGGGCGCAGAGAACCGTGCGCAGGCCGAGTTCTTGGATGCTCTGCGAGGGGAACTCTTCGTCGGCGGTGACCAGGTAGATGGGCTCTCCGCTGCGGAGCACTCGCTCCGGAATGGAGCGGCTGAAGCGCTCTTTGAGTTCGAGGGGTTCGCGACGCCGTCCGCGGGCCACGATGGTCGACAGCTTGCCACGCTCGTCGGCGAGCATGATCGCTCCGCGCTCGGCTTCGCTGGCTTCGATGGCCTTGTCCACCGCCAGCGTGAGGACCTCGTGGACGTCGTGGCTGCGGCTCACCGCGTCGAAGGTTCCCACGAGGACGCTCACGTTGTGGTAGTCGCGGGCGAAGTCGCCGGTGATGATGCCGGCCAGGCGATCGTCCCGCGGCGCGACCACCCCTAGCTCGGGAGACCATGTCTCCACTCGATTGCGCCCCTCCTGCTTGGCTCGGTAGAGCGCCTGGTCGGCCTTGCGGACCAACTCCTCGACTTCGGTGGCATGCGCCGGGCAAGCCGACGCGCCGATGGAGACGCTGAGGCGCACCCCCTCCCCGAAGCGGTGCCCCGCCACCGCCTGGCGGATCTTCTCGGCAACGACGCGCGCCCCTTCGAGTTCCGCGTCGTTGAGCAGGACCGCGAGCTCGTCGCCGCCGTAGCGGAAGCAAGGGTCGTCCTGACGCACCGTACCGCGCAGCAACTCGGCGACCTGGCGGAGGACGGCGTCCCCGAGTTGGTGCCCGTGCTCGTCGTTGACCTGCTTGAAGCCGTCGAGGTCGACGAGGAGCAGCGCGTAAGGGGCCCGCAACGCGCGGAATTGGCGAGCCTGCTCTTGCAGGGTGCGCTCGAAGTGGCCCCGCGAGAAGAGGCGCGTCAACGGATCGGTGATGGCCTCCCGGTAGAGGCGCTCCTTGAGCAAGGCCGTCGTGGCGTGGTTGGCCAAGATGAGGAACAGGTAGAGGTCCTCCTCGCGGAAGGCGTAGGTGTTCGCGTCGGAGTCGAGGTAGATGCAACCCAGGAGCTCACGACGAGCCTTCTCGGCGAAGCGCCGCCGCTCCCGGGTCGGCCGCGGGTCGCCGTCCTTGCGGGGAGGCTCGGCGCCGGAGGTCAGGGGAACGCACATGGCAGAAAGGAGGCCGAGGTCGCGCACGCTTGCGCCGAGGCCGCGGGGGAGGTTCTCCGCGATGCTCGGCAAGAAGAGGGGCTCTGCGCTCTCGCACACCCGGTCGACGATGGAACGCGGAACGTCGCTTGGCGCGTCGAGGCTGCGCCCGCGATGGTCTCGGGCCAGGCGCACGTCGAGGCCGCCTTCGGCGTTCTTGAGGAAGAGGAGGCCCCGCTTGGCGCGGGTCAACTCGATGCCGGTGTCGAGGACGGTCTCGAGGACCGAGTCGAAGTCGTTGCGCAGGGTGTTCAGCAATCCGCTCGTCTCGCACAGGCGGCGCCAACGGTCGAGCAGCTCTGCAGGCACGCTGGGCGTCTCGCTGCGGGGCGCCGTCGGCAGCCCTCCGCCGGCCAGGATGCGATCGAGTCGGGAGACGATCCCCTGGAGCTGGTCTTCGCCGGGCACGCGTCCTCCTGGAGCGCTGAGGTAGAATCCCGTCCCCGAGGGGAAGGCGCGGGCTGCGGAGCGCGCGGGCTTCCCGGAGGACGAAGCGCGGAGGATTGTACGTGGTGCGCCCCCAGAGCCGCCAGTCGCCTTGCCGTCGGGGCGCGCCGGACGCGTCGCCGGCTCCGCAGCCTGCGCCGGCAGGGAACCGTGCGCGGCCACGCCTGGCCCCCCCCACCGGAGGCCCCTGGGGACGACCTTGGACGACGCCGAGATCGTTCGCGCGCTGATCTCCGGGGAGGACGGGGCCTGGGAGTTCTTCGTCGAGCGTTACGCCGGCGTCGCCCTCGCCACCGCCCGGCGGGTCCTGGCCGTCCGAGGCGGGCGGCCGGCGCAAGCGGACCTCGACGACGTGTGCGAGAACACCTTCTTGATGCTCCTGAGGGACGACGCGCGCCTCCTGCGCCGCTACGACCCCGCCCATTCCCTCGGCTCCTACGTGGCCGTGGTCGCTCGCACGGCGGCGCACCGCTGGCTGCGTCGCCGGCGCCCCACGGCCGATCTGCCCGAGGGCATGTGGGGGGACGCCATCGCCGACGAGCGCGCGCTCTCCCTGTCGGACCGGACGACCCAAGGCGAAGTGCGGGCGGCCGTGCGCGAGGCCCTCGAGGAGCTCTCCGCGCGCGACCGGCGCTTGTTGCGCCTCTTCTACTACGAGGGGAAGGACTACCGGGAGCTCGCGCACACCCTGGGGATCTCGGTGAACTCGGTCGGGGCGGCCCTCAGCCGCGCCCGTGCCCGGCTCGCGAAGGCCCTCGCCGCGCACCCCGAACTCACCGAGTCGGACTGGAGGAGCCTGTGACGCCACGCGTCGGGAGGGAATCCACCGCCCGCACGCCGGGCTCCCTCCGCCTTGCCCGGAACGCCTCCGCCGTCTCGGCCGCTGCGACGCAAGAACTTACGCCTTCCTTGCCGGGGGGCCGCCCTCCCCGTGCACGAAGCGCCCTCCGGGGCGGCTAAGGACTTTCGGAGCCCATGGACTGTCCCCCGCTCGAGCGCCTGATCTCCTGGCTGGACCTCGATCCCGACGAAGGTCTGCACGCGCAGGCCCTCGAGCATCTCGAGGTTTGCCCCGAATGCGCTCGCTTGGTCGAGGCCGCCGGCGACGTGGAACTCGTCTTGGGCGAGCCCTCCCTCTGGGCAGGCCCCTGCCTGAACGCAGAGGAACTCTTGGCCGCGGTCGCGGAGGACCTCGGCGAGCGCACAGCGCATCTCGAGGCCTGCGCAGCGTGCCGCGAGGAACTGGAAGCCGCGCGGGCTCCCGAGGCAGCGCCCGCGCCCGCGCGCCTGCGCGCGCGGCTCAAGTCCCTGGCGACCGGAGCCTCCACGACCGAAGCCCGAGTCCGCGGGTTGCGTCCGCTGCGCCGCGGAGCCAGCGCGCGCGTCCGTGGCTCCGCCACCGGACGGCTGCGCAGCGGCAGCGGACGCGTCGGCACCGGCAGCCGGCGCAGCAGCGCGCGGCGGAGCGGTGCGGGGAGCGTGCGGCGGCCGGTCTCCGCCCGCCGGAGCTTGCGCGCTCCCGCGCCACGGGTCCACCAACCGCTGTGGGCCTGGGGCGCCCTGGCGGCGGCCGCCGCCCTCCTCGCCGCCCTGGCGCTCGCGTTGTCGTCGCCCCCCCCCAGCGAGCTGGCCGACGCCGTTCCACGCCGGGCGAGCGGGGAGCTCGGAGAGGCCGGGCCGCGCGTCTCGGACGTGCAGGCTCGCGCTCCGCGCTCGCCCCGATCCAGCGAAGGCCCCGTCTCGCGCGAGCCCGAGGCGGTCCCGCTCGGCGACGGTCCCTTCGTTCCTGCGCCGGATCCTCTCGCCCCCGACCTCGACGAGGCCG
>RFHU01000490.1 GCA_003695705.1 Planctomycetota bacterium
CCCCCAGCCCCTCGCGCCCCGTCTCCCTTCGCCCTTGACCCTGTACCGTGACGCAGGCCGCACACTGCGCCCATGGATCCCCTGCCCAAGAGGGCGCGTCGCGCGCGCAAGAAGGGAGGACGGTCGCTCGGTCCCCGCCGCGCTTCCCCAGGCGTGCGACCGCCTCGCTCGGAACCGCGGAGGGAAGGAGGCAAAGGGTGAGCGAGACGCCGGCCCTTGGAACCGCGCGCACGAGCCCCAGCGACGCGGCAGCAAGGGCGCACGGGCCCGGTGCGGGCCGTTCTCGGCGCCGGCCCCCCGTGCGCCGGCTTCGCTCGCTGCGCCTCCTGGCCTTCCTGGCCGCTGCCCAGGGACTCGCGGGAGGCGCTCCGGCCCGTGCGGACACGATCTTCACCGCCTCCGCGCGCACGAGGGACTTCAACGGCCAAGGCCTGATCCCCCGCTTCACCTATCGCGAAGCCGGCCACACCTACGACGGCGCCCAGCAGGAACGAGACCCGCTGGACCGCAGGCTGCGCACCTACGTGGCTACGCTGCGCGGCGTCTTCGGCCTTCACGAGGACGTGACCCTCTCCCTGACGATTCCCGCGGTGGTCAAGCAACTGAGGTCACGCGACGCGACGGGCCGGCGGATTCGCCTCGAGTCGGCGGGCCTTGGAGACACCACCGCGACGGCCAAGTGGCGCTTCTTCCGCGACACCGAACTCGGGGGCACGACCGAAGCGGCGGCCCTCTTGGGGCTCGAACTGCCCACGGGCCGAGACGACCTGCGCGACGGCGGCGCGCGCCTGCCGCCACCCCTCCAACCGGGGTCGGGCTCGGTGGACGGACTCTTGGGATTGGCCTTCACCCGCGTCGGGGACGGCGGTCGCTGGCTGCTGAACGCGGATCTGATCTACCGAGTCAACTCCGAGGCGAACGACTACCGCTTCGGGAACGTCCTGCGCTTCGACCTGGGCGGACAGCTGCGGGTCTACCCCTGGCGTTACGAGCGCTACGACCAGATCACCCTCAACCTGATCTGCGAACTCAACGGACGCTACGCGGAAAAGGACACCGCCTCCGGCGACCGACTGAGGAACACGGGAGGGCTCACCCTCTTGGCCGCTCCCGGCGTCCAGCTCATTGCCGGCGAATCCTTCCTTCTCGAAGCCGGCGTGCAGGTGCCGATCCTACGCCACCTCCAGGGGCCGCAGCTCGGCCTGGACGTGGCGGCGACCGTCGGCTCGAGGTGGCTCTTCTGACGACTCCAAGCCGGAGCGACTCGGTCCTGCGCTGCCGCCGGGGAAGGCTTGGCGATCGCACACGACCGCTCCCCAGAACCCCAGGAGTTCCCATGAGACGCAGAACCCGCTTCCTCCTGCTCGCGCAGGCCGCCCTGCTCGCGGCCTGCTCTGCTTCCGCGCCGCCCCGCGCAGGGGAGCCCGCTTCGCCCAAGGCTTCGCAACAGGAGCCTCGGAGCGGCACGGTCGTCCGCTTGGCCGTGGGCGGGGTGACCTGCCCCATATGAGCGGGGACCCTCCGCAGAGGGCTGGAACGCCAGGCTGGCGTTCGTGACTTCGACTTCGACATCGAGTCCGGGATCGGTCGGGTGACCCTCGCCCCCGGCAAAGCCCTGGACCCTGCCGCGCTGAGGAAGGCCGCCCAGGACACGGGCTTCGGCGTCGAGTGGGCGGAACTCGAAGTGGACGGCGTGCTCACCGAGCGCGAGACCCCCGCGGGCCGGGTCCTCGCGCTGCGCCTCGAAGACCGCGACCAGACCGTGCTGCTCCTCCCCGGAGACGGAACGGAGACGGCGCAGGGCCTCGCCCGACTCGCCCGCCACCTCGGAGAGCCCACGCTCTTCCGGGTCCGAGGCCGCCTGCGCGAGCATCCCTCGGGGCTGCCGGCCATGACGGTGGAGCGCTACCAGCGCGTCGAGCCCCCTTCGCGCTGAAAGCTCGAGGGCTCGCGAGCGAGCGGCGCGCGGGCAGCGCCCGCCCGGCGCCCTACTCGGCGCCGGCGGCTTGGCGCAACGCGGCGACGAGATCCTCGCGCGTCCAGGAGCCCCCGGGAAAGCCGCGGAAATCGACCTCGCGCCCCTCTACGCGCACGCGACTGCTCCCGTGCAGGAAGAGGACGACCGGGAGGTGTGCGCGGATTCCGTGCGCGGAGAGGAGGGCGCGCCCTTCGGGCCGGGTGGCGTCGACGAAGCGTGCGCCGACCCGCGGGCCGGCGGCCTTGAGCGCCTCCTCGAGAACCGGCTGCACGCTTTCCTTGAAGGGGAGGTGGGTCAACATACCCACCACGAGGAGTTGCACCGGCGCGTTGGGCCGGATGCCAGTGGCCGGGAGCCCCGCCGCGAGCAGTTCGGCGATTCGGTCGATCGAGTAGGGGACCGCCTTGGCGGTGGGCAGTTCGGGGTGCGCGCTCAGGTAGCGCCGGTACTCGTCTCGGTCGGGGAAAGCGCGGTGCCGGTCCACGCACTCGCCCCCCGCTTCGGGGAGGCTGAGGAAGACCGCTGTCGAAGGCGCAACGCTCCACCCGTTCTTGCCTCGACGGATCGTGATCTCCGTGTTCGACAGCGGGGACCGAAGCGTGACCGTCGACGGAGGCGAAGTCGCCGCCTGCGCCGTCAAGGCGCAGTGTACGCAGCGGTAGGGCTGGGACTCCCCGTTGGCGGCGACGAGCAGGACCTCCTTGCCCGCAGGAATCGGCTTCTCGCACAGGGCGCAGAGCGCCTCGGACCCGACCGCCGCCGCGCCGGGGCCATTCGAAGACGGGCCGGGTGCACGCTCCGGTGCGCCCGACCGGCAAGAGACCAGCAGGCAGACGACGCCGAGCAGCGCCAAAGGGGCGTGGACCTTCACGATCAAACCTCCTCCTCGAGGGTGCGGGCGACGGCCTCGCCCAACAGGTCAAGCCCTCGCAGTAGCTCTGCGCGGCGCTCCGGGGGAATGTGGGACAGAATGCGCTCGAACCGTCGGCGGCTGGAGCGCTCGACTTGTTTGGCCAGCCGCCTACCCGCGGCCGTGAGGCGCAGACACCGAACGCGACCGTCCTCGCCGCACCGCGTGATCTCGAGGTGGCCGGCGTCCTGCATCCTCCGGCAAAGTCGCGTGACGTTGCTCTTGTCGATCCCGAGCTCCCTGGCCAGCGCTCCCATCGTGGGGGCTTCGTCGTCGCCAGAGACTCCGTCGAGGATCATCAACGCGTGCGCGTAGCTGACCGGAAGCGGCTGCCCGCAGGGTGTGGTCTCGCACGCCAGCAGGCCGAAACTCCGCAGGAAGCGGTGAACGTGCTGGCGAAGAGCACTGGCGTCTTCGGAACTCATGACTCTGTCCTACCCGGCCCTTCTTCGACGCGCTCTGAAGCACCCCTGGCTCGGCCTTCCTGTTCCCGGTCCATGGGCACGATCAGTGCGGCGCATGGGCCGGCCCGGCCGGAAGCCACCCGAGCGTCTTCGCGACCATCAAGCCGGCCAGTGCGATGAGGAAGTACCCAAACGTGCGTTTGAGCTTCTTCTTGCTCAGCGAAAGCGAGTAGCGCGCGCCGATCTGAGCCCCGAAGAACACGGCGACGGCCAAGGCCAGCGAGAGACGCCAGTTCCAATGCCCGTTCGCGACATGCCCGGCCAGGCCGCCGAGGGCCGTGACGCCGACCATGACCGCACTCGACCCGACCGCGACGTCCATCGGAATGCCGAGGAGGAGGACCATGAGCGGCACCTTGAGGAGACCACCCCCCACTCCCAGGAGCCCGCTGGGAAGCCCGGCGACGAAGGACGCTGGGAGCGCCACGCCCAGGTGCACGCAGTACTCCTGGTCGCCGGTTCGCCGCCTCCAGTAGAGCGGCCCGCTCCGTGTGCAGGGAGCAACCCGGTCTGGGTGGAAGGGCCCGACCATGAAGACCGCGGCGAAGACAATGAACGCGGCGAAACCGTAAGAGAGCGTCGCCGAACCGACGCGGGCAGACGACAACCCGCCCGCGAAGCCACCAAGCGCGGTGACCGTCTCCAGCACCGCGACGAGGGGGAGGTCCACCTTCCCTCCCTTGCGAAACACGAGCGCGGAGGAGAACGAGACCGTCACGATCAAGAACAGGCTCGTCGTCGCGGCCTCGTGGAAGTCGATCCCGGCGAAGACCTGGATCGGGGTGAACAGTGCGCCGCCTCCCTGCCCGAGCAGAGAGAAGACGATCGACACGGTGAAGAACACCCCGAAAAGGACGGCCGTCCGCAGCATGGTGGAGGGACCTCGTCAGAAGTTCGGCAGCGCAGATCGCCCGCTCAGCCGCTCACGGCCTTCTCGCGACAGGGCATGCAGACCCGCTTGTCGCCGAGGAGCCTCCCGTACGCTTCCACCGTCATCTCGCCACAGAGGTCGCAGACGAAGCTCGCGAAGGTGTGCGCTGGCTCCTTCCACTCACGCTCGTGAATCTCACCGATCGACAAGAGGGCTTCGTCTGGCGCGTTCATCACCCGCTCGACCAGCGGATCGACGTGCTCTGCGGGCACTCGGGAAGCCGGAACGCCCTTCTCGCGGTATTCCTTGAAGAAGGTGGTCTCCTTGTTCGCCTGCATGGCGCTCGCGAGCGGCACGACGCGGACGGCTCGGCCGCTGCCGCGATCGATCAGCGTGAGGCCCCACTTCCCGTAACCGAGCCGGTGGATGTTCCCCTTTCCGAACGTGCAGCCGGTCACCATTTGAATGCCGTCGGCGAAGCACGTCGCGCAGTGGTGCTCGCCGATCTCCACCAGGGCCACGAGCTGGCCATCCGCGGAGCGGTCCACGCCGAGGCGGTTCATGGCAGCGGCTCCGACCCGCAGGCCCATGGGCATGGCCGGACACTTGTGGCCGTGAAGCTTGAGTCCCGCCTCGTAGCTCTCCTTCGGATCGATCATGTGCGTCTTCCTCCTGGGTTGGACTTGTCGTCGCTCCTGCTGAGCCTCGCTCCGATTGGTTGCACGCGCAACCTTCCCTACAAGAACGCCACGGGGTCGCCCGCCAACGCAGACGGGCACGAGGATTCAAGCCGGACAGCCCCGCGGGATTTCGAGCGCCCGCGGCCGCAGCACCTCCCGAGAATCGATCCCCGACCGCTGCGCCCCGCGCAATCCCTCGCCCCGCAAGGCCTCTCCCCGTCGGAACGCGCGGCGCCGAGTCAGGAGAAAGCAGAGGAAGAGAGGCGCCGAGGCGAAGAATCGCCCCGAACACCCCCCCGGCCTCCGGTCGGCGTGCCCTGGATCGCCACGACGCCCCTCGATCGAAGATCGCCAAGGGAAACCCGGAGGACGAGCGGGACCGACGGCGGCCCGCCGGGCTTCCCTGGCGGGCCGCAACCGCTGGGAGCGAGCGCGCTCCCCTTGGAAGGGTGGAGGAAACCGAACGGGCATAGAACCGGCGCCGGAAACGGCGTGCCGCGGACCTCCCAGGCGAGCCGTCCTACCAGACCCTGGCCCCGGTCTCGCCCCAAAACGAAGCGCCGGGTCCGCCTGGAGCCTGCAGCGCCGCGACCCGAGCCTCTTCGTTGCCCATGGAAGCCGCCACCGAGACGGAAGGGATCACGCGGCCGCTCCGTGAGGATCCGTTGCCCGCAGCCGGTCCAGGCTGCGCACCACCGTCGAGATCGACCCGGCCTCGGGCGTGCGCAGGGGGAGCGCGGCGAGCGCCAGGCGAAGGAGTCGCCCGCCCCCAGAGAGCCTGGCCTGCACCACGGTCCGTCCGCGCTCAGCCAGCCGGGTCCAGGTCCGCTCGCGCATCGGATAGACCAGCACCGCGGTCATTTCCGCTGCCTCGTAGAGCGAGGCGTAGGCGAGGACTTGGTGCAGGTCGCAGCGGTGCTCGTCGCGAAGCTCCTCGGAGAGTGCGAGCCAGCGGGCGTCGTCGAATTCCTGGAAGTGCCCCTTGTACTTGGCGTCGATGACGTAGACCCGGTCCTGGTGACGGACGACGAGGTCCGGGACGAGGCTCTTCATGCTGCCGTGGGCGCGCCGGTCCCAGTCGATGGGAACCACGGTTTCGTGGGCGCGCCCGGCCAGCACCTGCCCGCCGAACTCGCGCCCCCAGAGCCTGACGACGTGCTCCACCCAGCGCTCGAAGAGCTCGTGCATGGGCAGGGCCCAGGCGAGACCATCGGTCTCGGCCGCGCCCGCCAAGCCTCGCTCGTCGACGATCCAAGCGAGGGCCTGAAGCCCCTGCTGGAGCACGGCCGACGGCAGGCCAGCGCCGCGCAGGAGCTGGTCCAGCGTGCGACGGTCCGGAGCCCGCGCGCTCGCATCCCTCAGGCCGACGAGAAGCCCCTCGGCTTGCTCGGAGAGCCGCCGCGCGATCGAGTCCACCACGGCGTACGGCACGAGGGAGCGGTGCACCCGCTCGAGGCCCCAGCGCAGGTAGCTGCGCAGGAGCGCGTCCGGGCCGAGCTCGGGGAAGCGACACGGCATCTGGTGGAACGCCCCGCGGCTCGCCTGCTCGGCCACGTAGCGCTGCCAGAGGATCTGCCCGCGCGGTACCTGGCGGACGTCCTCGTGCATGCGAAATCCCTTGCGGATCTCGCGCAGCAGACTCGCCAGCCGCTGGAGCACGGGCCCGGCCAGCACCCACGGCGGCACCTCGCGGGCACTGCCCGGGACGAGCGGCAGTTCGAGCACCCGCGGCGAGGCCACCCAGCCGATCTGCTGGAGCAAGGGACCGATTCCTTCCCAGCCGAAGCGAGGGCGCACCACCACGCCGCCAGCCACCTTGCGTGTGTCGGGCGTGCGAAGCGGAACGGCGCCGACCACACCGCCTGGGCGGAGCCGCAGGGCGATCTCACGGGCCTGAGCGGCGAACTCGGGCTGAATGTCCAGGGCCGTGAGCTGGGGTCGGTTCGCGCTGATGAAGTTCTCGGCGTGGGCGTTCCAGCCGCGGTCCCTTCCACCGATCCCGAACAGCCCTGGGTCGATCGGAACCGGCGCCCCCTGGTCCGAGAGCCTGAGCAGAGGCCGCTGCTTTGGCTTCCAGGCCGGGACGAAGGCCGGCTGCCGCCGACGTGACCTACGCGCTCGCGCCACGCCGGGCGATCTCCCCTTCGAGCCAGTCCAGATACGCGCGCAACTCGCTCTCGCAGGCCCCGAGCCGCCCCTCCTGCAGGTATTCGCTGAGCAGCGGCTCGAGTTCGAAGCGCAGCCTGCGAGCGAGTTCCTCGTCGCTGTCGGCCAGAAAGTAGGCGTGGCCTGGAACCAGCACGAGCGCGTCGTCCGGCGCGTACTGGGCGAAGACGTCGAGCAGCCGACCGAAGGCCTCGGTGGCGAGTTGCCGCCCCTGCTCGGCCACCACGCCCATGTCCGGCCACACGTCCACGAAGGCGAAGCGGCGACGGACCGCGAGGTCGAGAATGGCGACGGAGCGGTCGGCGCTGTTCATGGTGCCGAGGAGGAAGAGCCCCTGGGGGATCTCCAGCGTGTCCATGCCATCATCGACTGCGTGAGGCAGCTTGACCGAGCGCCCCTCGCCCCGAGCGATCTCGCGCGACTCGAAGAGGTAGATCGCCTCTCCGAGCACGCGCCCAAGGTCGGCCCGGTTGATCTCGTCGACGACCAGAAGGAAATCGCCCTCGCGGGCTTGCCGGACCGCTTCCACCAGCCAGCCGCCCTTGACTTGGAACCGCAGCGAGCTCTGCGTGACGTCCGGGGAAATGCCGGCCACGAAGGTCTCGTAGGTCACCGCGGGGTGAAACTGCACTGCCGTGCCGCGGCCCCCAAACTCGTCAGCAAGCAGCTCCCCGGCGAGGCGCGTCTTCCCCGTGCCGGGCGGTCCCTGAAGGATGACGAAGCGCCGCTCGCGCAGCAGTGCATGGACCTCGGCCCGGCTCACGCTCGGGAAGAGGTGCGCCCGCAGCGCGTTCTTGAGCGCGTCGACCTCAGGCCTCGCCGTCTTGAGCGGAGTCCAGCCCCGCTCCCAGGCGTAGAAGTCGACGAACGACGACACCACGCCGTGGGCGCGCTCGGAATCGTGGGGCACCTCGACGGCGGCGTAGATGTAGTTGCCGTAGCGATCGAGCACCTGCTTGAATCGGCCAAAGCTCGGGCGCAGCACCCTGGGGAAGGGCTCTGCCAGACTCGTGGGGTCGTGCTTCACCCAGACCGCCACTCCGTGCTCTTGGCCGAGGTAGCGGCGCAGGGCCTGCAGGTGCCGAGCGTGACCCGGCCGCCCCAGGATCTGCTCGTCCGGCGCCAGGCCGCGCGTACCGCAAACGAAGGTCAGCAGGCTCGTCGCCGGCTCGTCGCCCTCCGCCTCGATCGGAAACCAGACGAGCGACATCCCGCCGTAAACCCCGCTCGTGGGGCTGTCCTCGTGCACCAAGCCGGCGAAGGGCACCGCGTTCGGCCCGGGCATCAACGCCACGCGCGCAGAGTAGCGAGAGCGCTTCGGATACCGGCTGCCGAAGAGTCCCTCGATGGCCTGCCGCGTCTCCCTGGCAAGAGTGTCCCGGTCGGCGCTCTGCGGCTGTCCGCGAGCAACGATCGAGGCGAGCGTCTCAATGCTCATTGGGGCTGCCTCCTCTCCTGTCGCTCCCTCGAGGAGGCGCCTTCCCGCCTCGGTCGTCCGGTAGCGCTGCTTCAAGCTGCGAGGCTTGGCTGGCATCATCAACTCGTCTCGGTGCGTTCCGCAACGCCTGACGCGGGCAAGCGCCCGAAGGACTGCAGGAGGACGCCCGTCGTCATCCGGGGAGGATCGCTGACGGTCGGCCCGCCCGCGCGAGAAGAAGCCCGCGGTCGGCTCGGGCGTACACGCAGCGGCCGCGGCGGCCCGTCCGGGGTCACCTCCGCGCCGATGCGCTCGCGGAACCGTTCGACCTTGGCGCCTCAGGCGACTGCCTCGTCGCGGGCAGCCTTCCTGCCTCGAAGGGTGAACTCTGCGATCCATTCGGCGGAGAGCGTCGAGGCTCGGCGCGAGCTCGGCGCGAGCTCGGCGCTCCGCGCCACGGGGCCGATCTCGACCGGGCCCAGGTCCCCGGCGCCCCCCCTCGCTCACCCCGCCTCCGAGATCGCTTGGCCCGGCGCGGGTGACGCCCGTAGAGCGTCCGGAGATCCACGCCCTGGCGCTGCGGAGAGCGTGAGGGTGACCAGGGTCTCTCCCTTGCGCCGCTCGTTGAGGACCGAGCGGTCGCGGGCTTCTGCCTCGCGCGAGCGGGACGTGGGCGCCTCCAGAGCGAGGGCGCCTTCCTGCTCCGAATCCCCGGATCCGCCGGGGCCGCACTTCGTCCAACGCCTGCGGAGCAGCGCACGGCGCTCGGCTTCCCACCCCGTCCCGCCCGACCCTCGTTGCCAGGCCTTGCCCGCTCCCGCAGCAGGTAACACTCTGTATTGACGACGTAGCAACAGAGGCCCGCCATGATCAAGCGACTGACGAAGCACGGGAACAGCCTCGCCCTGGTTGTGGACAAGGCGATCCTCGAACTCTTGAAGATCGATGCCGACACGCCGCTCGAGATCACGACCGACGGCCGGTCCCTGCTCGTGACGCCGACCGACCCGGAGCGCCGCGAGGAGCTCCGGGCCGCCCTCGACAAGGTGAACCGGCGTCACGGGAAGGCGCTGCGCCGCCTGGCGGAATGAGCCCGAATGGAGCCGCGCTTTCTCGAGCTCGCTGAGGTCCTCGAGATCCACCGCGACCCGATCGAGCGCTACGGAGGCGCCGAGGAGATCCGCGATCTGGGCCTGCTCCAGTCCGCCATCGCCATGCCCCAGGCAGGAACGCGCGGCGCCTACCTGCACGTCGACCTCTTCGAGATGGCCGCAGCGTATCTCTATCACCTCGTCTGCAACCCCCCCTTCGTGGACGGCAACAAGCGCACGGGCACGGCTGCGGCGCTGGTCTTCCTCGAGCTCCACGGCGTGCGCGTCGAGGTCGACGACGACGAGCTCGCGGAGACGGTCGAGGCGGTCGCCGCGGGGAAGCTCGCCAAGTCGGCGGTCACCCAGTTCTTGCGGGCGCACGGGCGCGAGCAAACGCGAAGGCCCGCCAAGGCGCATCCAGTCCAGGCCGGCTTGCCAACACGACTCGGCCCGGCCCAGGGTGATTCCGAACGCCATCGCAGCCGAGCGCCGGCAATTCGGGCAGGGTCGGCGTGCCCCGCCGGGCGGCGGCGCCCGCCCCTCGAAGATCGCCTAGGGAAGCCCGCAGGACGGGCGGGAACAACGGCGGCCCGCCAGGTTTCCCTGGCGGGCCGTGACCGCTGGGAGCGCGTGGGCTCCCGTTCGTACGGATGGAGGCGCCGGGAGTCGAACCCGGGTCCCGCAACGGTTCCCGTTCGACCTCTACGTGCGTAGCCCGCTGAAGATCTCGTCCCCGGCGCCAGCGGGCGGCGCCGGTTGGGACAAAGCCGGCAGTGCGTTTCTCGCCCCTCCCCCCTGCGGCGCAGGTTTGGGGCCAGCCCATCTTGCGGCCTCCGTCCCTTGCCCCATGGGCGGGGGCTCGGGGGAGGGCTGCTTATTGACTAAGCAGCGAGTGCGTACTGCGGAGTGGCAGGTACTTTTGCGCCGGGGGTTTTACGAGGCCACCCGGCAACCTCGGCACGCAATCGAACGTTCCCTCGTCCGGTCGATACCGTACCGCCCCCTTTCTGTGTGGGTTGCTGTGGGTGCGAGTATAGCCGCTCGCTGCGCTCAGCGGCGCCTGGCTTCGCGGGCCATGGCCAGTTTGTCTTGCTTCTCCCGCAGGGCTTGCCGCTTGTCGTGCTTCTTGCGCCCCCGCCCCACCCCGAGGGTCAGCTTGGCGTAGCCCCGGCGAAAGTAGAGGTCGAGGGGGACCAGGGTTAGCCCTTGCCGGTCGACCTTGGCGCTCAGCTTGCGAATCTCGGACTTGCGGAGAAGGAGCTTGCGCGGGCGGGTGGGCTCGTGCTGGCTCCAGGAATTGCCGCAGGCGTAGGGCGCGATGTGCAGCCCGTGCAGCCACACCTCGCCGTTCCTGACCCGCGCGTGGGCGTCGTTGAAGGAGACGTTCCCCGCGCGCAGGGACTTGACCTCGGTGCCCTGGAGCACCAGCCCCGCCTCGACCTTCTCGAGGATCTCGAAGTCGTGGAAGGCTCTGCGATTGCGCGCAATGGGCGTCTTCTGGCCGGGGTCGCGGGTCACGGGCGGATTGTGCCATGGGCGGGAGGGAAATGCGGAGCTGTTGCGCGCGGGGACGCCGGAACGACGCTGGCGTCCCCCCTCCCCTGTTGTTAGATTCTCGGCCTCGCCCCGCTGAGGTGGCGGAATTGGCAGACGCGCTAGGTTCAGGTCCTAGTGGGAGTAACATCCCATGGGGGTTCGAATCCCCCCCTCAGCAGTTCGCAGCCGGGTCCTCGGGCCCGGCTGTTCGCGTAGGGCCCGAGCCCCGCACGCACCCTCCCCCCTCTGCGGCAAGCGGGGATCGAGTTCCCCTCACCCCAGCCGAGGGCGCCCTTCAACGGCGCGGACTCCCCGCCACACGAAAGCCCGTCTTCTCGCTGCGCGCACGGCGCGTAGTCCGGCGAGCGCTCGCGGTCCACCGCCAACCCGCCGTGGTGTTCCAGCACCCGCCCCGGGTGAGGCGCCTGGGGGCCTGCCCGCTCCGCGGCGCCGGAGGGGGATCGATCCAGCGCCTCCGCGTGAACCACCACTCGTCGTTCGCCCAGCCCGCGACGTATTCGTAGACGTTGCCCACCATGTCGAGGGCCCCGCAGGGGGCCGCGCCCAGGGGGCACGAACCAACCGGGCGGGGTCGCGTCCGAGGCGTGAAGCCGAGCACCGCGTGCGCCGGAGTCGGAGGCTCGTTGCCCCAAGGATAGGTCCGCCCGTCTTCGCCCCGGGCCGCGATCTCCCATTCGGCCTCGGTGGGCAAGCGGAGCCCCACCCAGTCGCAGTAGGCCTCGGCCTCCTCGTAGGAAACGTTGAACACGGGCAGGCGCGGATCCGCGGACACCGCGCCCTGGAACAGGGTCTGCCGCGAGGGCAGCGGCCTGCGCGTCGCCGCGCAGAAGCGCGCGTACTCGCCCCAGGTGACCTCGTACTTGCCGAGGAAGAAGCCCCGCGACACCACCAACCGGATCGCGACCGCTGCGGGCGCGCCGGTCGCGGCGCTCCCCCCGTACTCCACCTCGCCCGGCGGCACCCACACCGCGACCGTCCCCACCGGGTCGTCGTGTACGTATTCCCCGCGCTTGCTGCCGAAGGTCCAGCCGCGCGGCAGGGGCAACGGCGGGCGACGGTCGCGGTCGAGGGCGCGGTACCAGTCCGGGACACCGTCCGCGAGCAGAGGATCGGCCCCCTCCTCAGGGGGTGGCGCGGCGGGTTGGAGTTCCTCCCCCCCGCCTCCCGGAGGCTGAGCCCGAGCCGCCCCTCGCCGCGAGAGGGCCTCCGGCGAGCGGCCGGCGCCCCACACGGCGAAGCCGAGGACGAAGGCTCCACAGGCCAACGCCGCCGCGCCCGTCCCCGCGAGGGCGAAGGCGAAGCCGGCGCGCCGAGGAAGCGCCTCGCCCGCGAGGGCCGCCTCGAGGGCGCGGGCGAAGGCTTCCCCGTCGGGCGGACGGCGCGCGGGCTCTCGGGCGAGGGCCCTTCGGCACACGGCGTCGAGCGCGCGCGGGACCGTGGGGTCGAGGCGGCGCGGGGGCGGGGGAGCGGCGCGCAGGATCGCGCCGGCGAGTTCCTGCAGGCTGTGGCCGGCGAAGGGGAGCTCGCCGGTGAGGGCTTCGTAGAGGAGGACGCCGAGGGCCCACACGTCCGTGGCGGGGGAGAGGGCCTCGCGGCGTCCCTCGATCTGCTCGGGCGCCATGCAGCTCGGCGTCCCCACCAGGGCGCCGCTCACGGTCAGGCGCTCGAGGGAGGTGGCCGCGGCAATGCCGAAGTCGGTCACGTGAACGCGTCCCTCGGCGTCGAAAAGGACGTTCTCGCCCTTCACGTCGCGGTGCACGACCCCGCGCGCGTGGGCGTGTCCGAGGGCGCGCGCCGCCTCGACCAGCGCGCGGCAGCGCGCCGTGCGGTCCAGTTCGCGGAAGGCCTCGCTCAGCGGGCGCGCTCCCTCGACCAAGGCGTAGACGATGAACGGGCGCCCTTCCGCCTCGCCCACCTCGTGGACGCGCACCAACCCCGGGTGGTCGAGGGAGGCGGCAATTTCCGCCTCGCGGCGAAAGCGCTCCGCCCGCACGCCCCCGGCGCACCCAAGGAGCTTGAGGGCGACCTCGCGCCCCGTGCGGGGGTCGCGGGCGCGGTAGACCGTCCCCATGGCCCCCCGCCCAAGGGAGCCCCGGACCTCGAAGCGCCCGACGCGCTCGGGGAGGCGCTCGAAGGACGCGGCCGCAGCCCGTGCGCTCACCTCCGCAGTGTGGCGGCGAGCGCCCCCGCGCGCGAGCCCGCGCCCCGCCAACGGCGGCTCCCGCCGGCCCTCCGGCTGCCCCGCAGCGCGCCCGCTGCCGCGTGCCAAGCCCGGCAAAGGCGCGCAGACCCAGACCTCCGGACGAGCGCCTCGGGCCCAAGACGGCCTCCGTTTCCACCAAGCGCCCCGCGTTGCCCCCCCCCACGGCGAACCGCAAGGCCCCGCGCGCGCCCCGGGCGTTCCGGTCGGAGCCGGGCTCCCCCAGAGCGGCCCACCCTGCTCGGCCCCCGGCCTCTCGGAGCGGCATTGCGCGAAGCGCGCCGGACCGCGCCGCCTCCCCACCTCCAGCGAACGCGCGCGAGGGGACGACGCCCCCCCGGTCGAAGTCGGCTCGGAAGCTTCTCCGCGAGCGCCCCTCAGCCCCGCGTCGGGCCGTGCTCGAGGTACCAGCGGTAGGTCCGCTCGAGGCCCTCGCGAAGGGGGATCCGGGCCCGCCAGCCGAGGGCGGCGAGGCGGGAGACGTCGAGGAGCTTGCGAGGGACCCCGTCGGGGCGCGAGGGGTCGAAGGCGAGCTCGCCGCGGTAGCCCGTCACCTCGCACACCAGGGCGGCCAACTCGCGAATGGTCAGGTCCTCGCCGGTCCCCACGTTGTAGACCTCGGCGCGCCCGGGGGCGCGCTCCATGAGGAACACGCAGGCGTCGGCGAGGTCGTCCACGTGGAGGAACTCGCGCCGAGGAGCGCCCGTCCCCCACACTTCGAGCGTCGGCGCGCCCGCCAGCTTGGCTTCGTGCGCCTTGCGCAGCAGCGCCGGCAAGACGTGGGAAGTCTCGAGGTCGAAATTGTCGCCCGGCCCGTAGAGGTTCGTCGGCTGCAAGCACACCGAGGAGAAGCCGTACTGCTCGCAGTAGGCGCGGCAGGTGGCGATTCCCGCCAGCTTGGCCATGGCGTAGGCGTCGTTGGTCTCCTCGAGAGGACCCGAGAACAGGCTCTCTTCGCGGAGGGGCTGCGGCGCCCCGCGCGGGTAGATGCACGAGGAGCCGAGGAACAAGAGGCGCTCGGCGCCGTGCTTCCAGGCGGCGTGGATCGTATGGGTCTGAATGAGCAGGTTCTCGCGCAGGAACTCCGCCTTGCGCGTCTTGTTGGCGAGGATCCCGCCCACCCGCGCCGCGGCGAGGAAGACGTGGGTCGGGCGCTCGCGGGCGAAGAAGTCTTCCACCGCGCGCGCGTCGCACAGGTCGAGCTCCGCGCGGGGACGGACGATCAGCTCGCCGAGGGGCTCGCGCGCGAGGCGGCGCACGATCGCCGAGCCGACCAGACCTCGGTGTCCGGCGACGTAGACCCGCGCTCCCTCAAGCATCGGCGCGCCCGCGCTCGGCGACCTCGTGGCCCGCGTCGCGCAGCGTCCGCTCCTGCCGCGCCAACTCGAGGTCGTGGGCGACCATGGACGACACCAGCTCGGCGAAGGAGATCCGCGGCTCCCAGCCCAACTCCTCGCGCGCCCGCCGGGCGTCGCCGAGGAGCACGGGCACCTCGCTGGGGCGCAGGTAGCGCGGGTCGTGCTCGACCACCGACCGCCAGTCGAGGTCGAGCTCGGCGGCGGCGGCGTCGAGGAACTCGCGCACCGAACGCGTCTCGCCCGTGGCGACGACGTAGTCCCCGGGCTCGTCCGCCTGCAGCATGAGCCACATGGCCCGCACGTAGTCCTCGGCGTGGCCCCAGTCGCGCTTGGCGTCGAGGTTGCCCAGGTAGAGCTTCTCCTGCAAGCCGAGCTTGATCCGCGCCAGGCCGCGCGTGATCTTGCGTGTGACGAAGGTCTCCCCCCGCCGCGGGCTCTCGTGGTTGAAGAGGATCCCGTTGGCGACGAAGAGGCCGTAGGCCTCCCGGTAGTTCACCGCGTAGAAGTGGGCCGCCACCTTGCTCGCGGCGTAGGGGCTGCGCGGGTGGAAGGGGGTCCGCTCGCTCTGCGGCGGCGGCGCGCTCCCGAACATTTCCGAGCTGCCCGCCTGGTAGAAGCGCACCTCCCCGCCCGCGCCGCGCGCGTAGTCGCGCACCGCCTCGAGCAGGCGCAGGGTGCCGAGGGCGACCACGTTGGCGGTGTACTCGGGCTGGTCGAAGGAGACGCGCACGTGCGACTGCGCGGCCAGGTTGTAGACCTCCTGGGGCCGCACCGCCTCGAGCACCCGTCGCAGTCCCGTCCCGTCGGTCATGTCGCCGTAGTGGAGGAAGAGGCGCGCCTCGGGGTCGTGACGGTCGCGGTAGAGCGCGTCGATCCGCTCGGTGTGGAAGGTCGAGGCGCGGCGAATGATCCCGTGCACCTCGTAGCCCTTGGCGAGCAGGAGCTCGGCG
>RFHU01000491.1 GCA_003695705.1 Planctomycetota bacterium
TCTTGGAGGAGGACTTCTTCTTGGAGGAGGACTTCTTCTTGGAGGAGGACTTCTTCTTGGAGGAGGACTTCTTCTTGGAGGAGGTCTTCTTCTTGGAGGAGGTCTTCTTCTTGGAGGAGGTCTCCTTGCGGGTTCGTGCGCGGGGTCTGCTCACCGCTGCTCCGCGAAGCGATCCCAGCCTTCGACGACCGGACCCCAGGAGGCGGGGAGGGGAGTCGGCGAGGGCACGTCGTGGCCGGTGAGTGTGCGCAGGGCGCTGTGGATGGCGCTGATCTCCTGCCAGCCCTCGTGGCGATGGAGCGCGGCGATCAGTTCGGGAACCGCGCCTTTGCCGTCGGGGCGCTCGGCCAGTCCTTCCACGCTGGCGATCCGGACCGAAGGGTTGGGGTCCCGGAGGGCGCGTTCGAGCGCGCGCAGGGGGCCGGGGCCGGGGCGTCTCCCGAGGGCGCGGACGGCGACGAGGCGGGCGCTGGGGGATTCGGAACTCGTTGCTTCGATGAGCAACTCGGTGGCTTCGGGCACGTTGCGCTCGGCGATGAGTTCGAGCGCTTCGCTTTGCCGCGAAGGAATGTCCTCGCGGTAGATCCGCACAAGGCTTTCTAGGGGGACCTGGTAGCCGAGGCGGGCCAAGGCCAGCGAGGCTTCGCGGCGAACCTCCGGGAAGTGGTCTCGCAGGAGGGGGAGGAGTTCGCTTGCCACCGCGGGCGTTTCGCTGTGGCCGAGGGCCTCCACGGCGATGCGCCGCACGTCGCGGTCCTCGTCGCGGAAGGCGGCGCGGAGGAGGGCCGGCAGCGTGACGGCCGGGGCAGGGTGCGCCTTGAGCACCATGGCCGCGAAGCGGCGCGCGATGACGTCTTCGCAGGGTGGATCCAAGACGGCGGCGACCTTGGCCAGAGTGTCGGCGCCGCGGGTCCAGGGGCGGTCCTGCAGCGTCCAGAGGGCGTAGAGGCAGCCTCGGCGTACGTCGGCCGCCTCTCCTTCGAGCCCGCGCTCGATGAGCTCGAGGTGGGCGGCGACGGCGGTCGGATCGTCGGGCGGCGGAGTGCTGCCCGGTGTGGGAATGCTCGTGCGGCCCCCGCCGAAGAAGACCATTTCGTTGTACAGCTCTCGCCGCTCGGCGTAGCCCAGGCGCCGCAGGTAGAGGTCGAAGCTCGCCGGATCGCGGAGCGCGGCCAGCCGTTCGGTGGCCCAGGGGGCCAGCGAGGAGCTGCTGCGCGCGAGCAAGCGCAGCGCGGGAGCGCGCAGCAGGTAGCCTGCTCCCGCGGCCAGGCCCAGTCCCACGAGGACGCGCGGGAGGAGGCCCAGCCAGCGTCGGTTCCGGAGGCGGCGCTGCTCTCGGTCGAGGGCGACTCGCTCGCGGAGGTTGCCCTTGCGGCGCCTCGCGCCGGACGGGCTGCGCGCGGCCGGAGTCGAGGCCTCGGCCGGCACCCGTCCCTCGTGGGCTGCTTGGCCGGGACCGGCGCCGTCGGCGGCTCGGGACGGCTCGAGGGCGGGGTCGGGGGCGGCGCCTTCCACGTGGTGCGAGTATACCGGCCAGGGACCTTCGGGCTCGACGGCGGACAGGGTCTCCGGCGGCGTCTTGCTGCTGCCGCGCGGTCCTACCCTGCGGGGGGCTCGTCTCCTTCTGCGGGCGGATCCGGTTCCGGATCCGCGTCCCCGGGCGTCGGGGCCTCTTCGCCGCGGGCCGCCGCGGCGAAGCCGCCGTCTCCGCCCAGGAACCAGGCTCCGGCGAGGAGAGCCAGCGCCGCGAGCGGGCCGACGACCTTCGCCCAGAGGGGAAGCGTCTCGAGGCGGCCTCCGCTGAGGTAGAGGGCAAGCCCGAGTCCGGCGATGACGAGCCAGGAGGCGCAGGCGAAGCAGTTGTCGGTGCGCCCGCGCTCCCGTCGGCGACGCGGGGGGAGGGTCCTCATGCCAGGGGAAGGTGGTAGTTCCAAGCGAGGGTCTCGCGCCGCTCGTTCTCCAACTCGGTCTCGTCGTGGATCAGGTCGAGCAAACGCTCGCGGAGCTCCTCGACGAATTCCTCGCGGGTCATGTGGCGGACGTGGAAGTCGCTCATGATCTGCTGCACAACGTCGGCCTTCGTGCGCCGCCGGTTGGCGTCGGCCGCCAGGACGGGGCCCTCGAGGCGCCGCGGCGAGGTGTGCGGGACGTCGTCCGTGGTGGGTGGTGCCTCGCGAAGCACCCGCTCGGGCGCGGGCGGCGGCGTCGCGGGCCGGGGCAGGGCGCGTGCGACGACGGCCTGCTCGCGGGCGTAGGCCTCGCGCTCGAGGGCCTCGGTCCGGCCCGGCGAAGCGGGGCCCGCGAGCTGGCCGCGTGCGTGCTGGACCGCGTGGGTGGCTTCGTGGGCGAGGAGGCCGAGCCCTTCGGGGCGATCGAGGTCGTGGCCGCCGCCGAGGAAGACGTGCTCGCGCAGCGTGAAGGCGTCGGCGGAGACGGCCTCGGAGAGTCGCTCGGCGGCGAGGCCGGTGTGGACCCGTACGTGGCCGAGGTCTTCGCCGAGGAAGGACTCGAGGCGCTGCCGCACGGTGTGTTCGAGGCCGAAGCCGGGCTTGTCGAGTTCCTCCAGCGCACGGGCGAGGCTGCGGCTGAGGGGGCGACGACCCAGCGCATGGGAGAAGTCGGCGAAGGGGTCCTCGCCGGGGCGGGCGCGGCGCATGACCTTCAAGGCCTTCACCAGGCCCAACACGGCCCCCGCGGCGCCCAGCGGGAGGGCAATGCCGCCCGTGACGGCGCCGCCCGCGAGGAATTCGAGGAGGGTGCCGAGGAGGCCAGAGCCTGCGCCGAGGACGAAGGAACTGCGGAGGCTCTCGACCACCGGCAGGCTGAGGCCCCAGCGGCCGAAGTTGCCGGCGCGCAGGTTGGCGCTCGCGGTTTCCACGAAGTTCCCGACCAGACGCTGGCGGAGGGAGTTCCCGATGCCGGGGGTCGCGAACAGGTAGGCCATGGACTCCATGGCTGGCTTCTGGACGGTCTCCAGGTAGTCCTGCAGCAAGGCGACTTCGCGGTGCTCGAGGCCGGCGCCCAGACGGCGGAGGACCTTCTGGAAGTACGCGTATTGGAGGACGTGCCCGAACTCGTGGACCGCGGCCGTGTTCGCGTGCCCTACCAAGAGCGCGAGGTCGTTGGCGACTCCGGAGGGCCCTTCCGCGCGCAAGGAGTAGATCGCGCTGTCGCTGGCCAGGGCGGCGCCGCCGCCAGCCCCGGCCGGCAGACGTCCGTAGTCCAAGTACCCTCGGCGGGTGAGGCCTCCGGGAGCTCGGCCGGGGAGCAGGGTCTCGTGGTACTGCCGGGTAGACCACTCGAGGAGTTCGTGCCCCGAGGACTCGACGGCTTCCGTTGCGCGGTGCATGCGGAAGCGGTACCCGGGAAGCGCGCCCGCGAGGAGTTCGTCCATGTCGGCGCGCGCTCCCGCGAGGGCTTCCTCCAAGAGCTCCTCGGGGCTGCGCCCCGTCGTGCGGGCGAGCTCGTCGAGCTTGCCCTGAACGAGTTCGCCGAACTCGCGCTCGAGCTGGCCGAGGCGTGCCGCGCGCGCCCCGGCCTTGGTGCGGATCCAGCCGAAGGCCTTCTGGGTGTGCCGTTCGAGGAAGCGCGTGGCGCTCTGGGCGATGCGGCCGGCAAAGCGCACCACGCGGTCCCACAGCCCGCGGACGGCGTTGAGGACGCGGGGCACGAAGCGCTTGTACTGGCGAGCCGCCCAGGTGAGCCCGCGGCGGAGCCAGCGCGTGCGCCCCAGGAAGCGTTGAGCGACGCCGCCGGCGCGGCGGAGGAGGCCCATGCCGGGGAGGGGGACGACCGAGGCAAAGCTGAGGAGGCGGGCCACCAGGCCCAGGGGTCGCCAGCCGATGATCTGTCGGCCGATGAGGCCGCAGCATACGGTGTAGACGTTGCCGATGACCGGCAGGATCGACACCACGATGTCGGCGATGGTTCCGGTGACGCCGCCGAAGGCGTCGCGGAGGAAGCCCACGATCCGGCGCAGGAAGGGCCAGCGCGAGAGGGCCTCGTCGCCGCTCGGGATGCTCTCGGCGGCGAGGACCTCGGCCTCCACGGCCGCGTCCTCGGGGCGGGCGGATTCGTCCACCGCCCGGCGGACGTCGGCCTTGCGGCGCAGGACCGCGGCTCCGCCGCCGGCGTCCATGGCCTCTGCGAACTGCTGCAGGCGGAGCGCGGTGTGTCCCGAGCGGTCGGAGGCCACGGCGCGCCGTAGAACCTCGCGCGTGCGCGCCACGGCCTGCCGTCGGGAGACGCGCAAGTCCGGTCCCATGGCCGCGACGAGGCCCTGGGTCGCGGCTTCGAGGGAGCCGGGGAGCAGCGCCCCGGAGCGCACCGCCTCGCGAACGGCCCGCTCGTTGGCCTCGGCCTGTTGTTCGAAGCGGTCGTGGCCCCCGAGGACGAGCCCCCTCCGTTGGGGGCCTGCGGGCTGGGTGACGCGGCGCAGGCGACCGCGGAGCAGGTCGCGCGCCCACCGCGCACCGAGGTCGTTGGCGACCACGTCGAGGGGGTCGTAGTGTCCACCGCCGAGGTAGCGGTCGCTTTGCTCCTTGAGCCACCCGACCCACTCGGCGCCGGTGGCGTTGCCGCGGGTGGCGAGGACGGCGCAGGAAAAGAAGTGCTTGTACTTGTCGAAGCGGGGCGCTTCCGGATCGATTCCCTCCAGCGGGAGGAGGGGAAGGTCGTGGGCGTGGCGCAAGGCCACGCCCAGGGCTGCTTCGACGGCCTCTTCGTCGGACCCCGTGACCTCGCGTGCGGCCAGGTAGATGTCCGTGGGGCCGACCGCGCGGCGGCCTTGGAGGACCGCGTAGGTCCTTTCGATGGTCTCCTCGGGAACGTCGGCGAGTCCTTCGAGCCCGCCGCCGAAGTAAAAGGTCAGCAGTCCCCGCGTCACGGTGTAGGCGCCGACCGCGTGGCGGGCCCACCAGGCGTCGCGGGTGAGTTCGTCTTCGCTGCGGCGCACGGTGTGTGCGCCGCCGGTGTTCTGTGCCACGTGCGTCAGTTCGTGGGCGAGGAGGGCGAGGCCTTCGGCCGTGCCCGGGTCGTAGGCTCCGCGGCGGAAGAACACGTCGGTGCCCAGGGTGAAGGCGCGGGCGCCAATGGAGCTGGCCGCGCGGTGCGCGGCCTCGTCGCGGTGGACGCGCACCGAGGAGAAGTCGCTCCCCAGGATCCCCTCCATGCGCGCGCGGACCCCCGCGGGCAGTGCGGTGCTGGCGCTGCGGCGGAGGGTGGCGGCGAAGGAGGCGTCGAGCTCTCCGCCGGGCTCGACGCCGACCTGCGCCAGCCGGAGTTCCGCGCCGGCCGCGAGCTGCTCGCCAAGGGTCCCGGCGATGGCGCTCCGCGCCAAGAGGCCCTCCCGGGCGAGCCGGTCTCCCACCTCGGAGGGGTTCCTCAGGCCAACGAAGCGTTCGCCGTCGGCGGTGTAGCGCACGGCGCGGCCGTCGGGATGGATGAAGTCGACGACGTCGTAGCCCCAGCGCGAGGTGTGGAGCTCAACGGTCTTTTGGGGGTGCGAGAGGATCTCGCGGACGATGGCCAGGCCTTCTTCGTTGAAGTGCCGGGGCGAGGCTCGTCCTTTGGGGAGGACGGGGAAGACGTCGAAGCGTCGCTTGCCCCCCGGGCGCGGCTGGTGCTTTTGCAGCGCGCGGCCCGCCGCGGTGAACGAGCCCCGTGCCTTCCCGGACACGGGCTGCGCGGCGACGGACAGCAACTCCTCGAGGTCCATTCGCAGGGCGCGGGCCGCCGCGCGGGCGGCCTTGGCCTCGGGCGCCAGGCGCGTTCCGTGAGACCAGGCGTGGGTCGAGGGCGTGGGGAGCTCGGCGGCCTCCTCGAGGCGGAGGTCGTAGAAGGAGACGGGGAGGCCGGGGTCGTTCCAGCCGTCCTTGCCGCCGGGGAAGTCCCGGTAGCCTGAGTCGTCCCAGTAGGGATGTTCGTCGGGGAGCTTGGGGACCTCGACCACTTCGGCGGTGACGCGGACGCGGCGTTTGCTGACGATGGCCTGCGGCGGCGCGTAGGGGGTAAGGACCACGTCCTCGAACTTCGGGTAGTTGGTGGAGTGGAAGCCTTCGAGCCCGAGTTCGTCCATTTCGCTGGCGCGAATTCCCACCACGTCCACTTCGTAGAAGGTGCTTTCGCCGACCACGGCGCGGCGCCCCGGGATGTGTACCTCGGGGTCGTACTCGAAGCGTTTGACGTAGGGGAAGTACTTCTGGACGCCCCAGTCCTTGCTGGCCGAGAAGTGGACGAAGGACTGGCCGGTTTGGTAGCTCTTGGTGGGGTTGGGAAGGAAGCCCTCGGGGACGTCGGGGCGGTTGTCGATCCGGTAGACGCGCCGCGCGGTGAGGCCCGTGGGGAGCTGGCCGCTCGCGTAGTAGCGCGCGACGACCTTCTTGGCGAAGGCAGGGTCGGTGAGGAAACGGCGGCGGTTGCGCAGGGCGCGGGCCGCTTTGCGCGGGTCGATGCGCGCCAGGGCGTCTCGAGCGAAGTCGCTGGCCCGACGCGCGGTCGGACCGGCGAGGCCCGCGGCCCAGTCGCGCAGGCGGCCGAGGTTGCGGCGGACGAAGGCGGTTCCTGCCTCCATAAGGTGCGCGAGGATTTGTACGGCGCGGGAGCGGGAGAGCACCCACTGCAGCGCGCGCTTTCCCCGGCGAAGGATCGGTCCGGCCACGAAGGGGATGGGAACGACGCCCGCGAAGCAGAGGATGCGCTCGTAGACGTCGAGGTCCTGCCAAGGAATGAGCGCCTTCCCCACCAGGCCGCAGAGCAAGTCGTAGAGGTCGCCGACGACGGGGATCAGGCCGACTGCGATCTCGGCGCCCGCTCCCAGGTAGGGGAGGGCTTCGCGGAAGAGGGCAAGGGCCTGTGAGACTTCGGGGCCGTCGGCGACCGGCGCGGGGACTTCGCGCCGTGGGTCGGCCGGCGATCGCCTCGGGCGCCCGGCGGACGTGGGACTGCTGCGGAGGCCGCCTCTGCGTCCGCGGAGGCCGATCAGGTCCAGCGGGTCGCTGCCGGTGGCCGCGGCGCGCCGGACGGCGCGCTCGTTCCATTCGGCCTGGCGCTCGAGCGCTTCTTCGGCCGCGTGGAGGTAGACGCCAGGGCGGGCGCCGGGCGGAGCGGAAGGGCCATCGGCGAGGAGGGGTGCTCCGCCCAGGGCCTGCAGGACGTGGGTGAGTTCGTGGGCGATGAGCCCCAGCCCAGCAGGCGCGTCGGGCACGTAGGCGCCGCGGGCGAAGAAGACGTCCTGGCCAACGGCGAAGGCTTCGGCCTCGAGCTGCTCGGCGGCTTGGTGGGCGACGGCGTCGTCGTGGACGCGCACGCCGGTGAGGTCGGCGCCGAGCCAGCCTTCCATGCGTCCGCGCACTTTGGCGGGGAGGGGGACCCCCGAGCTGCGCCGCAAGAGCGCGAGGAGGCCCGGGGCGGCGTCGTCCGAGGCACCTCCCCGTCGCGCCTCGAGGGCGCTGGCCTCTGCCCAGAGCCGTTCGCCGAGGGCTCCTCCGCGGGCCTTGCGGAGGGGAAAGCGCTCCTCGAGGTGCCCGAGGAAGTCGTCTTCGTCCCAGAGCTGGGTGCGACCGAAAGGGACGTAGGGTTTGTCTCCCCAGAGGGACGACTGGGCGCGTTCGCGCGAGAGGGCGGCGACCCGCGCCTTGATGCGGCGCTGACCGCGGGTCCAGGCGTCCACGGTGCGGTGGTTTCCGTCGAGGATGGCCCAGAAGGGCTCCTCGCCTTCGACCCAATCCACCCAGTAGACCTCAGGAATGCTGGCCTTGCCGAAACGCTCGCTGACCTCCTCGCTGTAGTGCCCAAAGACGCGAAAGCCGCCGTCGGGCCCGGCCTTGCCTTCCACGAACAACTGCCGGGTGCGCAAAGCGCGCACGTCGACGTCGATGACCGAACCCACGGGGGCCGGCGGCGGGATGCGGTAGGACGGTGCATCGGGGGCGGCGGTCGCCGACGGGCGGCCGCGCCCGAAGAGGCGCGAGAAGAAGCCGGCCTTGCGCACCACGGCGTCGGCCGTGGCCAGGCTCCGTTCCCCGGCGGCTCCGATCTCGAGGGGCAAGTCGCTTCTCCAGCGATGGTTACCGTCAAACTATAGAAGCCGTCCGGGCCCGTCTCAAGCCGGCCTCAGAGCGGATAAGTCGCTGTTCAGCAGGCGATTGTGGGGGCGCTCGGCCCTCAGGTCGCTCGTCGCGCCGGCGACGGCTGGAGCCGGGGCCGTTTCCGCAAGGCCTTCGTGCGCGGGGGCGCCGTGGTGGGGCGGCCCTCGGGGCTGCTAGAGTCGGGGAGTGGACGAAGGCGCGCCGACCGTCGCTTCCGTACCCCTCCCGATGGCTTCGTTCGATGCCGGAGGGCGGCTGCGGTGCGCGAACCGAGCGTTCGCGGCGCTCCTCGCGCGGCCTCTCGAGGAACTCCTAGCCCAGAGGCCTCCCTACCCCGAGCTCGTCTACCCCCTCGACCGCGAGCGGGTTGCGAGGGCTCGGCGCGAGGGGGAGGTCCGCCTCGAATACCGTGCGGCACGCCCCGACGGCAGCCTGGTCCTGCTCGCCGAGTGGAGCGGGCCTGGGGGCTCCGGCGGGGAGGCCCCCCGGTGGATCGCCGTGCGGGACGATTCGGCCGAGGCTTGGGAGCGCGCGCGCGCCTTGCGGCAGCGCGAGCTCGCGGCGTACGGCGAGCTGGCGGGGGGGGCGGCCCACGAATTGAACAACCGCCTCGCCGGTGTCCTCAACCACGCCCAGTTGGGGTTGCGTTTCGCTTCGGCGGAGCGGGTGCGCGAGGCCCTCGAGGGGGTGGAAGAGTCCGCGCGCGCGGTGCTGGAGACCACTCGCTGTCTGCTTGCCTTCGCCATGTCCGAGGCGGACGCCAAGGGAACGACCGACGCAGACTGCCTGGCCCGCGGCTTGTTCACCCTCTTCCGCCGGCGGTTGCGGGACGACTCGGTGCGCGTGGTCCTCGACCTGGACCCCGCCCTCGAGGGGGCGCCCCTGTTCGTCCGGCCTGCCCTGCGCGTCCTCCTCGAACTCGTGGACAACGCGCGCTGGGCGCTGGGTGAGCGCTACCCAGGGCGGCACGACGACAAGGAACTCACGCTTCGCTTCTCGCTGGACGGGACGGACCTAGCGTGCGAGGTCGTCGACCGCGGCTGGGGGGTCTCCCTCGACGATCCCTTCGCGCCCTTCGCCAGTGCGCGTCCGGACGCGCTGGGCCTGGGTCTCTGCCTGGCGCGGGAGGAGGCGACGGGCCATGGGGGTTCCCTCGAGCTCCTTCCTCGAGAGGGCGGAGGGACGGTGGCTCGCCTGCGCCTTCCCCTGGGGATCGGCTGAGGGTGGAGGCGTCGGCGGGAGGAGAAGAGGGACTCCTGCGGCTCTTCGTCTACGGCACCCTGCAGCCTGGAGGCAGCGCCCACGGACTCCTTGCCGGCGCGTTGCGCGGCGTTCGCGCCGGTCGGGTGGAGGGCTACGCGCTCTTCGCCTGCGCCAACCATCCGGGCGCGCGCCCCGCCAGGGGCGAGACGATCCACGGTGTGGTCTTGGAGCTCGCGGGCGGGGCGGAGCTCCTCGCGCGCCTCGACGCGTACGAGGGCTGCCCCGGGCTCTACGAGCGAGAGCGCGTTCGCGTCCAGCTCCAGGAAGGGGGCGTTGTCGAGGCCTGGCTGTATGTCTTGAGCGAGCCTCCCGGCGTGGGCTGGCGCCCCGTGCCCGGCGGACGCTGGCCCTGAGCGGGACCGCCGGGCGAGGCGACGCGTCCGAGGCTCAGTTCGAGACCAGGACCACCAGCACGACGATGAGGGCAATGACCAGGACCCCTGCGCCTGCCAAGCCCAAGATCAGGAGGGGGGGCACGCCCGTCTGCTTGGCGGGCTTCCCCTTTCGCTCGCGTTCGCGTGCGCGCGCGGTGGTCCCGCGCTTGCGCCGAGTCACCCGGGTACTCCCTGCGGGGCCGGCGGAAGGGGGCCAAATGGAGGGCGGGGGGGCCTCCACCGGGAGTCCGCGGTCGAGGGCTTCGAGGTCGCGCATGAGCTCGTCCACGTTGCGGTAGCGCATGTCGCGGTCCTTCTCGAGCATTTTCCCGAGGACGTTTCGCACCGGCTCCTCGATGTCGGGGATGTGCTCCTCGGGGGGCTTGAGCTGGTCGTGCGCCTTGGCGGAGAGGATCTCCAGCGCAGAGAAGCCGCGGAAGGGCTGGATGCCCGTGAGCAGGTAGTAGAAGGTCACGCCGAGCGAGTAGATGTCGACGCGCCCGTCGATCTCTTTGACGCGCCCGATCTCCGGGGCCATGTAGAGCGGAGTCCCGATCATGGCGCCGTCGGCGGTCAGTTTCAGCTCCGAGTTGAGGTCCTTGGCGAGCCCGAAGTCGGTGACCTTCACGGTGCCGCTGTTCGTCACCAGGATGTTCTCAGCCTTGATGTCCCGGTGAATGACCTCGGCTTCGTGCGCCGCCTTCAGGCCGCGGGCGACCTGCAGGACGATGTTCACGGCGTCCTTGACCGAATGGCGACCGTCTCGGCGGATCTTCTCCTCGAGGTTCTCCCCATCGATGTATTGCATGACGATGTAGTGCAGGCCGCGTTCGGTGGTGTTGACGTCCTGCACCTGAACGATGTTGGGGTGCTCGAGGCGAGCCGCGGCGCGGGCCTCGCGGAAGAAGCGCTCCACCGTGCGCGGGTTGGCCGCCGACTCGGGGGGTAGGATCTTGACGACGACGTCTTTCTGCAAGGCGGTGTGCCGCGCCAAGTAGATGGCGCCCATGCCGCCTTGCCCGATCTTGGCGTTGATCTGGCAGCCGCCGATGACTTCTCCGAGGAGCGGGTCCGAGTCGGGACTCGGGGTGGGGCCGAGGGCGGTGGCCA
>RFHU01000492.1 GCA_003695705.1 Planctomycetota bacterium
GGCCGAGCGCAGGGGGCGGTGGGTGACCACCCGACAGCGCCTCGATCCACTCGGCGGCCTGGTGGCGGTCATCCCCGGGCCCGACGACCTCTTCGTGCCCCGCGGCCGCGAGGGGCTCTACAAGCTCGCGCCGGGGGGAGGGCGGGCGCGGGGCGTCTCGGTCCTCGGCGGGGCCTTGGGCGTCGCCCGCGAACGTCTCTGGCGCCCGGCGGAGAGCCCCGGCGGCAACGTCATCGAGCTGTTGATCGACGGCGAGCAGTTCTTCCCCGCCCTGCGGCGAGACCTCGCCGCGGCTCGCAGCAGCATCGACCTACAGACGTTCATCTTCAGCGACGACGTCACCGGGCGCTCCGTGGCCCGCCTGCTGGCGCGCAAGGCGCGGGAGGGGGTCGCGGTGCGCGTCTTGGTCGACGCCCTGCACGGCGTCCTTTCCGCTCCCCTGCGTGCCGAGTTGCGCGCGGCCGGGGTGGAGTTGGTGGTGCAGCACCGTTGGGGCGAGTCCGTCGCCGGCTCCCTGCGGAACATCGGCCACACCCTGCTCGACGGTGTGGGCGCCTTGTTCGGTCGCCGCCCACCGCTCCGGGAGCGCCGGGGGCTGTGGAACCACGACCACCGCAAGATCGTGATCGTCGACCGGCGGATCGGCTACTGCGGCGGAATGAACCTAGGGCACGAGTACGAGTTCCTCTGGCACGACGCCCAGGCGAGGGTTCGAGGCCCGGCGGTGGCCCGCCTCGAGGCGCTGTTCTCGGAGCGCTGGCGCGCTGCGGGGGGACCGACGCTCGTCCTGCCCGAGCTGCCGCCGGGCTCCGAGCCGGGCTCCCTGCCCGGACCGGCCCGCGTCGACGTCGTGGAGACCTTGCCCGGCGTGCGCCACGACATTCGCCGGCGCTACGAGCAGGCCATCGCTTCCGCCCGGCGACGGATCTGGATCGAGTGCGCCTACGTCCTCGACGACCGCATTCTCGCCGGCCTGCGGCGGAGGGCCAGGGACGGTCTGGACGTCGCGCTCATCGTCCCCGACGACGAGGTGCACGACGTGCCCGTGGTCCGCGACGCCTTCCGCTACATCCAGAACGAAGTGGTCCGCTCTGGCGTCCGGCTCCACAAGTACGGCGGGCGCATGGTTCACGCCAAGGTCGCCGCTTTCGATGAGCGCCTCGCGACCGTGGGCTCTTCGAACCTCGACCGCATTGCCCTCGACGAGTTGGCGGAGGCCAACCTGTTCGTCGAAGACGACCGCTTCGCGGGCGATCTCCGACGACGGGTGTTCCTGCGCGACTTCCGCCGGGCGCGTCGGGTCGGGGTGGAGCGCCTGGGCTGGTGGGACCGCCTCAAGAGCGGCGTCCTCCACTTCTTCCGAGGCCTGCTCTGACCGCGCGTCCGGTTCGTAGCGTTTGGGGAGCCCCGGTCTCCGGTGCGCCGCCGCGCCGTTGCGGTGGGAGGGCGCCGTCGGGGGGCGGCAGGACGCGTCCCGCCGGTTGGACACTGCGTTAGGATCGTGCCCATGCTGCGACGACGAGAACGGGTGGTGGAAGCGGGGGACGGAACCAGCCTCTACGCGCGCCTCACCCAGGGACCCCGCGCCCAGGGGACGCCCCTGGTGTGCGCCAACGGCGTGGGTGTGTCCACCATCTTCTGGCGCTACCTCGAGGAGGACTTCGCTGCGGAGCACCCCGTCGTGGCGTGGGACTACCGCGGGCACGGCCGCAGCGAGTTTCCCCGCGATCTCGAGGGCTTGACCATCGAGGCGAACGCCGACGACATGGCCAGGGTCCTCGACGCTTTCGGCATCGAGCGCGCGGTGTGCCTCGGGCATTCAATGGGCTGTCAGGTGGTCTACACCTTTGCCCACCGGCACCCCGAGCGCGCCGCCGCGCTGGTTCCCATGCTCGGCGCGGTCGGGCGGCCGGTGCACACCTTCCTTGACGCCGAACTCCCCTCGCTCCTCGCCTTCCTCTTCGCCCACGGCGTGGTCCGACGCTTCCCCGAGCCCATCCGTCGCGGGCAGCGGCGCTTGCTTACCAGCCGCGTGGGGCGTCGCCTCGCCAGCCGCATCGCCCGCCTGAGCGGCCTGGTGCACGCCGAGCGCATGCCGCAAGAGGACCTCGACGCATACCTAGACCACTTCGGCGTCCTTGCGCCCATCGTGTTCTTCAAGATGGCCGAGAAGATGGCTACGCACACGGCGGCCCCCTACTTGCCCGAGATCGAGGCGCCAACGCTCGTGGTGGCGGGCGAGCGCGACGTGTTCACCCCGCTCTACTTGAGCGAGGAGGCCGTGGATCGGCTTCCCAACGCGCGCCTTTTCGTCCTCCCCGAGGGGTCGCACGCCGCCTTGGTCGAGCAGCCCGAAGCCCTGCACGCCGAGCTGCGGCGCTTCCTTCGCGAGGCCGGCCTCTCCGCACCCGACTCCGCGGCCTCGCAGCCCCGGGTCGCCTGACGGTCGGGTCGGACGCCGCCGCTGCCCTGCCTCGGGGCTCCGAGGGGACGGGTCGAGCGCGCTTGGCCGCCTTGCCTGCGGCCCTCCGGGCCTTGGCTGCTATAGTGTCCGCACGGGAAAAGGAGGTCTTCATGGCGTTCGGCAAGGCAGAGGCTCTTCCCTTCCGCGAGGGCGCGGTTGCGGACGTCGGTGTGGAGGAGCGCGCAGCGTTCCTGCTGCGGACCTACGCTCACCTCGCAGGGGCCGTCTTCTTCTGGGTCTTCTTCATGGTGCTCATCGAGCTCGCCTTGCCGACGGCGACCAAGGAGCGCCTGCTCGTCGGCATGCTCGGCGGCATCAGTTGGCTCGTGGTCCTCGGCGCCTTCATGCTGGTGAGCTTCGTCGCCAACCGGTGGGCCATGTCCGATGCCTCGGTCGGCTTGCAGTACTTGGGCCTGGGTCTCTACGCCGCGGCCGAGGCGGTCATCACGTGGCCGCTCGTGCATCTCGCGGCCTTCTACGCCAAGGACCCCAACGTCCTCCCCGCGGCCGCGGGCCTCACGCTGGCCATGTTCGCGGGCCTGACGACCGTGGTCTTCGTGACACGCAAGGACTTTTCCTTCTTGCGCGGGGTCTTGGGGGTCGCCGGGCTGGCCGCTCTGGGGCTCATCGTCGCCAGCATCGTGTTTGGCTTCACCCTCGGCATCGTGTTCACCGTGGCCATGATCGGCCTCATGTGCGGCTACATCCTCTACTACACCTCCAACGTGCTGCACTACTACCGCCCCAACCAGCACGTAGCCGCTGCCTTGGCCCTCTTCGCCGCGCTGGCCACCCTGTTCTGGTACGTGCTCCAGTTGCTCATGTCCCTCCAGAGCCGCGACTAGGGTTCGCCTCGCGCTGGTGCGGTGATGGGTGCGTCCCTGGGGGCCTTGCAGGACTGCTCGTCGCCATGCGTTTCGGAATCGAAGATCTCCGCGCAGCGCTCTGGGACTCCGAGGGCGAGGCCCAGCGCGCAGACGCTCGCGGCGATCGCCCGCGCCGCTGCCTGGGAGTGAGGTCCTCCGCGGAGGTGCGTGGCGAAGAGAAGGCCCAGGGGACCGAGGGGAGGAACAGGCAGCGATCTTGGACGAAGTGGCTGCAGGGGAGGACGTGGGCCACCGATCCCAGGGCGAGGTAGAACATGGCGAGCAGGGCCAGGGCTTGGCGGTGGCGCCTACGGCGGAGCCACGAGGCCAGGGCTCCAAGGGCCTGCCCCGCGGGCCGCTCGCGCTTCGGGGTCGGCGAGCGGCCTGGCGTTGGCCCGGCGGGCGGCCACGCCCACACCGGGGCGGTGCCTCGGGGAGTGCGGGCGGGCGGCCGCGCGTGGGGCTCGGAGCGAGCCACGCGGAGGTTCCAAGGTCGAGGCGTCCGGATCCGCGCCGGGGGCCTCTTCTCCTTCGTGACGGGCAGAGGCACCGGGCGCAGCGCCTTTCTCCTCTTCGGACTCCTCCTCGGACTCCCGCTCCCCCTCTGGGGAGAAGAAGTCCCCGTTCGCTTCGAGCACGTCCAGCGCACGCGCTGGGGAGAGAGCGTCTACCTGCTCGGCGACGCTCCCCAACTCGGCGGGGGCGACCTGGCGCGCGCCCGCCGCATGGTCCCCGGTGCGAACGGGCGCTGGGAGCTCACCGTCTCCCTGCCCGCCGGCCTTCGCTACCGCCATTCCTTCTGGGTGCGCAGCAACGACCCCGATCGGCTGGCCGATCCGTCCAACGGGGTGCTCGCCGGGGCCGAGCGGTCGGACGTCGTCCCCGGCGCGGCCGTGCCGCGGAGCCACCGTCTGCGCTACACGAGCGGCTGGGCGGCGCCTCGCCTGCGCTACCTGTTTGCGCCCGGAGAGGCGCGCGACGTCTTCTTCCGCCGGATCGGGCCCGGCCGCGCGCCGGGCGAGTGGCGCTGGGAGGCGGAGGCCAGCACGCTCTTGGGCGAGCTCGCCTTCCTGCCGCACGACGGCACCGGGAGCGTCGATCGGCCGCCCGATGGCGGCTTCTACCGCACGCGCGCCGTTTCCAGCGAACTCGAGGACGGCCGGCTGCGCGCGGCAAGCACGGCCCCGGGTCGGGGCCGCGTGGTGCGGGTGGATGGCTGGTGGTCCCGGCACACAGGCAACGCCCGCTCGATCTTCATCTACCTTCCGCCCGGGTACGACCGCGACGGACGCCGCTACCCCGTCCTCTACATGCACGACGGGCAGAACCTGTTCGGCCCCGACGCGCTCTTCGGCGGCTGGCGCGTGGGGGAGACCTGCGACAGGCTCATCGCCGAAGGCGCCATCGAGCCTTTCATCGTCGTCGGCGTGGCGAACACCCCATCCCGCATGCAGGAGTACGTCCCCGAAGCGGACGGAGGCGAGGCCTCCCACTACGCGCGCTTCCTGCGCGAGGAGCTCAAGCCCTGGATCGACCGCAGCCTGCGCACACGCCCTGGGGCCAGGGACACCGGCGTCTGCGGCTCGTCCCTCGGCGGGCTGGTCTCCCTCTACCTGGCCTGGGAGCACCCCGACACCTTCGGCCGGGTTGCCAGCCTCTCAGGCTCCTTCTGGCTGCGGGGCTGGGTCCAGGCGCTGGAGCGTTCGCCCGCGCGGCCCCGGCTGCGGATCTGGCTCGACAGCGGCAGCGCCGGGGCCTCGCACGACAGCCTGGAGGACACCTTCTACGTCCGAGACCTGCTGCTGCGCAAGGGCTACGTCCTGGCCGGTTCCCTCGAGCACGAAGTCGATCACGGGGCTGGGCACTCCGAGCCGTACTGGCGCGCGCGCCTGGGCCGGGTCTTCCGTTTCTTGTTTCCTCCGCGCTGATGGGCGAGTAGCCTCGCAACCCTTGCGAGGAGGACATGTCCGAGCGCTACGACGTCATCGTCCTGGGAGTCGGCACCGCGGGGTCTCGCGCGGCAGCCACCGCGGCGCGTGCGGGGGCGCGCGTCCTCGCCATCGAGGCCGGCGCGGAGCTCGGTGGGCTGTGCATCCTGCGCGGCTGCATGCCCACCAAGACCTTGTTGGAGACGGCCCACCGCCTGCACGAGATCCGCGACGCGGCGCGCTTTGGGATCGCAGCCCCACCGCCCCGGCTCGACTTCGGCGCCATGATGCGCCGCACTCGCCGCTTGGTGCGGCGTTTCCAGCGAGCCAAGGTCGCCTCCATCGAGGGCGCTGGCTACGAACTTCGCCGAGCACGCGCGCGCCTGCTCGACCCGCACACGGTGGAAGTCGAGGGCGAGCGCTGCGCTGCGAAGGCGATCGTCCTTGCCACCGGCTCGCGTCCGCGTCCCCTGCCCTTTCCGGTGGAGGAGGGGACCCCAGTGCTCACCAGCGACGACTTGTTCGCGCTGCGCGCCGCGCCGCGCCGTGCGCTGGTGGTCGGAGCCGGGGCGGTGGGCCTCGAGTTCGCGCAGTGGCTGGCGCGTTGCGGAAGCCAGGTCGTCCTGGCAAACCGCTCCCCCCTCCTCCGCCGCTGGGACCCCGAGCTAGGCCAAGAACTGGCGCGTGCTCTGGGTGAGGAGTTGACGGTGGCCGCGCCCTTGGCCTTCGAGGAGATCTCCTCCGAGGCGCTGCGCGCGCGCGACGGCTTGGGCCGGGAGGTGCGCTACCCGGTGGGCGACTTCGTGCTGAACGCGGTGGGGCGCGTGCCGGACCTCGGGGGCCTCGGCCTCGAAGCCCTTGGACTCGATCCGACCGCGCCGAGCTTCGACGAGCACCTGCGGCTCGGGGGGCTGTCCCACGTGTTCGTCGCTGGTGACGCCACGGGGACCCGCGCCCTCCTCCACGAAGCCAACCGCGAGGGGGCGGTGGCCGGGGCCAACGCGGCCCTCGTCGCGCGGGGGGAAGCGCCGAGGGAGGTCCTCGACCCGACGGTGCCCCCGCTGATGGTCATCTTCACCGATCCGCCCTTCGCCTGCGTGGGGCGCACTCCGCAGGCCTGCGAGGCGGAGGGAATCCCCTACGCGGTCGCGACGAAGCGCTTCCCGCAGCAGGGGCGGGGCATCGTGGTCGGTGCGCGCCACGGCTTGGTCCGGCTCCTGGCCGAGCCGGGCGGCGGGAAGCTCCTCGGTTGCCAGATCCTCGGGCCGCGGGCCGACGACCTGATCCACGTCCCGGCGGCGGTGCTTACGCTGGGAGGGACCGCCGGGGACCTCTACCGCACGCCGTGGTACCACCCCACCCTGGCCGAGGCGTTCATCGAAGTCGCTCGGAGCCTGTCCGGAGGCTGAAGTCGCGCCTCGCCGCGCCGTCGACGGCAGGTCTCCCGTGCACGGCGTCCGGAGCGCGGGAGACGCCTCAAGACCCCGACCGTTCGTCGGGCGGGGCTGCGGCGCGCTCGGACCAACCGCTCCAACGTTCGGGATGCTCGGTCTCCACGGTGTGGAGTTCCGCCCGCAGGTCGTCGCGCGCCAGGCGCAGGGTCAGGAGGTCGCCCGCGCGGGTGCGCACGTCGAAGAGCAGTTCTTCGACCCGATCTTCGACTCGCTCTACGGACACCACGGGAATCGCCGGTCCGCCTTCGTCCAGTCGGAGCAGCACCGGCGTGACTCGTCCGGCCGCGTCGACGTCGAGGCGGATCTTGGCGAGCGGGCGAAGGATCGCCTTGCGAACGCGGGTCAGTCGCCCAGCCCTCGGGGCGGCATGCCGCCGGGCGCTCGGTCCTTTCCTGCTCCCCGCGCGGGAGGCCGCGCCTTGCCGGGGAGCGGCTGGAGGGTCTTCACCCAGGGGACCGTGGAGCGGTCGACCAGGAGTTGCATGACGATCTTTCCGCGACCGAGCCGAGCGTGCCGGCGGGGGTCGCTCTTGGCGTCGATGCGCCACACGCGGGCGTTGGGGCTCGGTGGTTTGCGGGTGTCGGGGCCTCCGTTGGACTTGAGGATCGGGCCAGGGAACTCCACGCGGGCGCGGAAGCGCAGCCGTTGCCGCGCGCGGGCCGTGATCTCCAGGACCTTCTTCTCGATGGGGTCGAGTTCCTGCCCGTTGGCGGGTTCTTCGCCGAGTTCCTCGAGGGGAATGACGTCTCGGGTGTCGAAGCTGTAGACGACCCGCACCCGGCCGTCGCCGTTGTCGAAGAACTCCATCTTGCGGTCGTCGCCGAAGCCCTGGATCAAGGAGAGCTTCTCCAGGCTGTCGAAGTGAAGTTCGATGTGCACCTTGGTCAGGTCGCCCTTGTGGCGAACGTCGAGGGCGTCGACGCGAATGCCGTCGACCTTGAGCCCCTGCAGGATCTCCTCGCGGGTTGGTCCCTTCTGCGCGGCGGGATCCGGCTCGTCTCCGAAGGCCTTGGCGACTTCGTTCATGAGGCCGAGGTCGACGAGGAAGTCGACCACCATCGTCCCCGAGCCGTCCGGCTCGAGGCGGATCTGCTCTCGGTAGTCCAGGCAGCCAGAGAGCGTGAGGCAGAGGGCAGCGCAGAACGCAGCCGGGGCGAAGGACCGGGCCATGTTTCCTCCCGGGGGCTTACGCTACCCTTGTCGCACAGGACCTGCGTGGATTCAACGGCGTCCCCTCGTTCGCATCCCTCGCGCCCCGCGCGCTCTTGGGCGGGCGGGCTAGCGCTCCTTGCCGCGGGGCTGGAGTTTTCCTGCGCTTGCGCCGCGCTCTTCGCCGCTGCGGCCGGCATCTGTCCTGCGAACGGCGAGGGCGGACTCCTTGGCTGCGACGTCCTCCTGCGCCGCCGACTGATCGCGCCCTGGGCGGGGGTCCCCTTGACCGCGGTCGCCCTGCTGGGCAGCGGGCTGACGGTGGTCCTCTCCGTCGCCCTGGTGGCGGGCTGGCTACGGCGCGGAGCGGCCCTCGGCGCGGCAAGGCTTCTCGCGGGCGCGGCCGGGTTCGCGCTCGGCTTGCAGGTGTTCGGGCCGCTGGCGACCGGCCGCGCGTGCCCTCTGTGCCTGGGAGTGGCCGCGAGCGCCTCCCTTGCCGCGGTCTTCTTCGCGGTGGAGGTGCGGGGGCGCCACGGCCTGCGTTGGGTCTGGCCGGTCTTCGCCCTCTGCCTGGTGGCGAGCGCGGGGGCAGCGACCGTCACGGGTCGACGGATCGCGGCCGAGGACGCGCGCCGGCGGGCGGCGGTGCGGTCCGCGGGGGCGGCGGCTGCGGGGCCGGAGTTGTGGGTGGTCGTCCGGGAGGGGTGCCCCTTCTGCGAGGCGCTCCTTCTCGACGGCCTCGGCGAGCCCGAGCTTCTCCAGCGGTTGACCGCGGTCCGCGGAGTTCGGGTGGTGGCGGCCGCTTCGCCGGCCGGGCAGCCCTTCGCGCGGGAGGGTGTCCCCGTGCTCGTCCTGCGGGCGCCCGGCGGCGAGGAGCTGGCGCGCCTGCGCGGTGCAAGGCCTCCCGAAGAGATCGCCCGTTGGCTGGACCGAGCGCTGCGGCGAGGGGGCGTCAACGCTCCCAGGTAGAGAGGAGGCGCCAGCCGCTGCGCGGGTCGGAGCGCGCGTAGAGGCGCTGCGCGCCGCGGACGCCGGCGAAGCGGAGGGGGGGGAGGTAGCGGACTTCGTAGATGCCCGGGCCCTTCGTCAGCCCGAGGCCGGGGCGGTGCAGCCGCTCGTCGAGGACGCGGCCGCGAGCGGCGGTGAGGCGGAGTTGGATCAGGCCCGGGGCGGCGATTTCCTCCACGCGGAGCCAGTAGCGGCCCCCTTCCCCGGCGCGCAGTTCGCAGCCGCCGGCCGCGAACCATCCCCGCGCAGGCGCGGAGTCCGCGCGGCGTACCGGAGGGCGCTCGGGCGGGCGAGGTCCGAGGAGCACGAGGTCGCCCACGGCGTCCAGGGCGTGGAGGCCACGGGGCACGGGCACCAGACGCTGTCCGACCCGGTCCCGCACGTCGAGGAGTCCGTGGCGGGGCGGGTCCGTGCGCAGGCGCGGATCGAGGGACAGAGGCCAGGTCCGGCTGGGGAAGGTCCCCGTGAGGAGGCTCTCGGCCAAGTAGAGGCGGGGACGCGCGGCGAGGCGGGCGGCCGTGGAGACGCTCGCCCACGCCGGAGCCCGAGCGGGGAGGCGGGCGGCGAGGTGGGCGGCGCCGTGCTGGCGGCGGAGGGCCCGCAGGCGTTCGGCGGGGCCGTAGGCGACGAGCAGGACGGCCTGGATCGCGAGCAAGAGGACGACCGAGCGCGGCCACCAACGCCGGGGAAGGCGAGCCAAACCGCGCAGCGCGCCGGCGACGAGGAGGGGGAGGACCGGGGCGAGGTAGTGGAAGTCCAGGCTGCGCTCGAGGGCCCAGGCGGAGAGGCCGTGCTGGAGGAGCAGGGGGATCAGGGGCCAGAGGCTGCGCGGGGCGAGGAAGCACAGGCCGCCGCAGGAGACGCCGAGCACGCCCAGCCAGCGCCAAAGACCGGGGTCGCTCAGCGCGGCGATCCAGCCGGAGGCGCTCGCCAGGCGACCGAAGCGGAGCGCGGCCAGGTTGGGAGCGCCGGGAGGAGTGGCTGCCGGGAGAATGACCAAGAGCCCCAGGGCGAAGACCGCGAAGCCGAGCGCACCCAGACTCAGCCACCAGTGTGGGCTCCGGCGCTCGTGGAGCGCGAGAACGCCGAGACCGCCCACCACCAGGGGGAGGTTCTCCTTGCCCAGGCAGACGACCGCGGCGAGGAGCAGGCACCGGCTCAGGCGTCGGCGTTCGTAGGCGAGCAGGAGCCAAGGGAGGAGGGCCGCGGCGAGGGTCTCGCTGTGGTAGTCGGCGAGGAGCGAGTTCCAAAACAGGGGGCCGGCCGCGGTCAGGGTGGCCGCCCAGGCGCCGGCGCCGGGTCCCAGGCGAAGGCGGGCCAGACGGGCCAGGCCGACCAGGCCCAAGATGTAGACCGCCGACTTGAAGAGCTGCAGCGCGAGCGCGGTGGGGGAGAGGAGGTAGACGGGCAGGGCGGCGAGGAAGAGGGGGTTGAAGTGGTCGCCGAAGGCCGTCGTCCCAACCAGCCCCGAGGGCTGCCAGCCGTTCCGCGCCAGGCAGAGGAAGTTCAGGGCGACGGCCGTGTCGTAGGAGCGCTCCCCGTGGCAGACGGCGATCCGGTAGTGCGCCAGCCCGGCGAGGAGGAAGAGGGCCGCCAGGGCCAGGGCCCAGCGGATGCGGAGGCTCACCGCCGGGCCTTCTCCTTGGGGGCGGCGTAGATCTCCACGCTGCGGATGTCGCCGATGTCGCCTTGCGCTTCGGCCTTGAGGACCACCTGGTCGGGCAGGTCGTCCACGGTGAGGGCCAGGATGCTCGCGTCCACCCAGAGGGCCACGTTCAAGACGCGGATGGGCGTGAGCAGGGTGTCGTTGAACTCGAACAGCCCGGCGGCCTCGCGGGTGCGCGGACCGAAGTCCAGACGCCACCGCCGTCCGCGGTGTTCCAGGCGGATGGTGAAGTCGCTCTTGAACCAGAACTTCACGGTCTCGCCCGGGTTGGCGCCGGGGATCTCGAACTCTCGTCCGATCTTCCCGGGGGTGGCCTTGACGTCGATGTAGAGCATGCCCTTCCCGTCGGAGCGGACCTCTTCGATCTGCTGGAAGAAGGGGAGGATGAAGGGGCGGCTCTGGGAACTGAGGAACAGGTCGACGCAGCGTTCGAGGCCGGGGCCGTCGACGCGTCCCTGCCCCATGCGCTCGAGGAACTCCAGCGTGAGGATCAGGCCCGGCTTCTCCGCCCCCTCCGCGCGGGCAGCACGGGCGATCGCGTCCTCGTCGAGCTCTCCGCTGGAGGTCCAGCGGTAGTAGAGGCCGGCTCCGGAGGCTTCTTTCCAGGCGGTTTGCAGAGCGACCGCATAGCTCTGCGACTGCACTTCGCTGGGGCGGATCGCGCAGAGGAGCGCGAGCCCGCCGAGGAGGGCAGCGGCGGCGAGCTTGCCCGGCAAGCGGAGGAAGGCGGCGCCGAGGAGGACGAGCAGGGCGCCGGTGCCGTAGGCGTAAGCCCACACGGCGACCTCGTCGGCACGGAGGAGGGGCTTTCCGCACAGGAGGACGCCGGCGATTCCGCCACAGGTCATGAGGCTGATCAGCCGCAGGGTGACGCGAGCGCCTGCGCGGGCGTTTTCGCAGCCATCGAGGCGCGCTCTGAGTTCGCAGGGGACGACGGCGGCGATGACGGCGCCGGGGACGAGCGAGGCAGCGGCGATGGCGACGGCCGGCGCGAAGGTCCACTCGGCGTCTCGTCCGAGCACGAGGCGACACACCGTGGGCAGCGCGTAGGCGGAGAGCCAGGCGAGGCCGCCCCCCAGGACCGCGACGGCGGGCGCTACGCGCTTCAGTCGCTCGTGGGCCAGGGCGACGATCAAGTCGCCCAGGCCATGCCCGAAGGCAAGCGCCAGGAGGAAGCAGGCGAAGACGTTGGACCAGACGAAGGCCCCCGAACCGAAGTAGGGGGTCGCCAGGAGACCGAGGAGGACGAAGTAGGCCGCTAGGGCCGCGCCCCCCGCGAAGCACAACAGCCGCGGGCCCATGCCTTCAGGATGCAGCCAGCGGACGACGGGGCAAGGGCTCGGGCTCGGGGTGCCTCAGAAGCAGGACTCGGCCTGCTCGCGGGACTCGGCGAACTGGAAGATCGCCGAGAGCCCGAGGAGGTCGAACACCTCCTTCACATTGGCCGAGGGCTTGAGGAACACGATGTCGCCGCCGTTGTCCTTGGCGCGCCCGATGGCCCCCACGAAGACGCCGGCGCCGGCCGAGGAGATGTAGTCGAGCTTCTCGAGCTTGACGATGATCTTGAAGCAGTTCTGCCGGAACACCGAGGAGATCAAGTTCTCCATCTCCTCGAAGGTGTGGGCGTCGAGGAAACCTTCGGCCTCGATGTAGCAGATCCCCGCGGGCAGCATCTCCTGATGCAGCTTGAGGTCAGGCACGGTGGGTGCTCCTTTTGAATCCAGGGGCCTCGCGTGGGCGAACGGTTATACCCTCTCGGGCGGGGAAGGCCAGCCTCCGAAGGCTCACCTGCCCTCGTCGTCGCCCGCCTGCGGGACCTTCTTGACCATGACGAGTTCGTTGACGAACTCGGGACCGTCGTGGTTGAAGTGGACCTCGTCCATGATGCGGCGCATGAGGAACAGCCCCAGGCCGCCTTTGAGGCCCTTACGAATGTGTTCGTGGATGTCGATCTCGCTGGTGAGCTTCTCGCCGGGATGGAAGCGGATGCCGTTGTCGCGGATGCGCACGTGCAGTCGCTCTGCGTCGAGCGTGAAGCGGATGTCGACCGTTCCTCGCTCCTCGCCGTAGGCGTGTTCGACCACGTTGGCGAGGGCTTCGTCGACGGCGACGATGATCTTGTTGCGGGTTTCGCGGTTGAAGGGCGTCTCCTCGAGGACTTCGGCGACGACGGCGCGGACCTTGGAGAGGTTCTTGCTCTCGTTGAGGATGGAGAGGGAGCGCTCGATCACGAGCCCCCCTTCACGCTCAGCGTAGTGATGGTGATGTCGTCGCTCTGCTCGGCGCTCCCGCGGTGTCGCTCCAGGGCCGCCACGACGGCGGCGACGAAGTCCTGGGAGGACTTCGTCGCGTGGGCCTTGACGAGCTCGTAGAAGCGTTCCTCGCCGAACTCCTCGGAGTCGTTGTTCATCGCCTCGTTGACACCGTCGGTGTAGGTGACGATCCGGTCGCCCGGTTCGAGCTGCACCTCGACTTCCTTGATGTGGTTGTCGAAAATGGTGCCCTTGTCAAACCCGAGCGCGATGCCGGGGGGCTTGACGAGCTCGTTTTCCCCGGTGCGCGCCCGGTAGAGCACCACGGGGTTGTGCCCTGCGCTGGCAACGCGCAGCGTCTTGGTCTTTACGTTCAGGACCATGTAGGCGGCCGTGACGAACATCCCCCGGCGAATGTCCTTGGCCAGGATGCGGTTGACTTTCTTGAAGGTGTCCGCAGGCGAGACGTTTCGCACCGAGGCCAGTCGAACCAGCGAGCGCGCCATGGTCATCACCATGGCGCCCGGGATTCCCTTGCCGGCCACGTCCGCGACGATGATCCCGAGGTGCGTCTGGTCGATGACGATGAAGTCGTAGTAGTCGCCGCCGACTTCCTTGGCCGCGTTGTAGTAGCTGTGGATGTCGAAGCCGGGGATCTGCGGAATGCGCTCGGGCAGGAGCTTCTCTTGGATCTCCTTGGCGATGTTCAACTCGCGCTCGAAGGCCTGGCGCTCGACCGCGTTGGTCTGCGCGATCTTCAGGTTGCGCGTCATGATGTTGAAGACGTGCGCCAGTGCGCCGATCTCGTCCTTGACCGCCACGCTCGACTGGTGGTCGAGGTTGCCCTCGGCCACCTCGGTGATGTCCTGTTCGAGTTGGCGGATGGGCCCGGTGAGGACGGCCGCGATGAGAACGGTGAGCAGGATGCCGGCCGCTGCCCCGCAGAGGGTGACGATCGCGATGCGCTGGAACATGGCGTTCTTGATGCGGTCCAGGCGGTCGGCCTTGATGAACACCGAGACGTAGGGGTCCACGTTCTCGGCGTCGGGAAGCAGGTAGTAGCCGGGGTTCTGCTCGCGCCAGTCGAGGGCGTCTTGGAGCTCGGTGATGCTTCCGTCTCCGGTGAGGCGGCGAACTTCCTCCAGGGCCTTGGCGTAGGCTTCGCTCTGCGGATCGCTGCTCGACAGCGTCTCGAGCGCGCGGTCGATCCGGCGGTCCCGTTCGAGGTAGCGTTCGAGATTGATGGGCTTGTCGAAGCGGCGTACGCGCTGTCCGTCGAGTACCCCCTCGTAGATCTCGATGGGGCTGTCCGCGTCGGCGTGTCCGAGCGGGTTCTGGGAAATGGTGATGGGCTCTTCGCGGGATTGGGCGACGAGCGTTTGGCGGGAGGGGTCGCGCTTGTCCTTCTCCACGATGCTGATGGCCACGACCTTCTCGCGCGAGTCGGCGACGATGGCCTTGAGGCGCTGGGTCCAGTCGTCCTGGAGCTCTTCGCGGCCGCGGCGCATGCGCGGAGGGTGTTCGCCGTCGGTCGTCAGCGGCTCTTCGCGCGTGATCCACAGGCTGCGGTCGATCGCGGACTCCAGGCTGTTGACGATGGAGACGCCTTGCTCGGTGATCTGCTCGTTCATTTCCTTGGCGGAAATCGAGTAGGTCAGGTAGCCGAGGAAGCCCATGAACAGACCGACCACGCCGGCGGTAAGCCCGCCGAACTTCACACCGATGCTCACGCCTCGCTGGAAAGGAGTGATTGGTTCGAGCTCGGCCTCGCGCTTTTGCACCTTGGCCCGGGTGACGCGGCCCTTGGGCTTCTTGTTGCGCCCGGTCTTTCCCTTCTTGGGAAGGGTCCGCTTGACCTTGGCGCGCGACGGGGTGGGGACGCGGCGCGAGACTTTGGAGGAACGCTCGCTCATGCGTTCCCTCCGGGGGGCGTTGCGCGCGCCGTGCTCGCGGGGTGGAGGAGGCGGCGGGCGCGGGCCACGTAGACTGCGCCCGAAGCGACCGTCACCAGGACGGTGGTCCAGAGGAGCGCTTGCCCGATGCCCTCCGCCCAGGGCTGGCCGCGGAAGTTGGCCAAGGTGCCCAGGAGCCAGGCAAGGCACACCGACTGGGTGAGCATCTTGGCCTTGCCCGCGGCCGAGGCCGGGAAGGCGACGCCGCGCGACTCCGCGAAGCCGCGGAGGCCGTCCACCAGGAGCTCCCTAGCGAGGATCAGGACCACCATCCATGCGCCGACGCGTGCCTCCTCGATGGGAATGAGCATGACGAAGGCGCCGCATACCACCACTTTGTCCGCGAAGGGATCGACGATCCTTCCGAAGTCGGTCGTGAGCCCCCACCGCCGGGCGACGTACCCATCCGCGACGTCCGAGAACGCCGCAAGCAGGAAAATAGCAAGGGATACGTTGAACAACAAGCGCTCGGCGCCCTGCGCCCAGGCAGCGATCGACCCGGGCGCGACGGCGACCCCGCGGCCGCAGTGCACGAGGCCGAGGACGGCGAAGAGGAGCACGGCCAGAAGGAGCCGGAAGGCCGTGATGAGGTTGGGCAGGTTTCGGGGCGGGCTCACTCCCCACAGGCTCCGATGAGGTCGTAGCCCACCGAGCCGATCACCTTGACCGGAACGATGGTGCCCACGTCCGGTTCCTCGTCCCAGCGCGCCAACACGACCGAGCAGTCGATCTCCGGTGCGTCGTGGACCGAGCGACCGACGAGGCGGCCGGCTTCGTCGGTCCCTTCGACGAGGACATCCACGGTCTTGCCCACCTGCGCCTCGGCGTGGTCGAAGGCGATTTCCTGCTGGACGCGCATCAGCTCGTCCACTCGGGCGGCCTTCTCTTCGGGGGGGACGTCGTCGGAGAAGCGTTCGCCTGCGGGCGTCCCCGGCTCGACCGAGTAGGGGAAGGCCCCGAGGCGTTCGAAGCGGAAGGCGCGCACGAAGTCGAGCAGCTCATCGAAGTGCTGACGGGTGCTGCCGGGGAACCCGCAGATGAAGGTCGTGCGGAGGACGAGGTCGGGGACCTCGGCGCGAAGGCGCTCGAGGAGCGCCACGGTTTCCTCGCGGGTGTGGCGTCTCCCCATGCGCTTGAGGACCGGAGTGCTGATGTGCTGGATCGGAATGTCCAGGTAGGGAACCACTTGCGGGAGGTCCCTCAGGGCGGCGATGAGGCGGTCGCTGACGTGGCCGGGGTAGGCGTAGAGGAGGCGGATCCAACGGAGTCCCTCGATGCCGGCCAGGTCTTCGAGGAGGCCGGCCAGGCCCCCCGAGCCGGGGATGTCCTTGCCCCAATCGGTGAGGTCCTGGCTGATCAGGTTCAGCTCCACCGCACCGCTGGCGACCAGCTCGCGGGCCTCGCGGAGGACCACCTCACGCGGTTTGCTCCGAAACAGGCCACGGAAGGAAGGAATGGAGCAAAAGGTGCAGGCGTTGTCGCAGCCGTCGCTGACCATCAGGTAGGCGTAGTGCGGCGGCGTGACGCGCAAGCGACCGCCCTGGTCGCCAACCGGGAAGGTGGGGTCTCTCGCCACCAGGGTGCGCCAGGGAGCCTGGACCTGCTGGGCGAGGTCGCGGGCGCTGAGGGCGGCGAGGACTTCTCCGATGCGCTCGTATTCGGCCATGCCGATGACCGAGTCGACGCCCGGGTGTTCGGTTCGCAGGCGTTCGCCCCAGCGCTGGGCGAGGCAGCCGGCCACCACCACGCCGCGGATGCGACCTTCTTCCTTCCAGCGGGTGACCTCCGCGATGGCCTCGAGGGATTCCTCGCGGGCTTGGTCGATGAAGCCGCAGGTATTGACGATGACGACGTCCGCGTCCTCGGGATCCGCGCAGACCACGTGTCGCTCGGCCACTCGGCCAAGGAGTACCTCGGTGTCGACGAGGTTCTTGGGGCAGCCGAGGCTGATGACCCCGACCCGGGCGGGCGCGGGGGGAGTGGGGGAGTCGCCGTTCGCGATGGGAAGGGGGCGCATGGGAAGGACGCAGTCTAGCAGGCCGGGGAGGGGAGCTTGCGATGCGCTGTTCGCCGGTCCCGACCCGAAGGCTGCTGGATCGTCTTCGTGCCGCCCCGCCGTTCGCGGGCAGCCCGAGCGCGGCGCGGGGGGAGGAGTTCCGAAGCAAGGGCAAGGGAGGGGCCGCGGTCGCGGCGGCCGCCAGCGGACAGGCCGCCGCCCGGAGGCCCGTCCGCCCGGAAGACGGTAAGCCTCGCCAGTCAAGCGATTTAGGGCTCAAGCTCTGCGCCCGCCGCGCCGATGAGCAGCGCGGAGGTGCGTCGATGAAGCTCCGAGAGGTGGTCCGCGAGCTGTTTGGTGTCTTCGCCTTGGGGCTGTCGCTGTTCCTCGTCGCCAGCCTGCTGAGCTTCGATGCCGCCGATCTTCCCTACCGCGTTTCGCCGGCCCATCCGCAGCCGGCCAACTGGGGCGGTCGCCTTGGGGCTTGGGCCGCCGCGGAGCTGATCGAGTGGCTGGGCTTTGCGGGCGCCCTGGCCGCGGTGCTCGCGTTGGCCTTCCTCGCGCTGCGGAGCACGCGCGGCGGCGGGTCCTCCTCTCCGGGCGAAGCCCCGCCGTCGCCCGACCCCGTGCGGCAGGTGGTCGGCGCGCTGGCGGTGGTCTTGACCGTCTCGGCCTTGGAGCGCCCGAAGGGCTCGTCCGCCTGGCGCAGGTGGAGCGCGGCCACCGCCA
>RFHU01000493.1 GCA_003695705.1 Planctomycetota bacterium
CGAGCTCGCCGCCCTCCTCGGCGCTCGCCTCGGTCCGAAGACCGTGGGACTTTCCCTCTGCGATCCGAACAACCCCGTCGGATTCCGCTTCTCCTCCGCGCACCTCGCCGCCTTGGCGCAGCTGGCCTCGGAACACGGGCTCTGGATCTTCTACGACGCCGTCTACGCGGACATGATCTACGCCGCTCCCGCCCGGCCCCTCGAAGGCATCGCACCCTGGCGCGAGCGGAGCTTCGTCGCCCTCTCCTACTCCAAAAGCCTCAGCCTGGCCGGGCAGCGGGTCGGCCTCCTCGTCCCCCCTCCCGCCGTCCGCGAATTGCTCCCGCGCCTCTGCACCCACTCGACCTACCACGCCGCCGTCATTGGCCAGCGCATGGCCCTCGCCGCCCTCGAAACCGGCTCCGCGGCCAGCGCGCGCGCCGCTCGGCGCTCCGGGGCCAGCGCGGGCGCCGAGCGCACCCGCGCCCTCCTCGGCGGCTTCCTCCCCGTGGCCGCCCCGGAGGCCGGCGCCTTCGTGTGGCTCGATCTGCGGACCCTCGCCGAACGCGCCGGCGGGCTCATGCCCCTCCTCTCCCGCTGCCTCGACGCCGGCGTCTCCCTGGCGCCCGGACCCGCCTTCGGTCGCGGCGGCGAAGGCTTCGCCCGCCTGTGTACCACGGCGGTGCCTCCCGAGGCCCTCGAGGAAGGCCTCCGCCGCCTGCGCGCCGTGTTCGAGGGGCTCTCCGCTTGACCCGCGCGACCTCGCTCCCTCAGGAACCCGACGCGGTCGCGCCCCCCAACTCGGGGACGGCGGCCAGGGCGCTGCGCAGCGACGCCGCGTCGCTCGGCCGCTCGCTCGGCGCAAGGCGCAAGCATCGGTCGAGGACGTCTTCGAGTTCGGAGCTGAGGCGAACGCCGTGGGCCCGCGGGTCTTCGCGCTCGCCGCGCGCCGCCCGCGCGGCAGCCTCCGCGAAGGTCTCTCCGTAGGGAGCCACGCCGCAGAGCGCACGGAAAAGGGTGGCGCCCAGCCCCCAGACGTCGCTGCGTTCGTCGAGCTCCTCGCCGAAGATCGCCTCCGGCGAGGCGTAGGGGTTGCGCGCCAGGGGCTGACCCTCGGCGGTGACCTCCGCGCCCTCCCCCCGCGAGCGGGGACGCTTGGCCAAAGCGAGGTCCGCGAGCTTGGGAAAGCCTCCCGGCCCCACGAGCACGTTGGAAGGGGTGACGTTGCGGTGCAGGACGCCGGCGGCGTGGGCCGCCGCCAGGGCGTCGGACACCCGCAGGGCCATGCCCAAGGCCACGCGCGGCAGGAGTCGGCCGCCGCTCGCCGCGCAGAAGCGCTCGAGGTCGGTGCCGTCGACGTATTCCATCGTCACGTAAATGAGCCCCGCCGCATGCCCCGCCGCCAGCACGCGGACCAAGTGCGGGTGGGAAAGGCGCGCGCCCGCCTTGGCACCGCGGAGGAAGCGGGCAACCGCGCGGGGATCCTCGGCCAGTTCGCTCCGCAGGACCTTCACCGCGACCACCCGCCGCCGCCGACGGTCGTAGCCCTTGTAGACGCGCCCCACGCAGCCCTCGCCGAGGAGTTCCAAGATGTCGTAGTCCCCGAGCACGTCGTGGCGCGCCAGCGGACTGGCCGGAGGGGCCGGGGCTTGGTCCGCGGCGGGTGCGCGCAGGCTGCGCGGGCCGTCGCGCGCCGCGGGCCCGCCCCCCGCGAGGTCCGACCGCGCCGCCACGGCCTCGGAACGCCCTTCGGGTGCGGCCGCGAGGGGGGAGGCCTCGGCGGCCGCGTCCGCCGAGACCAGGGCCAAGTGGGTCTGCCCGATGCGAAAGGCACGGCCCGCCGGTAGGGGACGAACGCCCTCGACCCGCTCGTCTCCGAGCCAGGTGCCCGCGGGGCTGCCGAAGTCCTGCACGAACCACCGGCCTTCGACCGAGAAGACCTGGCAGTGGACCGCGTCCAAGGCGGGCTCGGGAAGCGAGACCCCCGCTCGGGTGCCGAAGACGACCGGCAAGGCGTCGTCGAGGACGAGCACGTCTCCGCAATGAGGACCGCTGAGAACGACCAGTTGCGGCCGGGCGACCCCTCCCCCGCGCACCGGCTTACTCCGGTGGCGAGGCGGGGCGAGAGCTCGGCCGCGAGGTGGGCCGCGACGCCGGCGGAAGAGGAAGCCGCTTGCCCAGCGCGGCCGAGTCGAGGAAGGCGAGGAAACGCGCGTAGTGCGCGGCGACGGTTTTCTTGGGCCCGACGAGGCGCACGAAGTAGGTCCCCTCCGGCGTGGGCAAGATCACGTTGATGATCCGTGTCCCCGGGAGCGGAGGACGCTTCGGCGCGCGCGGCCCGAAGCTCGGCGGCGTGTAGGTCCCGGTCTGGTCGAGGATGGTCGCCCGGAAGGGCCCGCACCGCCGCTCGCTGCGCTTGGGCTCCGGATCGTCCTCCCCCCTGCGGACTTGCTTCTTCCAGCGCTCGAGGTTCGCCTCGACCCCGCCCCCGGCTTGAGGCCCGAAGTAGTAGACGATGACCTTCCCGTCGCGTGGATCGCCCTCCGCCCGCGGGACGTGGGCCTGAAAAACGCGCATCCGACTGATCGGACGCTCGACCGTCCACTGCTCCGGAACGTCGAAGCCGAGGGGAGCGCTGCGGGCCACACCGGGAAGAAGCAAGAGGAAGGCAACGCAGAGAAGGCGCAGGTTCATGGGGGTCGCTCCTCGCGGGGCCCGCACCGCGGGCTTCCCGTCGCTGGGGTAGACGCCGCGGCCGCTCACGAGGCCTCGGCGGGCGGCGGCGCTGCGGGCGGCGACGCGTCGGGGTCGGGAATGCCAAGGGCCTCCCCTTCCACCGAGTAGGGATTCTCCATGTAGGCGCGCACGGTGCGCACGATCTTGCCGATCTTGTTGCCGTCGAGGAGCCGGTGGTCGAAGGTGGCGCTGGCCGTGAGGATGGGCCGCACGACGACCTCTCCGTCGACCACCACGGCTTTGTCCACCACCCGACCCATGAGGACCACCATGGGCACGCGGGAGACGGGCACCAAGGGGGCGTAGGCGACGTCGATCCCGAAGCTGCTCACGTTGGTCACCATCACCGTGCCGAAGGGTTCGGGTCGCGCGCCCAAAAAGGTGGGCGTGACACCCAGGTTGTACTCGAGGAAGGTCAAGGCCCCGAGCAACCAGCGAATGGCGAACGACGGCAGGCGCCCCACGCATCCTTTCTGCGTCTTCTCATACTGCTCGTCCCCACCCGAGCGGAGCCGCTCGGCGCGCTCGCGGAGGATGCGCGCCACCTCGACCACCGTCTTGGAACCGGTGTCGGGAACCACCACGCCCGAGAGGTCCTTGCCGTCCTCCACGTCGACCTGGAAGTAGACGTCGACGGTGTCCTTGAGGTAGGCGCGTCCCCAAATGATCTTCGCGTTGCCCTCGGGGACCACGGTCAACGCGTGGGCCACGGCCCGCCCGAGGAACTGGCCCACCGAGGGTCGGATCCCGTGGACCCGCTCCACGTCCTCCTGAAAGCGCCGCAGCTTGCTGACGTCGAGTTCGGCGTGGCCGTAGATGAGCCCCTCGCGGGGCGCCGACCAGAAGGCCTTGGCGATGCGTCGGAAGCCGCGGTGGGCGGTGCGGTGGTACTTCCCCTCAGCCATGGCGGGGCGGATCCTACCTGCGCAGCCCGGACCGCGCGAGCCGCACGCGACCCGCGCCCCAGCGCCTGCTACGCTGGTCTCGTGGGATTGAACGACTGCTCGGTGCACCGCTCGCCCGCTGCGGGGCGCTGCGTGACCTGCCACAAGCCCTACTGCGCTCGCTGCGAGACGCTGGACGGCTGCTGCTCGCGCCGCTGCGCTGCCTTGCGCGCTGGGTTCGGCGCCCACTCCGTCGCCGCCCCACGAAGCCGGAACTGGCTGGCTCCTGCGCTCAAGCTGGCCCTGTTTGCGGGTCTGCTCTGGCTCGGCTGGCAGCACCGCGCCGCACTCTTCGCCTGGCTGGGCCTCGGGCACTGAACCAGACCCCGCGCCCCCCCCGCCGCCAGGGCTCCGAAGCGGTCCCGACACTGCGCGCCTCGCGCCCACGGCGCTCGGTCAGCCGTCGCCCGCGCTCTGGGGAGCCTCGTCGCTCAGGCGGTAGACGGTGTTGCGGCCCTGCCCCTCGCTGCGGATGAGCCCCTTGGCGAGCAAGTCCTTGAGGTCCCGCCAGCCGGTGGGCACCGAGACCTTGACGAGCTGCACGTATTCCCGGTTGCTCGCCACGCCGTTGGCGCGCAGGTAGTCGAGGAGGGCGATCTGCCGGCGGTTGAGCAAGTGGCCGTGGTACTCGACCTTCCCCGCGGGGTGCGCCGCGCCCGCGCGCGGCGTGGCCGCCGGGGCGGGCGGCCCGAGGTCGCCGAGGCCGAGGTGCTCGGGGCCGATGGTGCCTTGGCCGGCCAGGAGGCTGGCCCGCTCGAGGGCGTGCCGCAGCTCGCGGATGTTCCCCGGCCAGGAGTGACGGAGCAGGGCCTCGAGGGCCTGGGGCCCCAGATCGGAGGCCGGCCGCCCCATGTCCTTGAGGAAGGCCTCGGCCAAGGCCGGGATGTCTTCTTTGCGGGCGCGCAGCGGGGGCACCTGGATGCGGATCACGTTGATGCGGAAGTAGAGGTCCTCGCGGAAGCGACCGGAGCGGACCAGGTCGGCGAGAGGCTCCCGGGTGGCGCACACCACCCGGCAGTCGACCACCCGAGACGAGGGAGATCCGATGGGTCGGATTTCGCCGGTCTCGAGGACGCGCAAGAGGAGCGCCTGCATGCGAGGGGGCATGTCCCCCACTTCGTCCAGGAAGAGGGTCCCGCCCTCGGCGCGTTCGAAGGCGCCGCGCCGCGCTTCGGTTGCGCCGGTGAACGCCCCCTGCTCGTGGCCGAAGAGCTCCGACTCGAGCAAGCCCTCGGGAAGGGCGCCGCAGGACTCCACCACGAAGGGCGCCTGGCGGCGCGCGCTGCTGCGATGGATCGCCCGCGCAACGAGCTCCTTGCCCGTTCCCGTCTCGCCCTCGATGAGCACCGGCGCGTCGTGGTCGCGCAGCTTCTCGATCATGCGGAACACCCGCCGCATGGCGCGCGCCTTGCCGATGAGGCCGAACATGGCCCCGGTCTTCTCCTCGAGGGCGCGGCGGGTCTCCTCGTAGGCGTCGGCCAGACGCTGGTAGCGGGTGGAACGCTCGAAGGCCAGCGCCACGTGGTGGGCCAAGGCCTCGAGGAGCACCGTTTCGCGGGGACCGAAGGCGCCCCGTCGCGAGCGGGCCTCGACGTAGAGCGCGCCCAGGGCGGGTCCGCTGCGGACCCGCAGGGGAAAGCAGGCGATGGAGCGCAGCGCGCGCTCCGCCACGCTGGTCATCCCCGCGAGCCGAGCGTCCGCCAAGGCGTCGTCGCTGACGACCGGGGCGGAGCTCTGTACCACCTTGCCGACGATGCCCCGCGAGACCTCGTCCTCGGGATGCGCGAGGGTGTTCCCGCCAACGGCACGGGCGGCGCGCACCTCGAGGCGCGGTGCCTGCCCGCGGAGGGGCCGGCAGATCACCACGTAGCCGCGCTCGGCCCCCGACCAGGCGATGGCACGGTCCAGGAGGAGCTCGAGGAGTGGCTCCGGAGCAAGGGCCGAATTCAACGCTCCGGCCAGAGAGACCAGGCGGACCAAATCCTCCTTCTCCAGTTGCGCCGCGGCCCGGCTCAACTCCGCCTCGTCGTCGTGGTCGACCAGCGAGTCGCCGGCGCTGGCGGTCAGCGGTCCGCCTCCTGCGGGCAGACGGGCATCCTCGCTGCTGGTGACCGTCGCGCGCTCCGCGGCCCGGGCAAGGCCGTCCCAGCCCGCGGCGCGCGCACGCTCGTAGCACTGCTCGGCCTCGCCGCGCCGCCCGTCCTTCTCGTAGGCGCGGGCCATGGCGTGGTGCAGGCGCCAAGCGGGGGGATCGCCCCCCTCCTGGTCGAGGGCGGCGCGGAACGCACCCCGCGCTCCCTTCCAGTCGCGCAAGGCGTAGAGGACCTTCCCTCGGGCGGCCAGGGCGCGTCGGCGGCCGCCGGGGAGCCGCGCGCGGCCAAAGTGCTCGGTGGCCCGCTCGAAGGCCTGCAAGGAGCGGCGCAGTTCGCCCAGGCGCCGCAGGCCGCGGCCTAGGTCGAAGCACAGTTCGCCCTGCTCGCGTAGGCTCCCCTCGGCCGCGAGTTCCTCCGCCGCCTCGCTCAGAAGGCCGCAGGCTTCCACGTTCTCGCCGGCATCGAGGGCGATCCGCCCCAGCGCCCCGAGCAAGCGACCGCGGAACGCGCCCTCGCTGCGGGCGATCGCTTCCTCGGCCAGGGCGCGGGCTCCCGCCAGGTCGCCGGCGCGACGCAGGGCGTCGAGGCGCTCGAGGAGGGCTCGTTCTTGGCTCACCGCGTGCTCCCGAGGCGCGAGGCGCCCTCGCGGGCCATGGTTGCAAGAGCCGCGGCCAGGTGCCACCGTGCCTCCAAGAGCTCCCGGGGAAGGTCTGATTGGAGGGCGCGATGGGCGAGACGGCGATCGACTTCCTGAAGATCCCAGCGCAGGCCCTGGAGTGGGCGACGGGCGCCGAGGTCGCCGGGCCGGCGGCGCCCCTCGTCGCTTGGATCCTCCTCGGCTCCTTGCTGGTCCTGGCCCTGAGCCGGCTCCTCGCGGCGCCGGCGGCGGTCCC
>RFHU01000494.1 GCA_003695705.1 Planctomycetota bacterium
CGCAGCCATGACGCGAGTCCGTAGATCAACCGAGTAACCGCGTGCGCTCATGCCGCCGTTACATCAAACGCCACCGACAACCGACGCCATCAGAACACGCGGGCAGCGCGGTCAGTCGGTCGCCGGCTCCTCGGACAGCGCCGGCCGTCCAGGCCCCCGCAGAGAGGGCGCCGGGGTCGAACCAGGCTGCAGGCGAGCGACGTTGACCGCCTTGCGCACGGCGTCGCGGGTGCTCTTCAACACGTCGCGCGAAGTGCCGAGTTGGATCAGCTCCTGTTCGAGGCTGGCAATCTCGGCGCCCATCTCGGCGAGCCGACGACGCAGCTCGTTGGCACGGGTGAGCGAGCGGCGCGCTTCCTCGCGCTGGGCTTGAAGCTGCGCTAGGTCTTGGCGCGTGCGCCGGTTCTCGAGCTGCAAACGCGAGAGCTCCATGGCCAGGGACTCCTTCTGCGCGCGGGCGGCCGAGGTCTTCTCCTCAAGCAGGGCGACGCGCTGCTGCACCTCGGCGAGGGAGGACTGCGCTGCCTGCAGTTCGGCCAGGGCCTCCTGCTTCCGCTCCGCGCAGAGGGAGCGCTCCACCTCGAGCTTGGCGAGCTCGGCCAGGCCTTGGTCCCGCTGCGCCCGCGCCTGGGCCAGCTCCTTGCGGGCTGCGGCGAGTTCGCTCTCGAGTCGCTCCCTGCGGGCGGTCACCTGGGCGACTTGCGCCTCCAGCGCTCCTTGCTGGGCCGACTGCGCGGCGAGCTGGCCGCGTGCGGTGGCGAGGGCCTCGCTCACCTTGGCGCTCTCGTTGCGGAGCTTCGCCAGCTCGCCTCGGCGCGCGGCGAGGGCTCCGCTCAGTGCTTCGGACTCCTTTGCCAGCGCAGCGAGCTCGCCCTGGCGCGCGGAGACGCGTTCTTGGAGGACTTGGTGCTCCCGGTCGAGCTTGGCGAGTTCTTGGCGCGTCTGGGCGACCTGCTTTCCGACTCCCTGGCGTTGGCCCTGCAGCGCCTTCAGTTCCGAACGGGCGCTGGCGAGGGCCTGCTCTTCGGCGCCGATCTTGGCCTTGGTCTGCCGGTTCTCACGGACCATGGAGGTGTATTGGTTCTCCTGGTCCGCGAGGAGGGCGGAGTACTCCTTGATCTTGGCCTCTCGGGCCCGCAGGGCGGCGGAGAGTTCGTTTTCGTAGAGGCGCATTTGGTTGAGTTGCGCCTCGTCGACGGCCCGCTGCACGATGTTCGGCGCGCTGCAGGCCGTGAGCGTTGCAGCTGCCGCGAACCCGGCTGCGATCAGGATGGATGTTCGCATCACCGCTCGTTCCTCCCGGCGCCCCCACGCCGCTCCCGCTGCTCCTCCCCACCATATCGGCAGGCGCAGGCGGGTGCCAGAGCAGGTACCCGAACGGACCCGGTACGTGCGGCCTGCGCACGCCAAGGACCCAGCGGCGCCTCCCCTGGTATGGTGCCTCCGATTCGCAGGAGGAACGGGGGAAGCGGGTGTCGAACAGCCAGCGCCGAGCCGACAACCTGGTGTGGATCGACCTGGAGTTCACCCACCTCGACCCGCAGGTGGGGGCCATCAGCCAGGCCGCAATGATCGTGACCACTGCGGAACTCGAGCCGCTCCCTCCCCCGGGCATCGACCCACGCATCGGAGGACTCCTCTACGACGTGCGCATCGAGGAGCGCCACGTCGCAAGCGCCTCCGTATGGGTCCGCGAGCATCAGTCCGAACAACTCGAACGCTCCCTCCGCGGAGAGGACGCGCTCGACGTGCAAAAGGTTGAGGAGTTGTTCATCGGCTACTTGCTGGCGACGAGCGAGATCCCCGACAACAAGGCGCTGCGGCCCCTGCTCGCAGGCAACTCGGTGCACGGCGACTTCCGCTACATCAAGGCCCACATGCCGCGACTCGACGAACTGCTCAGCTTTCGGCTCGTGGACGTGACCACCCTCAAGGAGCTGGCCCGCCGCTGGTATCCGCGCCTGGTCTTCTCCAAGAACCACGAGACCATTCGTCGCTGGTACCCCGCCGAGGTGGACGTGGAGGGCGAGGCCCACGACGCCCTCTACGACATCAAGGGCTCCATCGCGGAGATGTGCTTCTACCGCCAACACCTCTTCGTGCCCGCCGAGAAGGCCTCCTAGGAGCCCGTCGAAGGAAGCCCTGATCGCGTTCGTCGTCGGTCACGACCCGAAGGTCGTCGGACCCCAGGGCGCCGCGTCAGGTCTGCTTCGACGGGTCGCTCGGGGGCTCCGGGGGGCGAGGGCCCCCGCCGGTCGCGGTTCGCGGCTTCCCGCGCTTCGGCCGGCTCCTGGGGGGCGCGGCCATTGGGGTCTCCGGCTTCGCGGGCGGCGCGGAAGGCGAGCCGGCCGCTGGCGCGGCCGGGGACCGCGAGATTGGCGCCGGTCATCGCCTGGCATACGGCGGGCGGTTGGGGCAACCTGGGGAGCGATGAGCAGCGGAGGGGCGAGCGCCCGCCGGATGCGGCGGCCATGAACAACGCTCCCGAGGGAGGCGCAGCACCGGGCGTAGGGCGGCCAAGCCTCTACGTCGAGGTTCCGCACATTCCTCCGTTCGAGGTCCTCCTGGAGGACGACGTGGTCACGGTGGGCCGCGCGGAGAGCAACGTCCTCATCCTGCGGGACATGAACGTCTCGCGGCATCACTTCTCCCTCGAGCGGCGCGGACAACTCGGCTATGCCCTGCAAGACCTCGGCAGCCGCAACGGGACGCTCGTCAACGAACGGACCGTGCTGGACCGCCTCTTGGTCCCCGGCGACCGCATTCGCGTGGGAGGAAGCGTCCTCACCTACCGGGCGGTGGCCTCTCCCCGTGCGGTCTCGCTTCGCAGCACCAGGACCTCGCCGGCGTCGGTCCCCCCAGCTCCATCCGGCTTCGGGGTCGCCTCGGCGCCTGGCTTCGGGTCGCCGGCGGCCCCTCCGCTCCCCGAACGGCCGACGGGGCGCCCCGCCCCCGGCGGAAGCATCACGCCTCCTTCCTCCGTTCCTCGCCTGCCGGCCGCGACGCCGGCGACGAGCTCGGAGTCCATCGGGGAAGAGCCAGCGACGGTCCCACGACCCGATCCCCGAGGCGCGCGCTGGCGCAAGCTGGCCGAAGTCGCCTGCGCACTGAACACCGAACGAGATCCCGGGCGCCTGCTTGAGATCATCATCGATGCGGTCTTGTTCCTCGTGCCCTCCAAGTCGGCCTTCCTCGTCATCTGCGAAGGGGAGGAACTGGTCGTGCGCGCGCAGCGGAACGCGCCCCAGTCCCTCGTCACCGAAGGAACGGAGGCCGGCCGACTCAGCCGCCAGGTCTGTCGCGAAGCCATCGCCAAGGGGCGGCCCGTTCTCACCCAGGACGCGGTCAGCGACGACGAGCTGAGTTCCTTCCTCACGGTCATCAAGCTGCAGCTCAAGTCGATCCTCTGCGTCCCGATCGTCCACAAGGGCGAAGCCTTGGGGGTCGTCTACCTCGACGAGCCGCGGGCGGACCCCTTCGACGAAGACGGCGAAGCCGTCGAACTGGTGGCGGCCTTCGGAGACCTCGCGGGCATCGCGCTCGCCAACGCGCGCCTCCTCGAGGAGATCGCCGCCAAGGAGCGGATCGAGGAAGAGCTGCGCATCGCAGCCCAAATTCAGCGCTCGTTGCTCCCCGCCGCGCCTCCTCGGGTGGAAGGCCTGGAAATTGCCGGGCGGACCCTGCCCGCGCGGGAGGTCGGCGGCGACCTCTACGACTTCCACGTCCGCGAGGTCCCTGCCGAGGACCTCTTGATCTCCATCGGCGACGTCTCCGGGAAGGGAGTGGGGGCCGGCATGGTCATGGCGACGGTCCGTTCGCTCCTACGCGCCTTCGCCTGCTTCGCGACCCGCGGCGACGAACTGCTCGGTCACCTCAACCGCGCCCTGACTCCGGACCTCGACGCGGGCATGTTCGTCAGCTTCCTGCTCCTCCGCTACGATCCGGGCAGCGGTCGGCTCCGCTACACCGGCGCGGGGCACGAGCACTTGATCCTCTACCGGCCCGCGACCCGGCAGCTCGAAACCCTGCGCGCCGGCGGAGTCGTCCTCGGACTCGTCGACGACCTGCGGGGGAAGATCGAGGAGCGCGAGCTGCGGCTCCTCCCGGGCGACGTGGTATGCCTTTACACCGACGGCGCCACCGAGGCCCAGGGCACGGGAGGAGACGAGTTGGGCCTCGACCGGCTCGCCGCGGCCGTGCGCGCGGGGCCGCTGGACCCTCAGGCCATCGTCGAGCGCTGCATCCGAACAGTGCTCGAACACACGGGACACGGACGCGAACTCCACGACGACTTGACCATCGTCGCCCTGCGCAAGCGCTGAGTCGCCCCGCGCGGGCGCCGACGCCGGCCAGCCCGCTCGCGGCGGCAACGCCACGTCATTTCGCCGGACCGGAGCCGGGGGTCGAAGCGGGAAGCGTTTCCTCGACGTCGCCTTCGCTCGCAAGGTCCAGGGCCACCACGGTCACTCGACGCGTGGACCCGGGCTCGAGGTAGACCAGGGCCTCTCCGCTGGCCCGGCGGTCGCCACCCCCCGCCAGGGCGCGCTGGGTCACCCGCACCCGGTAGCGCCCGGGAGGCAGACGAAGAAAGGACTGCCCGGTCCGGGGGTCGCTGCGCGTGTCGAGTGCCCAGCGCCGTCCGGCGTCCACGGCCAGCACCTCCCCGCGGGCAGGAATGGGCCGCTGGAGGGCGTTCGACCAGACCACCACCTGCAAGGAGCCCTCGCGCGTCGCGGGGAACTCCTCGCCGTCCCCAGACTCGGCGACCGGCGCGCTCGAGCAACCCGCGACGGCCGCGGCCAGGACCAAGGTGGCGAATCCCCTCACGAGGGGGGCGTTGAGCAAGCGGCGATCCGACGGAACTCTCGTGGGCACGGCTGGGGATCCTATGGTTTTTATACACCCGCCTCCCTGGTCGCGCACGCGGGCGCCCGCCGTGGCCCCGGAAGGAGAGGATCTCGAGACGGCGCGCGGCGGAGAGGCGGCGCGCCACGGGCGGCCTGTCGTCGCGTGGCCTTCAGCGCGAGGCAGCTTCGGCTTCCTTCTTCGCGTCGCGTGCCTTGTAGGCCTTCAGCTTGTTGTAGAGGGTCGCGGCGGTAATCCCCAGAATGCGGGCCGCGCGCGCCTTGTTGCCGCCCGTAAAACGGAGCACCTCTTCGATGTGCACGCGCTCGACGTCGGCGAGGGAAGGAGGAAGCTGCTCCACACCGAGGGGGGTGTTCCCGCCGGGGGTGCCGCCCGGGGGGGTGACGCGCATCTCCGCGCCGGCGCGGACGTCTCCCGGCAGGTCGTCGGGGGTGAGCACCTTCCCTTCGGCGAGGATGGACATGCGCTCGATGACGTTGCGGAGTTCGCGCACGTTGCCGGGCCAGGGGTAGCGCGCCAGCAGGGCGAGTGCCTCGGGGCTCAGGCTGAGTGTGGGGTCGAATTCCTTCAAGAAGTGCTGCGCGAGGATCTCCACGTCGCCGTAGCGGTCCTTCAGCTCGGGGAGCTCGACGCTGACCACGTTCAGGCGATAGAACAGGTCTTCGCGGAAGCGCCCCTTCTCGATCTCCTCCTTGAGGTTACGGTTCGTGGCCGCGATCAGGCGAACGTCGGTGGACAGGGAGACGTCGCCCCCCACCCGCCGATACTCGCCGGTTTCGAGGACGCGCAGCAGGTTGGCCTGGAATTCGACGCTGGTCTCGGCGACCTCGTCGAGGAAGAGGGTCCCGCCGTGGGCGAGCTCGAACAGCCCTCGGCGACGCTTCTGCGCGCTCGTAAAGGCCCCGGCCTCGTGTCCGAACAGCTCGCTCTCGAGCAGGGACGTGGCGACGCTGGCGCAGTTGACCGCAACGAAGGGACGGCGTGCGCGCGGAGAGAGTCGGTGCAGCTCCCTGGCCGCGATCTCCTTGCCGGTGCCGCTCTTGCCCAGGATGAGCACGGTGCTCTCGGTCGGGCCGGCCTTGCCAATGGTCTTCCAGGCGCGCTTCCAGGCAGGCGACTCGCCGAGCACGACCTCGGTGTCCTGCTTGCTCGCGCGGCGCGAGGCGACTTCCCGACGCAGGAGCACGTTGTCGCGGCGCAGGGCCGCGCGCTCGGCGGCGTTGGCGATGAGCGCGGCCAGCTCGGCGACCTTCACCGGCTTGGTGAGGTAGTGGTAGGCGCCTGCCTTGATGGCTTCGATGGCCGAATCGATGGTTCCGTGGCCGGTAAGCATGATGACTTCGGTGATGTCCGGCTCGCGTTCCTTGATGCGCCGCAAGACCTCCAGCCCGTCCATGTCGGGCATGCGGACGTCGCAAACGACCACGTCGTAGCCCACCCGGTCGAGCATGCTCAGGCCCTGGGCCCCGTCGGCCGCCGTGTCCACGGCGAGCTCGCGACGCTTCAGCTCCCGGCTGAGCAGCTTGCGAATCCCCGGATCGTCGTCGATCAGCAAGACGCTCATGGACACCCCAGTGTGAACAGCGGGTCGGAGGCGCGCCAGCACGCGCCACGGCGCGAGAGTGTAAACGCTTGTTGGGAAAGCTTACAGAGGACGCGCGAGCGCCCCCAGGACTTCAGCTCCCCGAGATCCTTGACCGAGCAGCGCACGCAGCCCCCGGCTCCGTGCGTCTTGGTGCGGAGGCTCCGAAGCGAACGGTGACACCGAGCCCGCCGTGGACCACCCCTCCCCTCGCTTCCCAGGAGCCCACGGAATCGGAGGCAGGTCGCCGCACCCGCGTCTCGAAATGCACGTGCACTTGGACGAAGGCGCCCACGTCCAGGCTGGCGTCGCGCAGGGCTTCCCCCAGGGTCCGGGCTCTCGGAGCGGGGCGGGGGGCGAGGTCGCTCAGAGCGTCGGGGGGGGGGACCCCAGGTCCAGCCTACTTCGAGGGCGACCACGTGCTTCTCCGCATCCGCGAGGTGGGTCGAACGGTCTTCGTGATCGGGAACGGCGCTGGTGCGGAAGGCGTAGCCGGCGCGCAACGCCCAGCGGTCCGGCAGCTGCCACTCGGCGCCTGGGCGGACGTGGAACCCATCGCGCAGGTCCGCCTCCGCCGAGGGAGCGACGGAGACCACACCGCTGCTGACCTCGAGGAACACCGGGTCGTAGGCGGACCACTGCACCCAGCCGTGGTCCACGGCGAAGAGGAAGCTCGGCCCCAGCGAGATCCAGTCCGCCGGTGCGTAGGAGAGCCCGGTCGTGGGCGCTGCGTCGGGCTCGAGTTCGAGTTCCACGCGCGCCTCGCTGGTGGTTGCCAGGCGGCCGCCGACGACCGTGCGGCCCGAGGCGTCGAGGACCAGCGAGGCGCCCAGACCAAGGCTGAGGTCGCGGACCAGCTTGACGGACAGCGCCGCGACGAGGATCAGGCGGTCGTGGCGCTCGCCGTAGGCAAGCCAGTGTGGGGCGTCCGTGGCGGCGCGCGCCGAAGCCAAACTCTTCGAGGTCCTCGCCCCGCGCGGGCGTTGCCAACCCCAGGAGCGACACCGCAAGAAACGTCCATCCTTCGAGGCGCACCTGGGCTTCCTTCGCCGCGAAATCCTACCGGCCTGCGCTTGCCCGGCCGCCGGGGACAGGCCGCGGGGAACTTGCCCGGCGGTCCGCGTCCTCGGGAGTCAGCCAGAGGACCGCGGTCGCGTAGGGCCCCAGGGGCAGGGACAAGCGCTCCGCAAGCGGCAAGGCACCGAGGGACTTGCCATCGAGGAGGGAGTCGATCCGAACGGGGCGGTCGGGTGGAAGGCCGAGGACCGTGCGGTCCGCAAGCCTCACCTCCAGGGTCGCCGCACGGGCTGCGCGCGACTGCACGAACAGGAAGGCGCCCGCGGGGTGTCGGCGCGCCCAGGCGGTCCCGCGGGCGTCTTCGACCCAGAGGAGGGGTTCGATCCGCGAGGCAGCCGCCAGCCAGCGGGCAAGGGCTCGAGCGCGGAGGAGGTCCGCACGCGGGGCGCGAAACCAGTCGGAGGTGGCGAAGGGAGCAGCGGGCGAGAAGCCGAAGTGGGTGACTCGTCCGGCACCGTGGGGCGTCGTCCAGGCGACGGGCGCCCCGAGGGTCCGCGAGGACCCTCCGCCCAGGAAGGCGAGTGGCCTCGCGTCGGTGACCGAGTAGGCCTGCACCCAGTCGCCGGCTCGGAGGCGTCCCGAAGCGCCCCCGGGGAGGCGCAGCCACACGCGCAGGTCGCGCAGGCGCCGACGGAAAGGGCGGCCGAGCGGGCGACCGCCTCCCAGCAGACCGCGAGCAAAGGCGTGTTCGGTGCCGGTGCCCCCGCGCTGGAACTCGTCGAGGGTTCCGCGCCCGATGAGGTTGACGAGATGTCCGCCGCCTTCCACCCAGGAGACGAGACGCTCTGCGCTCGCCGCGGCCAGGACCTCCGCGTTGGCGAGGACGAGCAGTCGCAGGGAGGCGAGGGATTCCTCGGAGCAGGAGCGCAGATCGAGCACCGCAGGGTTGAGGCCAGCGTCCTCGAGCCAACCGAAGGCCCCGCAGGCCACGTCGACGAGGATCCGTGCGGGAAGCGGCGCCTCCGCGCCGATGGGCGCATCGAAGCGCGAGTCGATGCCGACCGCCACCGGAGAGAGCACTTCCCGGCTCTCGAGGAGGGCGACCCCGTGGGTTGCAACGAGGCGCCCGTAGCGGCGCAGGACCTCGAAGCGTGGCCCGCGGCGCCCCCGCGGATCCACGGCCGCGTTGCCGAAGTAGGGCGTGCGGTCTCGGTTGCGACCTCCGCAGAGCACGTAGACGAGGGCCATCGCCGAGCCGCGCCCGAAATGTTGGCAGAGAACGTGCTCGGTGGTGGCCGCGGGGACGGGGAGCGGTCGCGCAAGCCAGGGGACTTCGAACAGTCCACCTTGGAGCTCGGCGGAGTAGCACTTGCTGTCGCCGAGGGGCGGGCGACCCGCGAAGGAATAGGCGCTCGCCGCGGCGGCAAAGCGCCGCGAGGAGAAGGCGGTGAGGAAGGGGCGGTCCGCGGGCACGGTCGTCGTAGGGAGCTGCTTGGGGTAGGCGTCGAGGAGGGGGAGGCCGGCACGGCTCTTGGTTTTGGGGTCCCAGAGGAGGAGGTGGTCTCGTCCGAAGCCGGGGGGAAAGGTGTGGGGCGAGTCGTTGGTGAAGAACACCAGTGCGGGCTCGCGAAAGGAGCGTTCCTCCCAGAGCGAGCGCAGGAAGGCCTGGTAGTCGGCGATCCCATCCTTGCCGGCGTCGAACCAATCCTGATGCCGGCGTCGCTCTCCCTCGCCGCAGCCCCGAGGCGGAGGCCCCGTGGGGGGGCGCACGCGGTCGAAGCTGGCGTGGCGGCGTCCATAGGCGGCGTCGAGGGCGGCGAGGTCGCCGTAGCGTTTGCGCAGCCAATGCCGGTAGTAGGCAAGCGCGGGAGCCGAGTGGTCGACCGCGTAGCGGTCGAGGAAGTAGAAGTTGGTTTCGTTGTCGAGCTGCAGGCCGAAGACCGTTCGGGACTCGACGAAGGGCGCGATGCGCGGCGCGAGGCCATCGATCCAACGGGCGACGGCGCTCCGGAAGACGGGCGAGAAGAGGCTCGGCTGCCGTCCCCGCGGGCGCCCCAAGAGGTCCGTAGTCACGGGCCGGCCGTCCGGCCCGCGAGCGAGGGCTTCGGGATGCCGGCGCTTGAACCACGCCGGCACAGCGCCGAAGGTACCGACGCCGCAGGGCCACTCCGAATTGATGAAGGGACCGGGCTTGAGAAGAACCTTCAGCCCGCGTTCGGCGCAGAGTTGGAGGAAGCGGGGGAGATCCGCTTCGCCCGAGAAGCGGAGCACCTCCGGACGCGGCGCGTGGAAGTCCCACGGCACGTATGTGGAGATGCAGTTCATGCCCGCATCGAGGGCGGCGTCGAGGCCCGCCGCCCAGCGTGCCTCGCGGCGCGCCGCCCGCTCGCCCGGTCGGCAGAGGCGGTAGTACTGCACCTCTCCGCCGTAGAGGAGCTGGCGCCGGCCGCCGAGGAGCAAGCCGCCGGGGGTCAGCCGAACGGGGTCAGGGGCCGCCACGCGCGGCATCCTACGCCGGCAGAAGAAGCGAGGGGAGGAGCGCGGACCGGCAGCGGGCACCTCCGCGCCGTGCTTCGGCGGGAGCGAGGCCCCGGCAAGGGTCCCGTAGAGCCGGCGCCCCGAGTCGAGTAAGTTGAGCGCGGAGGTCTCGTGGAGTCGCGCCGAAACCCCGGAGGAACCAGACGCAACCGACCGCCGCCGCTCCCGCGCCGGGGAGGCGAAGGGGGACCGCGCCGGCCTGCGCCGGCGGGCCCGAGTGGCGCGCCGGCAAGCGCTGGCGGGTCTGCCGCCACGGGTCGCGTCGTACGGCACATCCCCAACGCGAAGGAGCTGAACGACAAGATCCGCAAGCTCCTCGCCACCCACATCACCGACGGGGTCAAGCAGGCCACCGAGGCCGCCAAGAAGGCAGTCGAGGGAGAACTCGGCTCCGAACGCCTCGTTCGGCGCCTCGAGGAGATGCTGCAGCGGGCGCTCGACGACCGGCTGCCGCAGCTCAGCGAGCGCCTCGGAGCCCGCGTGCTGTCCGACCTCGGGCCGCGCCTGGCCGAGATCGGCGAGGAGGTGCGCAAGGCCGTGACCGAACAGGCCTTGGACGCCATGAAGCTCAACGCGCCGCGCATGGGGGAGGCGGCCTTTCCCCGAGTTCTCGAACTGATGCAGGACTGGCTGGCCGAGGACCCGGCGCGGCGGGAGCGCGTTCGCGAGGCGGTGGCTCCCAGGGGAGAAGGTCCTGCTACCGACGCCGAGCTGCTCGCCTCCCTGGACGAGCGCCTGCGCGCCCTCGAGGCCGCTCAGCGACAGGGTGCGAGCGAAGACGACTTCGCCCGCAGCCTCGGAGATCGCGTCGCGGCCCTGGAGGACGGCCGGCAGGCCGGCGCGGAGGAGGCCCTCGCCGAACTCGAAGAGCGCGTTCGTCGCCTCGAGGACACCGGCCTCCCGGGCCCGAGCGCCGCGGTGAGCGCGTCGCTCGCCACGGACGCGCCGCCTCCGGATCTCGACGTCGAGTCCCTCGCCGAGCGCGTGGCCAGCCTCGAGTCCAGTCGCGGCGAGTTCGCCGACCAAGTGGCCGAAGAGGTCGCCAGCATGGGCGATCGGGCCCACGCCCTGGAGAAGACCATCGACGGGCTACGGGGCGAACTGAACGGCCTCGTCGCGCGGCTCGACGAACTCGGCCAGCGACTGAGCGAGGTGGCCGCTCGCCCGAGCGCGCCGCAGCGCTCCGGCGGGGAGGTGCCCGAGGGCCTCGACCTCAAGGACATCGCCGAGCGGGTCGCGGTCCTCGCCGTGGGCCCCTTGATGCAGGCCATCGACGGTCGCCTCGAAGAGCTCGACCTCGAGGGCCTCCCCGCACGTCTGCGCGAAGAGCTCGTCCCCGGGCTGGTCGATGCCGTCCTCGAACGCCTGCGAAACAACGAAGGGGATGCGTCGCCCGCTCCCATGGCGTTGCCAGCGGACGAGGGCTACGTGGACGAAGACTTCGCGCGCTTCCGCCGCGAACGCCTCGAACAGCAAGGACGTCGGGCGTCGCAGGACTCCGAAGAGCTCGGCTACCTCACCGAGAGCGACGCGGGTCGACTGGATCCCCACGCTCCCGAGGCGGGAGGGGACGGCACCGCCGACGACGAGGGACTCGACCCCTACGCGGCACGCCAGAAGGCCCTCCGCGAGCACGCGGCCCAGTGGGCCCGCAGCGACGAGGAAGGCCCTGCGGAGGCCACGGGAGACGAGCCTGCCGACGACGCCGTGCCTCCCCTACCCGACCGAACACCGACCGAGTCCGGCGAAGAACCCTGAGCGGACCCCCTCCATCGAACCCCGCCGCAGGCCCGGGAGGCGCAGCCTCCTTCGGCCCGCGGTCGACGCCTCCTGCGGCCCGGGAGCGTCCCGCCGGCGGCGGATCGAGCCTGCGCGCCAAGGCGCTGTGGGCGCTGGCCTTGGTCCTCGCGGCCGCTGGGGCCTGGGGCGTGCTGTTGGCGGGGAAGGCCGAGCCGAGGCGCGAAGGCGTATCGCTCTCCGAATGGCTCACGCGCCTCGAAGCGGGCGACGTCCCGCAGCGCGTCGCGGCGGCCCGCGCCGTGGGCTACTTGGCCGAAGAGGCCCTCGCCCGCTGCCGCCCCGCGCTGGTGCGCGCTCTGAAGGACCCGACGGCCGACGTGCGGCTCGAGGCCATCAAGGGACTGCGCGGCCTCGGCTGGGAGGGCTTGGAGCCTGTCTTGCCCGCGCTCTTGGCCCGGGCGGGCGACGAGGACCTGAACGTGCGCTTTCAGATCCTCTGGCTGCTCGACGAACACTCCGCGCGCGCGGGGGCCGCGGACCGAGGGGTCGCCCTCCGACGCCTGGGCTGCGAGGAGCGGGTCCTGCTGCGGGAATACGCCGTCGACGTCGTGGCGAAGGTCGCGCCCGGGGATCCCGCGGTGGTCGGGGCCCTTGCGGCCGCGGTGGCCTCCGATCCGTCGGTCCGGGTGCGCTGCGCGGCCGCGCGCGCCCTCGCGCGCATGGGCCCCGCGGCGGCCGAAGCCGAGGGGTCCCTGCGCCGAGCCCTCGAACGCGAGCAGCGCTTCCGCGTCCAAGAGGCCTGCGCGGAGGCTCTGGCCGCGCTCGGAGGAGAGGCGGCGCGCGACGCGCAGCGCCTGCTGGAGCGGGCCCGTGCACGCCGCCATCGCTTGCACGCGGACGGCCCGGCGCGCGAAGCCCTGGCCTTGGTCGCCGCCGCGGCCCCCGCCGGGAAGTCTTTGCTCGTCGGCGCCTTTGCCGCCCGCCGCCTTCGCCTCGACGTCCGCGCCACCTGGGACGAGCTCTGCGCCCGCGTCGCGGAGGCCGCCCGACTCCCCCTCCGGAGCGAGGGGAGGGGACGCTACGTCGTCGGCAACCTAGGAGAGGGCTCCTCGCGAGGCGGTGCGCCCGAGGTCTTGCGCGGTCGGGCGCGCGGCCGTCGCCTGCCCGAAGGGGGTGGAACGCTCCGCGACTGCGCTCCCGTGGTCCTCGAGGACGGTCGCCGCGGCGTCGTGTTCCCTTCCGCAGAGCCGTCGTCGCCGGGGACGCGGGAGCTCCTCGACGCGGCCGAGGAAGGCGACGCGGTGTTCTTCTGCGGCGAAACGATCCCCAAGGGATGGCGCGCGCGCAGCGTCTTGCTACGGCGCGCGCGTTGACCGAGCGACCGCGGCGTGGGGCCCGCGAGACCCCCGGCAGCCCTCCCGGAACCCCCCCCGCGGAGGGAAGACGCGCCGCGGCAGAGGTGCCGTAGCAGACGCGCCGTGGCCGCTTGCGGCCGAGACGCGGAGACCTTCAGCGTCTTCGCTTGGCCTTCTTCTTCGCCGCCTTCTTCTTCGCCGCCTTCTTCTTCGTCGCCTTCTTCTTCGCCGCCTTCTTCTTCGCCGCCTTCTTCTTCGTCGCCTTCTTCTTCGCCGCCTTCTTCTTCGCCGCCTTC
>RFHU01000495.1 GCA_003695705.1 Planctomycetota bacterium
GGGGGGGGTCGCGCGACGCTCGGCGAGGGCGCGCCGCGCGGCGTCGGCACGATCCGAATCGGGGCCTCGACCCAACGCCCCTTCGAGGCCCGAGAGGAGGCGGTCGAGGCCGCGCCGGAGGGGGGCGGCGGACTCCGAGGCCGCCTGGGCGAGATGCTCCAGCGCGCGGGGCGGGGCAGGAGCTTCGGGGACGTCGCCAAGGGCGGCGAGGGCGTCGAGAACCGGCGCCACGCGCGCGCCTTCGTCCGCGAGGGTGCGCGCGATCGCCGCCTCGAGGGGGGGCAGCATCGCGGCGCAGGCTAGGAGGGCGCCGCGCAGGTCCTCTCCCCGGCGGGCGGCGCGGGCGCCGGCGTAGAGGCCTTCGGCCAGCGCGGTGAGGGCTTGGTCGCGCGCCTCGCGGGCGAGGGCGGCGAGGCCGTCGCCGAGGGGTGCGCCGGCCGTGTGCAGCAGGGAGAGTTTCTTCCAGACGACGCTGCGGCGCCATCCGTGGCGGAGTTCTTCGCTCGCGAGCTGGCCGGCCAGGGAGAGCACGTGAGAGGACGCCGGCGCGCCGAGGAGGGCCTCCACCCAGGAGCTGAGCAGGCCGCTTGCGCGCAAGGCCTCGGCTCCTTTGCGACAGGCCGCCGCGAGTTCGGCGTCCTGCAGGTCCTCGGCGAGGGCCGGGAAGACGACCTCGGTGCCGACCCCCAACCCGAGGAGGCTCCCCCAGGCGGTGAGGAGGCGGGCTTCCTGGTGGCGGCGGGAGGGATCGCTCACGAGGAGCATTCTATCCCTGGGGCGGGGGCCGCGCCGTGCCAGGCCGCGGGGAGGGGAAGGTGCCCGGCTCGAGGGCTGGGCCAAGCCGCAACCGAGCCGAGGGGCGCGTGCGGACCTCGAGGAGACGCGACGCACGCGCTGCGCCGTCCCATTCCGAGCCCCAGCGAAGCGCCGGGCGCGTGGTCGCCCGACCGAGCGCGTTTTCGCACAGGACCCGGCCTCCCTTCACGGGCCCGGCGGAGGCCGTTCCGCTCCGGCTTCGCCGGCGGGGAAGCCTTGCCGCAGGGCGGCGACCAGGGCTTGGGGATCGACCACGGAGAAGCGGAGACGGTGCAACTCGCTGTCGGCGACGCTGAGCGTGGGGAGCATGGTGGTCTCGTGGTTTAGGTCGCTCAGGGCGCGCGCTTCGCAGCGCAGCGCCGTGGCGCTCCTGGGGAACGCGAAGTCGATGCGGGCGGGGGTCCCCGGCTGGGGATCGTAGGGGCTCACCGCCTCGACGATGACCTGGCCCGAGGCGCCGAACTCGATCCCCGAAACGATGGTGTTCTCGGGGCCTTGGCCGAGGTCGAGGTGCCCTGGCGCGGCGAGTTCGTAGCGCCTCAAGCCGCCGCGCGTGGCCGGGGAGTCGACGCGGAGCCCGCAGACTGCGGAGACCCGGACTCGTTCGCTCTTGCCCTTCACGCTGGTTGGGGGGAGCGGCACGTGCAGTAAGGAGCCGCGCAACTCGGCGAGGGTGCCTCGTCCGGCGACAATTTCTCCGGGGCCGGCGAGCCCTTGAAAGCGCGAGGCCATGTTGACGGCGTCCCCGAGGATGGTGAACTCGTGTCGTTCGGCCGAGCCGACGTCGCCGGCGACGACCGTTCCGGACTCGAGGCCGATCCCCACCTGCAAGGGAGGTTTTCCCTCGGCCATGAGCTGCGGGTTGAGGCGGAATACCTCGACCTGCATGGCGAGCGCGGCGCGGAGCGCGTGCGCGGCGGCCTGGGGATCCTGATCCACGATGCCCCAGTAGGCGAGGATCGAGTCGCCGCCGAAGCGCTCGACGGTTCCCCGGGTGCGGAAGATGATCCGCTGCATCGTCTCGAAGTAGGCGTTGAGGGTGGCCACGAGGACCTGCGGATCGGTCTCGAGGGTCATGCGAGTGAAGCCGCGAATGTCGACGAAGAGGATGGTGCCGTGGGCCTGGCGGCCCTCCCTTGCGAGGGGCAACTCGCCGCGCAGGACGCGTTCCACGAGGTCGGGGGAGAAGTAGCGTTCGAGGCTCGCGCGGCGATGGGTTTCCTTCTGCACTTCGGAGAACAGGCGCGCGTTCTCGTAGGCGGAGGCGAGGACCCCGGCCACCCCGGTCAAGACCCGCAGCGAGCCTTCGTCGAAGCGGCGGTCGGCGTCGGTGGAGTCGACGTAGAGGACGCCCAGGATGCGTTCGCCGAGAAGGATGGGTGCACTGAGGATGGAACACACCCCCGCGGTCTCGAGGCTTTCCGAGCGCTGGAAGCGCTCGTCGAGGTGCACGTCCTCGGAAAGGATCGCCTTGCGGCTGTCGACCGTGGTCTGGAGAACGCTCTGGCTGATGCGCACCGCGCCGCCCGTGCCTTTGGCGCGTGCCTTCTCTCGGTCCACCAAACAGTCCGCCCGCAGGGCGGACTCCCCGTCGGCGTCGGAGACGACGCGAAACACGCCGACGCGGCGCGCCTGGGGGAACACCTCCAGGAGGCGCGACGCGGTGGCGCGCCCCAGGCGGGCGGGGTCGTGAATGAAGGTGAGCGAGTTGGTGATGTCCAGAAGCAGTTCGAGTCGTCGAGCGACGGTGGCGGCGGGGTCGCCCGGGTCGCTGGGCGTCGTCGGCGGCGCCGAAGAGGCGAGCTCGGCGCCGGCTCCCTCGAGGGCGCCGGAGAGGAGCTTGCCGGTGTCCTTGAGGTAGCGGCGGCTGCTGCGGAAGCGGATCGCGTCGAGCGTCAGGCGTTGCGTCGGCAAGTGCCTGGATTCGACCAGCTTCACGTCTTCGGGGGGCACTTCTCCGACCATGGACGCGCCGGTGCGGACCCGGAACGAGACGGGTCCGATGCGGATGGTGTCGCCGTCGAGGAGCACCGCCTTGCGGCACTTGACCCCGTTCACGTAGGTCCCCGAGCGGCTGTCGAGGTCCTCGAGGACGAAGCCGACGCCCGCCTCTTCGCGGATGACTGCGTGTTCGCGGGAGACGACGCGGTCGTCGATGACCACCGCGCAGGCGGATCCGCGCCCGAGGAGAGAGATTCCAGAGAGCAGGGTGCTCCCCTGAACCTCTCCCTCCAGGACCTCGAGCACCAGGCTGCCCACGAGAGGATTCTGCGACCTGAGCGCGCGCGCAGCAAGGAGCGCTCCGCCGTAGAATCGCGTCCTTCGTCCAGGGGAGGAAGCATGACCCGCACCCTCGGTCCGGCCGCCGTTCTGCTCTGTTGCTCGCTCGCCGCCGCCCCCTGCCGGGCGGACGAGGGCTACCGCGCCCCGCCGGACCGCCCGGTGGACGTGCTCGGCATCGACCTCGACCTGGTGGTCGACCTCGAGACGAAGTCCGTTCAGGGGACTGCGGTGCTCGACGTAAAGGCCCTGCGCGACGTGCGGGCGGTGCGTTTCGATGCCGCGGAGATGCGCATCGGCTCGGTGCGTGCGGGCGAGGCCAGCGGAGGGCTCGGCGAGGAAGCGCCCGCCCGCTACGTCCACGACGGAACCGCCCTCTGGATCGAGCATTCCCTGCGACGGGGGCAGCGCGCCGTATTCGTCGTCCGCTACGAACTCCGAGATCCGAGCGCGGGGTTGCACTTCTTCGCCCCCAGTCAGGAGGAGCCCGACGTCCCCCTGCAGGTCTGGTCTCAGGGAGAACCCACGAGCAACCACTTCTGGTTCCCCTGCCTCGACCACCCCGACGAGCGGCAGCGGACCTCCCTCACCGCGCACGTGGCGGAGGGCTTGCAGGTCGTCTCCAACGGCCGCTTCCTCGGCAAGGGTCCCAGCTCGCGGGGCGAGGGCCTCGTGGCCTGGCGCTTCGCCCAGGAAGAGCCGCACCCGGCCTACCTGGTGAGCCTGGTCGTGGGCCGCTTCGACGTCGTCCGCGAGGAGTGGCGGGGCAAGCCCGTCGGCTACTACGTGCCGGTGGGACGCAAGGAGGACGTGGGGCGGAGCTTCGCGCGCACCAAGGACATGCTGGACTTCTTCAGCGAGCGCATCGGCGTGGACTATCCGTGGGCCAAGTACGACCAGGTGGTCGTCGAGCAGTTCTCGGCCGGCGGGATGGAGAACACGAGCGCCACGACGCTCAACGAGCGCACCTTGCACGACGAGCGCGCGCACCTGGACTACAGCTCCGAGGGCCTGGTGGCCCACGAGCTGGCGCACCAGTGGTACGGAGACCTGCTCACGTGCCGGGACTGGTCCCACCTGTGGCTCAACGAGAGCTTCGCCACCTTCTTCGCCTACTTGTGGGAGGAACGCGCGCGGGGCCGCGACGCTTACCTCTACGGCCTGCTGGGGGCGGCGGAGCGAGGGCGCGCCGCCGGCAAGAAGAGGCCCATCCTCGACCGGCGCTACCCCAATCCGGGAAGCATGTTCGACGGGCGGGCCTACCCGAAGGGCGCCTGCGTCCTCCACATGCTGCGCGCGCTCCTCGGCGAGGACGCTTTCTGGGAGGGGATCCGAGCCTACACCCAGGAGAACGCCGGGCGCGGCGTGGAGACGGGAGACCTGCGCCGCGCGCTCGAGCGGGCGAGCGGGCGCAGCCTGGCGCGCTTCTTCTACGACTGGGTCGAGCGGCCGGGGCATCCGGTGCTCGAGGCGAGCGCGTCCTGGGACGCAGAGCGGGGGCTCCTCGCCCTGGAACTTCGGCAGACCCAGGAGGACGAGGCCTACGCCTTCCCGGCGGAGTTCGATCTTTGGTTCGGCGAGGAGCGGCGCCGGGTCTCCTTCCCCGTGCGGACGAAGAGCCTGCGCTTCTACGTGAGCGCAGCCCGTGCCCCCACGCGGGTGGAGTTCGACCCGCGCGAAGCGGTCCTCCTCAAGGAAGTTCGCGAGCAGAAGAGCCGCTCGTGGTGGCTCGAACAACTGCGCCGCAGCGACGTGCCGGGGCGGGTGCGCGCCGCCCGCGCCTTGGCGGAGCGCAAGGAGCCCCCCGTGCGCGACGCGCTGCTGGCGGCCTTCCGCGAGGACCCCTTCTGGGGGGTGCGGGTCGAGATCGCCCGCCTGCTCGGCAAGCTGGGCGATCCGGGGCGGGATGCGCTCCTCGTCGGGCTCCGCGAGGACGCCGATCCCAGGGTTCGCCGGGCCTGCGCCGAGACCCTGGGAAGCCGCGGGCGCGACGAGCATGTTGCCAAGGCCCTCGGCGAGGCCCTGCAGGCCGGCGACGCGAGCGTCTACGTCGAGGCTGCGGTGGTCGAGGCCTTGGGGAAGACCAGCCCGGCGCCCTCGGACCAGGTCCTGGCGGGGCTGGAGAAGGCCCTGAACACCGCCTCCCACAACCAAGTCCTCCGCGTGGCGGCGGTGCGGGCGCTGCGTGCCCTGGAGGACCCGGCCCTCGTCCCGCGGCTGGTGGCCCTCACCCGTGCCCCGGCGCCGCGGCCGGTGCGGCGGGCGGCGGCCCGCGCCCTCGACCTCGCCGCCTTGCCGGGCGCGGGCGAGGAAGACCGGCGCGCCGCGGTGGAGGCTTTGCGGGCCTTGCTCCGGCGGCGCACGCGGCGCGACCGCCGCGCCGCCCTCGACGGGTTGGCGGCCCTGGGCCGCTACGCGGCGGGCGCCCTGGCCGACGTGCAGGCCCTCGCCGCGCGGAGCCCGTCGGAGCGCGAGCGCGAACGCGCCACGCAGGTCGTCGAGGCCCTGCGCGCGAGCGAGCCGCCCCAGCGCGAGCTCGGGCGCCTGCGCGCCGACGACGAAGAGCTGCGCAAGCGGGTCGCGGAGCTGAAGGAGACCCTGCGCCGTCTGGAGGCGCGCATCGAGGCGCGCCCGGCGACGGGTGGGGCGCCGCCGGAGGCGCCGAGCAAGCGACGCTGAAGGATGCGGTGCCGCCGGGCCGGCTCGACCTGGTCCGAACCGACTCGGAGGCGACGCCGGCGGAGCGGCGGGGGAAGGCCGCCCGAAGGTCTGGTCCGCTGCGGAAAGGGCAAGGGTTGCTAAGCTGAGGTCGATGGCGAAACCAGGGCCCGAACCTCGCCCCGCCTTCCCCTGGGGCTTTCGCGGGAACGACGACGAGACCCTCGTCCCACCGGCGGCTTCCACGGTTCGGGACGAAGAAGGCATGTCGGTGCCAGCTTCCGCAGCGCCACGGGGAGAAGGCGTGGCGTCGCAGGGGTCCGCGGCGGTCTGGACGGACGACCTCGGGCGGCCGGGGACCCTGGCGCGCCTGCAGGGCGAGCTCGCTCCGCGCTACGACGTCGGAGAGGAAGTCGGCCGCGGCGGAATGGGCCGCGTCCTGCGCGCCTACGACCGGGACCTGCGCCGCGACGTGGCCCTCAAGGTCCTCCCTCGGGGCAGCAGCCGCAAGCGGGCCTTGCGCCTGGTCGAGGAAGCCCAGGTGAGCTGCCAGCTCGAGCATCCTTCGGTGCTGCCCGTGCACGACGTGGGCATCGACGGCTCGGGGGCGGTCTTCTTCACCATGCAGCTCATCCCGGAGCACGAGACCTTGCGCGACGTCATCGAGCGCCTGCGCGGCGGGGACCCGAAGGCCTTCGCGGAATTCACCTTCGAGCGACGGGTGCGCATCATCCAGCAGGTCTGCCACGCCCTCGACTACGCCCAC
>RFHU01000496.1 GCA_003695705.1 Planctomycetota bacterium
CTGCGTCGTTCGCCGCGGGGCGCGGGGGGCGTTGCGCAGGGGCACCGGGTGCGGAGGATGCCCCCATGCAGGTGCCTCCGGGCTTTGCGAGCAGGGAAGTGGATGGCGCGATCGTCGTCGGTCGCAACGGCTTGTTGGACTTCCTGGTGGGGGCCGGGGTGGCGCGGCCTCGGGAGTTGGCGGCGGCCCGGCCGGCGGCGCAGCAGGGGCGCGGGCGGCTCGGTCGCCTGCCCCTCCCTCCGGCGGGCGCGGCGCTCGTGCGGCCGCTGCGCCGGGGCGGCCTCCTCGGAAAGGTCGTCCGCCACCGCAGCCTCGATCCCTGGCGTGCGGTGGCCGAACTCGCCGTCTCCGCGGAGGCCGAGGCGCGGGGGGCCGCGGTGCTCGAGGTGCTCGCGGCCGTCACCCGCCGCCGGGGCCTGGGCTACGAACACGCCCTGGTGACCCGCGAGGTGGAGGGGGCGTGCGATCTCGCGCAGGCGTTGGCGGCCGCGCCGTGCCCTGCCCGGCGGGCGGCCGCGCTCGTTGCAGCGGCCCGCGCCGTCCGCAGCCTGCACGACGCGGGGGTCGACCACGTGGACCTCAACCTCAAGAACGTCCTCCTCCTTCCCGGACCTCGCGCGCTGGTGATCGACCTGGACCGCTGCCGGATCGGTCGGGAGGACTTGCCGTGGCCGCGGCGGCGCGCCAACTTGCTCCGGCTGCTCCGCTCCTGGCACAAGCTCGCCGCGGCCTGCGGGAGCGCCTTCCCTGCGCGCGATCCGCTCTGCTTTGCCGCAGCCTACGCGCGCGGCGACCGCGTCCTGTTGCGGCGTCTCGTCGATGCCGGCGCCGGCGCGCGCTTCCCCTTGCGTCGCCTCCTCTGGAGCCTCCGCCCGCCGAGCCCGCCGTGATCTTTCGCCGCCGCCGCTCCCTCGACCTCAGCGTTGCCGTCACCGCCTGGAACCGAGCCGAGGAGCTCGAGGGCCTCTTGGAGAACGTCGCGCCCTTCGCGCGCGAGATCGTGGTCGTCGACGGAGGGAGCGAGGACCGCACCCCGGAGGTCTGCCGGGGACACCCGAAGGTGCGCTACCTCGAGCGCCCTTGGGACGGCCACTTCGGACGGCAGAAGAACGCCGCGCTGGCCGCGGCGCGCGGCGAGTGGATCCTGCACCTCGACACGGACGAGCGGGTGGGGCCTCGCTTGGCCGCCGCCTTGCCGCGCCTGTGCAGCGCGCGGCGGGTCCGCTTCTACCGGCTCCCCATGCTCTGGCTCGTCAGCGCCGATCCCCCACGCTACGTGCGCAGCCCCAAGCATTTTCCGTGTCACGTGCCGCGTCTCCTGCGGAACCTGCCCGAGCACCGCTACCTGGAAGACGTGGGTCCGGTGCACCCGCGCTTCCCCAAGGCCGTCACCCGGCGCATGAAGAAGGTCCACGGGGTCTACTTGCTCCACTACTGCTTGGCCTGGGCGAGCCGCGAGGCCTTGCGCGCGAAGGCGGAGGCCTACGCCCGTCGTGAGCCCGGCAGCGAGCGCACGAACGCGGCCTACTACCTGTGGTGGGAAGGCGAGCACGAGGTCCTCCCCCTCGGGGACCTCGCGTGAGCGCGAGCGAAGGTGCCCGCCGCAGTCCGCGCGGGCACCCCTCCGCGAGCTGCTAAGCTGCGCTCGTGCTCGAGCGCAAGCGAGTCCACGACCTGCGCGGGCTGCGCGCGGCCTACAACGCGATCTACGCGCGCGCCGAGTTCGGCGAGCGCGAAGCCCTCTACGCGCGCGTGCTCGAACTCCTCGAGCCACGCACCGCGGGCCGCGTGCTGGACGTGGGCTGCGGGGCCGGCCCCTTCGGCCAGTATGCGGCTCGGGAGGGCCTCCGGGTCCTCGGGGTCGACCTCGCCGACCGGGCCCTCGCGCGCGCTCGCGCGCGCGGGCTTCCGGAACTCCTCCTCGCCCAGGGCGAGTGCCTCCCGCTCGCGGACAACAGCTTCGAGCGCCTGGTGTGTCTGGGCAACCTCGAACACTTCCTCGACCCCGCGGCGGGGGCGCGGGAGCTTGCGCGCGTCCTCGCGCCGGGGGGCGTGGGCGTGGTCATGCTCCCCAACGCATACTACAGCGGCGACTTGTGGCGGCGGCTCACCACGGGGCGCGGGCCCGACCATCATCAGGCCATCGACCGATTCGCCGGGTGGCGCGAGTGGCGGGCGCTGCTCGAAGACGCGGGCCTGCGCGTGGTCGCCGTGGATCGCTGGGACAAGGGCAAGCGCTGGAAGCGCCTGTTCCCCTTTGCGCTCGCCTACCACTTCCTCTACCAGGTCGTCCCCGACCGGCCGACCGAGCGACGAGCCCGGCCGAGGGCTCGGGAGCGGCGGAGGAACTCGGCCCCCTGACCGGGGCGGGGCGAGGTCGGGACCAGGCTCGCTGCTTGTCGGCGACCCCGGAGGGCGGCAGCCCGCGCAAGGTGCCGAGCCCGGTGGGTCGGGGTTTCCCTCAGGCGGGGCGACCGCTCCTTCCCCGGTGGGTTTGAGAGTTTTCTGCGCGCGGCCTATCGTGTTCTGCGGGAGTTGGCTCCTTGCAATACGCCGTCCTGGGGTGCATCCACGGGAACGCCGAGGCGCTCCGCGCTGTCCTGGACGACATTCGGCGCCGGGGGATCGATCGGGTCGTGTGCCTCGGGGACATCGTTGGCCTCGGGCCCGAGCCGGTCGAGTGCGTCGACCTCGTCCGCGACACGTGCTTCATTACCGTTCGCGGCGACCACGACGCGGCCATGCTCGAAGGCAGCGAGGGCTTCATCGCCAAGGTGGGACGAGCGCTCGACTGGACGCGCGAACAGCTCGAAGCCGCCGGCGACCCCTCGCGCCTCGACTTCTTGCGCGAGGCCCTCGACTCCTTCGCTAGCGCTGGGATCGCCTTCCATCACGGTTCGCCGCGCAGCCGCGACGAATACCTCTACTCCCGCGACGTGCGCGCCGACCCGCGCAAGCTGAGGGCCGCGTTCGCGCTCACCGAGAAGGTCTGCTTCTGCGCCCACACGCACGTACCGGGGGTCATTCTCGAGAGCCCGCTCTCCTGGCGATCGGCCAAGGACCTCGACGACTACTTCCACTACCGCAAGGGCAACAAGGCCCTGGTCAACGTCGGTTCGGTCGGGCAGCCGCGCGACGGCGACCCGCGCGCCTGCTACTTGGAAATTCAGAAGAACGAAATGTACTGGCGGAGGGTAGCCTACCCGGTCGACAAGACCGTGAACCGCCTGGCCGGGCTCGAGGCCATGAGCCCCGACCTTGCCATTCGTCTGCAGAAGGGACGCTGATGACTCCGCTCGACAAGGCCCGTTTCCAGCAATTCCTCAAGCAAGCCAAGGGCATGCGCCTCAACGAGGTGACCGTGTCCCGCGAGGACAAGAAGCGCCACGCCGTGCTCAAATACAGCGCGCGCAGCCCCAAGGGCTCCGGTCGCCTCGGCGCCGAATGGCGCGTCCCCCGCGAAGGCCGCGACGAGGCCGAGGTCACCGAGGACGTCAAGGCCTTCCTCGCCACGCTGCGCAAGCACTTCTTCGTGCGCCGCGGCGCCGGTCTCGAGGGAGAGGTCTACGCCGACGAGGCCATGGAGGCCAAGGCCACGCCCATCAAGAAGGCCTAGCGGGCAGGAGGCTCCGCGGGAGAGCGCACGGGTCGCCTTCGGCGTGGCCGAATCCCCTCGCGCCTCGTTCGGTCCCTTCCGGTAAGGCCGGCCGGGCACGGCGAGCCCTCGGGCGGCACCGCTCAGTCGCCGAGGAGGTCGAGGAGGTCGTCGTCCTCTTCGTCGAGGAGCGGGCCGCGCGCGATCTCTACGGCCTGGGAGTCGAGTTCGACGTCGTCGAGGTCGGCCTCCTCCCAGAGCGCGTCGAGGTCTTCGTCGGAGACGCCGGCCGTTTCGGCCGAGGACCCGAAGTGGCTGCGCAGTTCGGCGAGGTCCTGACGGCGGGCCTCCTCACGCCAGGCCTCGCCGTCGTCGCGGCGGGCGGCTCCCACCGAGCGCTCCTCGTAGTCGCCGGAGCCCGCCTCGCTCACCGGGCGCAGGGTGACGGGGCGCACGCGCGCCATGGCCTCCACGATCGCCCGGTCCTCGCTGTCGCTCAGGTAGCCCCTCTGGCGGGCGATTTCGTTCACGCGCACGAGCACGTCCTCGTGCTTGTAGGCCTTCTTCTGCTCCTTCAGGCAGGCGCGGGCGATCTTCTCGGTGAGAATGTTCGATTGGATCGCGATCTTGACGTAGAACTTGTCCTCCTTGCGCCACACGTAGTAGCGCAGCGCCCGCCAGAGGCCGAGGATCTGCTCGCGGCTGAGCAGGTTCAGCTTCAGCAAGACCCGATCGAGCGGCAGGTCGAGGCCTCGCTGGGCGGCGTGTCGCTGAACGGCCCGGGCCCGCTCGAGCTCCTCCTCGCCGAGCAGCCCGCTGCTGAGGACGGCCTTGGCAAATCGCTTCTGAACCCGAGGATGCACCGTCGAACCGCGACCCTGGCGGGCAGGGTAGGAGCCCGCCAGGGTCCGCGCAAGCGTCGCTCGCGGCGTTGCCGTGGCGAATTGCGCGTGCCGGAGCGGCGACGTAAGATGACTCTCCGCTGGGGCGGCTTGGGCGGGAGCGACATGCAGGCGGTCGACACCGACCAGATGGCCGAGAAGCCCCTCTTCCAGGGGCTCAGTCAGGAGCAGCTCGCGCGACTGGCGACGATCCTCAAGGTGCGTGCCGTCGGGCGCGGCGAAGCGGTCGTCAGCGAGCACGCGTACGGCGACTCCTTGTTCTTGATCCACCGGGGCCGGGTGAGCGTCCGGGTGGCTTCGCCGGAGGGCGAGCGCTGCGTGGCCGAGCTCGAGGCCGCTCGCGGCGACCGCGCCGCGTACGCGGGGGACTTCTTCGGCGAAATGTGCCTACTCGACCTCGAACCGCGCTGTGCGACGGTCGTGGCCGACTCCCCCTGCGAGCTCTGGGAGCTCAACCGAGACGACCTCTACTGGCTGTTTGGCGACGACAAGGAGCTGCAGCTCAAGATCTTGCTCAACGTGGCCCGTGTTCTCAGTCGCCGCTTGCAGCTCATGGACCGCAACCCCCTTGCCCGGACCGGAGGGACGGTAAGCTGACCCCCATGCTTCGTCAGGTGAACGACGTTGCGATCGTGGACTGGCAGGCCGGCCCGCAGATCCCACCCCTGGCGGGGGAGGTGCGCCAAGTCCTCGAGGCCGGCGGGGCGCAGCACGTGCTGGTCAACATGCGCGGGTGCGACGAACTCCGCGCCGACGGGTTGGAGACCCTGACCGAAGTCCTCGCCGTGTGCCGCGACCGCGACTGCGGGGTCGGGCTTTTCGCCCTCGGGGATCGCCTGCAGCAACTCGTGCGCATCATGAGCCTGGAGTCCGAACTTCCGCCGGTGCTGGAGGGCGACGAGTCGAGGGCGGTCGCGGCCGTCCGGAACGGAGGCGAGGCGCCGTCTCCCGATCCCCAGGTCGAGTTCGAGATCGACCTCGCCAGCGCCCCGGAGCCGGGACGGGCCGGCGCGGGGGTCGCGGACCCGGCGAGCGCGCCGACGGCTCGCTTCGACGGCTCGCATCTGGGCCCCACCTCCTCGGGGGTGCACAGGCTCACCCCTTCCGACCAGCCCGAGGACGACTTGCTCACGGTCTATTGGTCCGACCTCGCCGCGCTCGGCTACGCCATTGGCGGCGAAGGAGCCGACGAAATCATGCAGGCGGTCGCCGAAGACCCCTCGAGTCCGACCCGCAGCGGCGCCGCGTCCGAGGGGGAGGAGGAGGGCGTCCTCGACCTCGGCGACGCCGTCCCGGCGCGGGCAGGTAGGCGCCACGGCTTCGTCACCGAGAAGCTGCCGGTCTTCCGGCTCGACGAGGAGTCGGACGAGTGGAGCGCGCGGCCCGCGGCGCCTCCTCCCGCGGAATTTCAGCCGCAGGCGGGACTGCTCGCGACCCCCGGCGCAGCCTTCGGGGGCCCCGCCCCCGAGTTCCAAGCCGTCGACGCGGGCGGCCCGGGGGCTCCGCCGCCGGCCGTGGTGGCGGCCTCGGCCCAGGTGGAACTCGAAGACGGCGACGAGACCGTCATGATCCAACCCGGCGCCCTCGAGGCCGCCCTCTTGCAGGCTGGCCTGGCAGGGGGCGTCGGCTCACCTGCTCCTGCCGCGGCGCCCCGGCCCTCCGCCGAGTCGGCCGTCGACGGCGACGAGACGGTCATGTTCCAGCCCGGTGCCTTGGACGCGGCGCTTCTCGCCGAGGTGGCGAAGGCGGCCGGTCCCGTGGAGGAACCGTCTGCGCCTCCGGTGGAGGCCTCGCCGCCCGCGCGCGCCGCGGCCGGGTCCGATCTCTCGCCCGAGGAGCAAGAACTGCGGCGCTTCGTCCACGAGCACGCCCTCGGCAGCCCCCTCCACCTGCAGGTGCTCGAGCACCTGCTGGCGGCGGGCGAGCGCACCCTCGGAGCCGACGACCTCCAGGCGGCGACCGGTGGCGAGCGGGGTGCGGTCCTTTCCGTCTTGGAGCAGTTCGCGCAGTCCCGCCTCGTGCGGCGCACGCGCTCGGTCCGGGTGCGCGGGGGGACGGGCTTCCGCTTCGCCGGCAGCCCGCAGCGACGCGGGGTCGTGACACGGCTCTTGCGCCAGTGGGCGGACCCCGAGGGGCGGCGGAAGCTGGGCGACTGGCTGGCGGGCTGAGGGGCGACGGCCCCAGGGAGCCCTTCGCGACACGGGGGCAACCGCCCCCGTGGACGCGTCGATAGAATGCGCGCTCCAACCGGAGGAGGGGCTCCATGCCCGAGCGCGACCGCCTCGTGATCGCCAACTGCGGAGGTTTTTGGGGAGACGATCCCACCGCCGCCCTGCGTCAAGTCCAGGGCGGTCCCATCGATTACCTGGTCATGGACTACCTCGCCGAGGTGACCATGGCGATCCTGCAGAAGATTCGCAGCAAGCGCCCCGACGCCGGCTACGCCACCGACTTCCTCAGGCAACTGCGCGACGTCCTCCCCACCTGCGTCGAGAAGGGGGTCAAGGTCATCAGCAACGCCGGGGGCGTCAACCCAAGGGCTTGCGGCGCGGCCGTGGAGGCGCTGGCGCGTGAACTCGGCGTCGCGGACCAGGTCCGCGTGGCGGTGATCGAGGGCGACGACCTCTACCCGCACCTCGACGAGGTGCTCGCCGCCGGCGAGGACCTCGCGCACATGGAGACGGGGCGAGCCCTGGCGGAGATCCGCGAGCGCGTTCTCAGTGCCAACGTCTACTTGGGCGCGGCGCCGGTGGTGAAGGCCCTCGAACTCGGCGCCAACGTCGTCGTGTCGGGCCGCGTCACCGATACCGGAGTGACCCTAGCGCCCATGATCCACGAATTCGGCTGGGCAGAGGACGACTGGGATCGCCTGGCCCACGGGATCGTGGCCGGGCACATCATCGAGTGCGGAACCCAGTGCACCGGAGGGAATTTCACCGATTGGAAGAAGGTCCCTTCCTTCGCCAACATGGGCTTCCCCCTCGTCGAGGCGACCCCCGAGGGCCCCTTCGTCGTCACCAAGCATCCCGGGACCGGCGGGCTGGTGAGCGTCCACACCGTCACGGAGCAGCTCCTCTACGAAATGGGCGCGCCCGCCTACGTCGCACCCGACTGCGTGGCCCGCTTCGACTCCGTTCGTCTCGAGCAGGAAGGGCCCGATCGAGTGCACGTCTCGGGGATCCGCGGCGGCCCCATGCCCGAGAAGCTCAAGGTGTCGGTCAGCTTTGCCGAGGGGCACCGTGCCTACGGCCGCTTGGTCGTTTCCGGGCCCGAGGCGCTCGCCAAGGCGGAGGCCGTCGCGGAGGTCTTCTGGGAGAGCATCGGCGGACGCGACGCCTTCGACGCGACTTCGACCCAGATCATCGGCTGGGACGCGACGCACCCTCCGCTTGGCGACGCCGAGCCCAGCGAGGTCATCCTCCAGTTCGCCGTTCGCGACCGCGACGAGCAGAAACTCAAGGAACGGTTCTGCCCGCAGGTCGTCCCCAAGGTGCTCGGGACCGTGCCCGGAATCACCTACCTCCCCGACGCCGGACGGCCCCGACCCTCCGAAGTCGTTGGCTACTGGCCGGCGCTCATCGCTCGCGAGCGGGTGCGCTGCACCGTGCGGGTCGGCGACGAGTGCGTCGAACTGCCGCCGGCGGCCCCGCCCGCCGGCGACGCAGCCCCCTTCGAGCCGATCGCGCCGACCTGGCCCGCGATCCCGGGCGGGGAGACGGTCTCCGTTCCGCTCTCCCGCCTCTGCCTTGCCCGCTCCGGGGACAAGGGAAACACGTGCAACATCGGGGTGATCGCCCGCTCGGAGGGGATCTACGCTTGGATGCGCGAGGAACTCAGCGAGGCCTTCGTCAAGCGGCGTTTCGCCGGGATCTGCCGGGGAGAAGTCGAGCGCTTCGAGGTGCCCAACCTGCTCGCCCTCAACTTCCTCCTGCACGAGAGCCTCGGCGGCGGCGGGACGCTCTCGCTCCAGCTCGACGCGCAAGGGAAGACCTACGCGCAATATCTGCTCGCCGCCGAGGTGCGGGTGCCCCGCGCGTTGCTGGCGGGGCTCGAGGGGGAGTAGGTATGGAGATCATTGCTCGGATTCGCGCCCAGGCACGCCGCCAGAAGAAGCGCATCTACTTCCCCGAGGGCTTCGACGACCGCGTGCGGGCCGCCGCAAAGGTGCTCGAACGCGAGGAGTTGTGCGAGCCAGTCCTCGTGGACGAGGCCTTGGTGGCCGAGAACCTCGAGCGCTACGCGGAACTGTTCTACGAGCGACGCCGCCACAAGGGGATCACCCTGGACGACGCTCGCCGCGAGGCCGCGGATCCCTCCATGTTTTCGGCCCTCGCCGTGCGCGCCGGCGACGCCGACGGGTTCGTCGGGGGGTGCGTGAACACCACCGCACACACCGTGCGGGCCGCGATTCTCGGCATCGGCCCGCGCCCGGGGATCAAGACCGTCTCCAGCTTCTTTCTCATGGTCTTCCCGGACGGGCGCGGTCTGGTTTACGCCGACTGCGGCGTGGTCCCCAACCCCTCCAGCCAGCAACTCGCGGACATTGCCGTGGCCGCTGCCGACAACGCGGCGCTGTTCCTCGACGACGAACCCCGCGTCGCTCTCCTCAGCTTTTCCACCAAGGGCAGCGCGGAGCACGCCGACGTGGACAAGGTGCGGCAGGCCGTCGAGCTCGTGCGCGCCGCGCGGCCGGGCCTGAAGGCCGACGGCGAACTGCAGGTCGACGCCGCCATCGTTCCCTCCGTCGCCGCGCGCAAGTGTCCCGACAGCCCCGTGGAGGGCCGAGCCAACGTCCTGGTCTTTCCCGACCTCGACGCCGGGAACATCGCCTACAAGCTGAGCCAACGACTGGCGGGGGCCACCGCGCTGGGGCCCATCCTGCAAGGCCTCGATCGCCCGGGGAACGACCTCAGCCGGGGCTGTTCGGCCGACGACATCGTGGAAGTCGCCTGCATCACGGCCATGCAGGCGGGCGCCTGAGCCTTCAGCAGGCCACTGCCCCGCGGAAGTTCCCGCCCTGCACCTGCTTCGGTCGCGCGTGCGGTCGTTCCCCGAGGAGCGGTCGAGGGCGCCGAGTCCGGCGGTCCCAGCCGATCGTCGGCGAGGACCGTTTCCCCCAGCGCCTTGCGCGGTCAACCGCCGGGGCCGCTCCCTGCGCGATCGACCCGGCGGATCTCGAAGACCGGGTCGCCGCTCATGCCGATTCCGAGAGCGCCGTCGGGGAGGACCGTCCCCTCGAGGGTGACTTCCTCTCCGGCGGCGAGGTCGTGCTCCTCGGCGCCGCGAAGGGCGTAGCGCCGGCCGTCGGGGGCCTCGAGGGCGAGGACGCCTCCACCGAAGGGCAGGCGCACGACGGTCCCCTGGATCCGAATCACGGCGTCCGCCGCGCGTCGCGCCCCCGCCCGAGGCGCACGACCACGGCCGCCCCGGCGAGGAGCGCCGCCGCGTTGCCGGCCAGCCAGAGGGCGTCCAGAACGCCGGAGCCGGGGATCCAGCGCACATCGGCCAGGGGGAGCGCGGCCCCCACCAGGAGCCGCGCCGCCCAGCCGAGCATGATGCCGACGCCCAAGGAGCGGGTCGCGCGGGTCGCGAGGCTCGTGAAGCCGAGGAAGCCGGGGATCAAGGCGCTGGCGAAGAGTGCGTTCCAGTGCGCGTCCGGCCCCAGGAGCACGAGGTCCCAAGTGGCCGCGCCGCTCGCCAGCAAGGGACCCACCACGGGCAGCTCGCCGAGGCCGAAGGGCCGCAAGAAGAACAATCCGGAAGCGGCCAACACCGCACCAAGGACCAGGAGGCCGCGTGCGAGGTCGCGCGGACTCGTCTTGCGCACCGCGCAGAACGCGAGGAGCAGCGCGCCGAACAGGGCCAGCCCGGCGGGGAGGAAGGTGGCGCGCCGGACCGCGGCGGCGGCGTCGAGGACCCCGTGGCCGGTGCGCTGGTTCCAGCCGTCGCCCCGCGCGGTGGCTGCCAGCATGCGCTCCTGCGCGTCCACGCGGGTGACGCCGGCTGCGTAGAGGAGGGCGCAGGCGGCCGACACGTGGGGCGTCGCCATGGACGTGCCCTGGAACCACGCGTAGACCGTCTTCTTGCTCCCCCGCCGGCGTACGTCGAGCGTGTTTTGCAGGACGCCGTCCTCGAGGCGCTTGCTCTGGTCGCCGCCGGGAGCGGCGACGAACAGGCCCTTCCCGTAGGAGGAGTAGAAGGCGAGCTTGCCCGAGGGCCCCACGGCCGAGACGGCGAGGCAGCTCGGGTAGGCCGCAGGGTATTCGACGCGCGGGCGCCCTGCGTTTCCGGCCGCGCACACCACGGCGACCCCGTGCTCCCGCGCGTAGCGGCACGCCTGGTCCATGACGCGCGAGTAGCCTCCCCCGCCAAGCGACATGCTGATCACGTCGGCGCCGTGGTCGGTGGCCCAGCGAATGGCCGCGGCGATGTCGCTGACCTTTCCCCAGCCGCCGGCGGAGAGGACCTTGACCGGCATGATCTTGCAGTCGGGGGCGAGGCCGATCACCCCCTTCCCGTTGTGGGTGGATTGCGCGATCGTTCCCGCGCAGTGCGTCCCGTGGCCGTGGTCGTCGGCTGCGATCGGGTCGTCGTTGACGAAGTCGTAGCCGGGGACGAAGCGGGTGCGGTCCAGATCCGGAGCCCAGACTCCCTTCTCGTCTTCGTAGGCCACGCCCGTGTCGAGGACCGCGACCACAACCCCTTCGCCCGTCGAGTAGCGCCAGGCGTCCCGGGCGCCGACCATGCGCATGTTCCATTGCTGTTCGTAGAGGGGGTCGTTGGGGAAGCCGTCGAGGGGGTCGAAAGGCTTGTCGTCGGGAATGAAGGCGGCGTTCGCGTCGAGGCCGGCGGGCAGGGCCGGGGCGGGCGGCAGGGCCACCAGCGCGTTGGGCTCGGCCGACTCCACCAGGGGGTCGCCGCGCAGCTCGGCCAGCACCGCCGCGTGGCGGGCGCGAGGCAGGGAGACGACGGCGATCGCTTCGTCGGCCACGCTTGGGTCGTTCCAGGCGGCCCGCAGCCCGGCGAGGGAGGGATGGCGGGCGAGGAACTCCTCGAGCGGCGTCCCGTCGATGAGGTCCACCACCAGCTCGTCGGCCACGCGGTCGGGGGCGGTCGGGGACGCGGGGAGCTCTTCGGTGGAGCCGGGACAGCCCGTCAGGGAGCCCACGAGCAGCAGGAAGGAGAAGGCACGGGGGAGGGGGCAGCGTCGCATGCGGTTTCCAGGCGTCATTGGGCACGGACCTCGGGGGAAGGGTCGTTGCCCACGGCTGGGCCTTGCCCGGCGGCGCCGCCGGCGCCGAAGGCGGCGTCCGGGTCCCAGTCCAGGTTGAGGTGGTGACCGGCGGCAAAGCGGCCGACGAGCGCTCCGCCCGCCAGCGCGAGCAGCCGCAGGGAGGGGGGCAGGCGCAAGAGGAGGCCCGAGAGCAGGCCGGCGCCTCCGCCAATCAAGGCCCCCCGCAAGCGATCGCCTTCGCTCGCGTCGGGGCACGGCTCCGCCTCCCAGCGAAGCCCTCCCAGGCGCCCTTCGAGGCGTTGCGTTCCGCGCTCGCCGCTCACCCCGACCTCCTCGCCCTTTGCGGGGCTCGACTTCGGTCCCGCCTCAGACTAGCACCCAACGTGCCGGTCGTCCTTACGCTGGACCCGTAGCTTGAGCGCTGACCCTCGCTGGGGGGAGCTTCGTCCCTGCTGTAAGATCGAGCGCTCTGCGGCATTGCGAACCAGCGCCCGAGGTCGGCTGGCCCGGGGGGGTGCGCGAGGGGGAACGGAGAGGGAATGAGCGCACCCTCGGAGGCAGCCAAGGCGCGGGCGGCGCTCGACGTACTGGCTCGCCTCCGGCTCCGTACGGCGCCGCACACCAGCGAAGCCAGGAGCCTCAACACCGAGCTGCGCACGGCCTTTCGCCTCAAGCGACCGACCGACGCCCTGCGTGCCTGGAAGCTCGCTCTCGGGGGCGAGCCCTCCGACGAGGTGGTCCGCAAGGCCGTCATGGAGTGGTCCCTCGCCGTGGGGCTCCACGCCGCGATCAATCTGGCGGACCTCGCCGCCACCCGTCGGCTCGTCGACGGGCTCGTGGAGACCCTCCCCTTGTTGGCTCCTCGGGCGGGGGCGATCTTCGCGTGGTCGCGCCGAGGACGCGACGTCACCGAGGCGCTCGGCGCTCTGGTCGGTCGCTCGGCGGTCATGGACGTGCTGAGGACCCAGACCTGGCGCGCGGTCTTCACCGACGACGTGCGCAAGGCCATTGCGCTCAAGGCCCCCCACCGCCTCTCCGTGCTCATTACGGGCGAACCGGGGACCGGCAAGGAGATCGTCGCGCGGACCATCGCCGCCGGGCGGGGCTCGCTCGACCCCGAGGGCGAGGAGCCCGGCCCCTACGTGGCCGTGAACATCGCTTCGTTGGCCCCTTCGTTGGTCAGCTCCGAGCTCTTCGGGCATGTGCGCGGGGCCTACACCGGCGCCCTGAGCGAGCGGAAGGGGCTCTTCCACGCAGCCCACGGAGGGGTGCTCTTCCTCGACGAGATCGGGGACGCTCCGCCCGAAGTGCAGGTGCGATTGCTGCGCGCGCTTCAGGAAGGAACCGTTCGCCCGGTCGGTGCCGACCGCGCCACACAGGTGGAGGTGCGTGTGCTGGCCGCCACGAACCGCGCCCTGGACGCCCGAGGCGACGGTGCCTTCCGCCGTGATCTCCTCGAGCGCCTCTCGGTGCTTCGCGTCGAGTGCCCGCCCTTGCGCGAGCGGGAAGAAGACATTCCCGAACTCGTGCGGCACTTCGTCGCCGAGGAGATCGACCTCGGCGCCTGGCCGACCATCTCCGACGAGGTCCTCGCGCGCCTTCTGGAGGAGACGCGCGGCCACACCTGGCCGGGCAACGTGCGCGAGCTGCGGGCTTGCACCAACCGCGTCTTGGCCGGGCAGCCGGCCCTCTTGCGCTCTTCGCGTCCGGCGGCGTCGCCCGTCAGGGACCCTGGCGACGCCCTCCTCGCCCACTGGGGGGTGCTGCCGCTCGAGCGGCTCAAGCACGTCTACGCCGACGCCGTGTTGCGACGTACGGGCGGGAACAAGTCCGAGGCGGCGCGGCAGCTGGGGATCGACCGCAACACCCTCTCGCGGTACCTCAAGCAGGCCGCCGCCTGGCGCGAGGGCCAAGGGGAGGAGGAGACCTCCTCTGGCCAAAGCGACGCTTCCGCGCCACCATGGGGGTCGCATGGCTGAACCCGATCGCGAGCCCGCGGCGCGCGCCGCCACCCCCTCCGCCGAGGCGCCGCGGCGAGAGCGTTCGCTGCACGAAGACCCCGAGGTGTTCCTCCTCGAGATCATCGACCGCGCAGACGAGGAGCTCGGCACCGGAGCGGCAGAGATCCTCGGCGCGGCGGCGGGCGCCGCCCTGGCCCTCTTCGTCCCCTTTGCGCAAGGACTGCTGCTGCGCGGCGTGATCGGCAGCGCCATCGGTTCTCTCGTTGGCAAGAAGATCGCAGAGCACGACCCGGTGTGGTTCAAGCGGCGCCTCGAGCTCGCCCTCGACCGCTTCGAGGAGATCAATCGCTTCCACCGCGAAGGTCGGTGCACACGCCGGGCGCGCGACGAGTACGTGGAGGACCTGATCGAGCGCTTCTTCGACAAGGGCGATTCGCTGCTCGAGTAGCGCACGCGGCACTGAGCCGGCGGCCCGCCGGTTCAGTGCCAGCCGTGCCGCCGCCCGGCGCGTCGCGCCGCGAGCGCGCGCTCGGCGGCGACTTCCAGTCCCTTCGCGAGGATCTCGTCGCGGCCGCGGGCCCAGCGCAGGTCGCCGGCCACCTCTACGTCGGGGGCGATCCCCTTTCCCTCGACCACCACGCCCCCCGTGGCGCTGCGCATGTCCATGACGGGGATCATCAGCCAGGATCCGTCGCTGAGGCGGGCGAACTGCGCGCCGAGGATCGCGCCGGCCGTGCGGCGGCCGACCAAGGGTCCCACACCGCGTGATCGCCAACCCCAGGCCAACACCTCTTTGGCCGAGCGGGAGCTCCCGTCGATCAAGGCGACCGCAGGGCGTTCCCAGAGGGCGCGGCCGGGGCCGTTGCGGTCGAAGAAGGAAAGCACTTCGTCGACCAGGGGCGCGCGCCCGCCCATGCCGCGTAGGTCCAGCACGAAGGCCTCCGCTCGCGAACGGGCGAGGCGCTCGGCGAGCAGCAGCACCACGTCGCGAGAGAGCAGGTGGTAGAGGCGAAAGTAGGCGACCTGGGCGCCGTGCACCGCGAATTCGTGGTAGCTCGCGCGCGCGGCTTCGACTTCGTTCCACGGCACGGCCGTGAGGGTCACCGTGAGCCGCCCGTACTTGGGGTCGCGGAAGCGCTCCAGCCCGAGGACCGTGCGGCTGCCGGCCTCTCCGCAGCGCAGGCGGTAGGCGCGTGGGCCTCCGAGGCCCGAGTCGTATCCCAACGCGAACATGTCGCGCGGGTCGGGGAGGCGGCCGTCGACGGACAGGACCCGGTCTCCGCGCTTTGCCCCTGCGGCCTCGGCGGGGCTTCCGAAGAGGACGTGCCCGACGAAGAAGCCCTCCTCGAGGCGGACCAGCTGCAGGCCGAACTGTGGGGGGGGCGGGACGAGTTGGCTCTTGCCCTCCGCTTCGTAGAAGCGCCGGTAGACCTGGTCGCTGACCACCGTGGCGTGGGAGGCCTTCAGCTCTGCGAGGAGGTCCAAGATCGCCTCGTGCACGTCGCGCTGCGTCCGCGCGCGGAGGGCCTTGGGGCGGTGTCGTTCGCCCGCCGCCTTCCAGTCCACCCCGCGGAGGTCGCGCCGGTAGAAGCGTTCGCGAAACAGGCGCCAGGCCTCCTCGAAGACGCCGGGGTCCGGCTCTCCTGGCGGTCGGGCCCGCGCCGGCGCCGGGAGGAGGAAGGCGGCGGCCAGGAGGAGCGTTGCGGAGGCGAGCGGGCGGACGCCCGGGAGGGCCACCCTGCGCTCACTCCTCTCCGGGCACGTCGAGGTCGCGCTCGCGGGCGGTGCGGTCGGCGCCGTAGTGCTTGAACTCGCCCTTGAAGGCGACCTTCTTGGGGCGGGAGAACATTTGCATGAGCACCACGCCGAGGGCGAAGACCACCACGAGCGACACCGCGACGAGAATCGTCGTGTTGGCCTTCAGCCAACACTTGAAGCGCAGGCTGAGGCGTGGGTCCGTGGGCGCGTACTTGGCTGCGTCCTCGAAGTGGGCCAGAGCTTCCTGGTAGTTCGCCTGTTCGTACTTCGTCTTGCCCTCTCGCGCGGAGAGGATGCCGAAGATTTCGTTGGCCTGGGCTTCGAGCGCGGGGGAGAGTTGCTTTACGCGTTCCAAGACGTCCACCACCACCTTGAAGGGGGTGTGTTCCTCAGCGATCGCCACCTGGCCCTGGCCCTTGGGTCGGGTGCATTCGCGGCGCACGTAGGCTACCTTCCCCTCGGCGACCTCCACGGCGACCCAGCCGTGAGGCCCTTCTCGGCTCTTGAAGGACTCGTCGAGACGGGCGGCGCGGACCGCCTTGGCGGCTTCGTGGGGCAGGGCGCGGAGGGTCACCTGCTCCACGTCCTCGCTGGCGCCCTGGAGGAGGAGTTCGGCGAGGGGTTGGGCGGCCTTGGGTCGTTCTCCGGGGGCCAGGAGGGGAAGCGCCTCCTCGAAGGCCATGGCCGCCGGACCGCGCTCGCCGGCTGCGCGGTGGGCCATGCCCTTGCTGACGAGGAGTTGGGGGAGGAGGGCGCGCGCCCGCTCGTGGTCGCGCTTCTGCGCGAGGACGGCGCGGACGATCCGCAGCGCCTCGTCCCACTTCTTGTCGGTTGCGGCGATGCCTTCGGCGCGCGCGACCTCGCGTTCCCATTCCTCCTCTTGCAGTTTGAGGTAGCGCTCGACGAGCAACCGCTGCCCGAGGCGGATCGCGTCGGAGGCCTGTCCCGTCTTCTCGAACACGTCCTGGCAGGGGCTGGGGTCGATTTCTTGGCGCTTCAGTTCGGTGTAGAGGGCGGGAAGGATGGGCTTGCCGAGGGTTCGCAGCAGCTTGGCGGCGGCGTCGGCGCGGACACGCAGTTCGTTGTTCCCGCCGGTCCGGTCCACCTTGGTGGCGATTCCGAGGAGGCTGGTGACGGCGTCGCGGGGGCGGGCCTTGAAGGCGGACTCGATGACCCCGTGGAACTCGCCGCGCTGTTGGTAGACCTCGAAGAGTTGCTGTCCGAATTCGCCCTTGAGGCCGCCGTCGAGGAGCGGGAGCACTTCGATCATGCGCCGCTTGTAGACCACGACCCGCACACCGGGCGGGAGGGGCTTGTCGACGAGGCGATCGCCGAGGAGGGAGACGATCTTGAGGTGCCGGTCGAGCCCGCGCAGCTCGTCGAGGATGACCCGGGGGGTCGTGTCGCCGAAGGCCTTGAGCCCGCGAAGCAGCGCGCGCCTCTGCTCGGCGTCCTTCTCGAGCAGGTAGCGTGAGAGGAGGAACTTGCACAGTTGGCGGTCGCCGTTGGTGCCGGCGGCCTCGTAGACGGTGGCGAGCTGGGACGGTTCCTTGAGGCGGGCGATCACCTGCAGGATGTGTTTGCGGGCGTCCTTCGAGGCAATGGGGACGATGTTCTTCGGGTAGACGGCGACTTCGACACGGCCGTCCATGAGGCGCTCGTCGGCGACCTCGTGGACGATCACTTCGCGCTTGTTGGCGAACATGGGGACACGCACGGTCTCGGTCTCCGAGGCCTGCACGGGATCGCTTGGGCCCATGGTGAGGCCGCCGAGGAGGAAGCGGACCTTGAGGCCCACGAGGATGATGGGCTTCACGCCGTGGGTGAGTTCCACGCGGAAGCGCAGTCCGCCCTTGCGGGCCGAGCGGGAGCGGCTCACCCACACGTCCAGCTTTCCCCCTTCGAGGGGGACGGTCTCTCGGGAGTCGAGTTCGATGTCCGTGCGAACGCGCTGCACCGACTTGCGATCTCCGCTCAGTTCTTCGCCCCAGAAACCGCGGGACCAGACCCGCCAGCGGTAACGGGTGGGGGTGAGTTCGAGGAGTTGGCCGCGCTTGAAGCCGATGCCGATCGTGTCGCCGACGGCGACGCCCTCCCAGGCGTCGGTTCCCTCCTCGGCGCCCGGCTCGGTCCCTTCGGAGTCGCCGCTCCTGGGGTTCCGGCTCGGGTCTCGGGCACTGGGGTTGACGACCACGGCGACTTCTTTGAGTTCTACTTCGACCTGTCCGCTGAAGCGCGGCGGGTCGGTGTCGGGGACCTGGGGGCTCAGGACCAGGCGGTGCGCGAAGATGCGCACGATCCGATAGAAGCGGGGAACGCTCTCCCGCTTGAGCTGGACGTGGACGAGGTCGCCCCGCCGGCTGCGCGCGAGGACCTTGCGCACGTCGTCGTCCACTTCGTTCGTCGCGGTGCTCTTTGCGATCCGCACGACCTGGCCGCGTTGAACCCAGAAGTAGATGCTCTGGTCGCGATCGAGGGTGTTGAGAAGGCGCGCCTGGTCCGGGTTCCGCAGCAGGCGAGGAGAGATGACGAGCTCTTCCCCGCTGTCCAGCACGAGCCAGACCCGGCGCCCGTCGGGCCTCTGCCGCACGAAGCGGCCGGCGCGTTTCAGAGCGCGGGAGGAGTCCGGGCGCCCCGAGGGGCGGCGGGGCCCGAGCGACACGAGCGCTCCGTTTCGGTGGACGAAGACCAGCGAGTCGCCCGGAGACAGCTTCCTGAGGGCGGGTCCGAGGCGCAGCCAGGCGTCGTTGGAGATCGAGTAGCGGGCCCCGGACTCGAGCACCAGGAACCGCCCCTGCCGCAGCGCTTCGACGCGGGCGAAGACGCCCTGTTCTTCTTCCTGGGCTGAGGCGGGGGTGGGCGCCACCAAGGCAAGCAAGACGGGGACCGCAGAGGCGAGCAAGACGCGTCGCATTCGTTCTCTCCGCAGGGGAAGGGCGGTGGACTGTCCAGCAAACACGCTCGGCGCCGCGCGCGCAACCCCTTGACGATCCGGAGCGCGCCGGTCGGGGCTGCTATACTTCCGCCCCGGAGGAACGCATGAGGGCTCGCGCTGGGATCGTACTGACCTTCGGGATCGTGGCGGTAGGCTGCGGCAGCGCCGAGAAGCCCGAGGGAGACCGCTCCGCTCCCGTTGCTCCGGCGGCACCGGCGACGAGCGGCGACGCTCCGCCCGCGGTGCCGCTGGCGGACCGCTACACGGGGACGTGGTTGCGCAGCGACGGGGCGGTGTTTCGCGTGGAGGACGACGGGACCCGGGTTCACGGGGTGCTCGAGCGAGACCCGAACGAGCGCTTGCGAGCGGCGGAGTTCACCCTGGCGCGCGAGGCCGGGAGGCTCCGAGGGGCGGCCCGCCTCACGGGGGACGGAGTGGAGGCGGCCGAGGCCCGCTGGGAGCTCGAGGCCACCCCCGACGGGAACCTGACAGGTCGCGCCCAATCCCTGTGGCTCGACGGGGTCGAGGTGGTTCGCTTCGACGAGGACCCCGAGTGGGTTTCGGTGGGCTTCGAGATCGCTCACGGCGTGGCCGCGGGCGACGAGGCCGCGGGCGACGAGGCCACGGACGACGAGGCCGCGGGCGACGAGGCC
>RFHU01000497.1 GCA_003695705.1 Planctomycetota bacterium
CATCGGCGCCTACGGGGTAAGTCTGGGCGGCATCACCACCGTGTGCCTCGCGGCCGCCGAGCCTCGCGTGCGGGCTGCGGTGGCCGTCATGGCGGGCGGCGACCTCGCCGCGGTCATCGCCCGGTCGGTGGAGCGCGAGTGCGTCCGCCTCGCCCGCGCCAACGGCGTCGAATCCCCGGACGACGCGAAGGCCGTCGCGGCCTTCGAGGCCCGGGCGCGCCCGATCCTGCAGACCGAGCCCTACGCCCTGGCTCCCTACGTCGATCCGCGGCGCGTGCTCCTCTTCTCCACCCGTCGAGACACCAGCGTTCCCACCGTCACCCAGGAGCGACTCTGGGAGGCACTCGGCCGACCCGAGCGCGACTCGCTGCCCACCGGGCACTACTCGGCGATCCTCTACCTGCCCTGGATCCTCTCGCGGGCACGGGAGTTCCTGAGAAGGCGCTTGGGCGCGGCGAGCAACTGAACGGAGCGCTGGGCGCTTTCGGCTTTGCCCGCTGCGCGGCCGAAGCGCGGGAATCGGCACGGCCTGCGGTTCGAACTCGCTCGCCGTCCCAAAGGAGACGAGCGCCCTCCTCGGACGCACTTCTCGGAAGTTCGCTTGGGGCGCGCGTGGGTGCCGGGCGAGGCCTCCGTTCTCGGTCGCGGGGCACAGCTCCAGCAGTGGAAATCACTTCGGCCCGTCAATGCGCGGCCGGCGTCTTGCTCGCCTCGGCTGGGAACGGGAAGGACGTCCGGCGACGCATGGGGCGAGGGGGAGCAGCGGACGAGCCTCGGCCGGAGGTCGCCCTGCGCCGAGCGCGCGACGTCGCTGGGCGCTGGCCCTCCTCCTCGTCGGCGTCCTCCGCGGCGCGGCCGGGGCCCTCGAGCGCCTGCGCTAGGGGCCCACGCACGCGGGCGCTCCCCGGCGCCGGCCGAGGCCGGCGTGCGGGCTCCGCGAAGCGTGCGGCGCGGGGCGGCGGGCGCTCCGCACCCTGCTCAGCGCTTGCGCGCCTTCGCGCGGCGTCCCTGCTCGATGACCAGGTTCAGCAGCGCGCGCGTCGAGGTGTACGCCGACTGCGCCTGCGCGTAGTTCACTTCGTCGAGCACGCTTCGCTCCTCGGCGGACAGGATTTCCTCGGCGAGGGCGCACTTCTTGCGCAAGAACGCGAGGCCGCGGTCGCGGTCTCGCGCGGTGCGGGTCTCCGTGCGCTGCAGGTAGAAGTGCGAGGTGAGGTGGTAGACCTTGCCGGCGTCGACTTCGAAGGAGACCGCGACCGCCGGATCGCCGTAGCGGCGGCCCATCTCCCGGCTCGAGGCCAGTACGGTCACCGAATCGTCCAGCACGCGGATCGGGTAGCTCGACCCCTCCAGCCACCAGAGCGGGTCGTCGTCGGGGTCGAGGAGTCCCTCGAGGAAGGTGTCCGCGCAGGAGCGAAACTCCACGCGGACCACGTCGTCCTTGGTGTTCCGACCGTTGGCCTCCACGTAGCCGGGGAAGGCCTTCTCGAGCACGTTCTTCAGCGCCCAGTCGGTGGTCACCAACAGCCCGCCGCCGCGGACGAAGGCTTCGACGCGGCGCAGGCCCGCCGGGGTGAGCTGGCCCGGGCAATTGACGAACAGGATCTGGTCGGGGTCCAAGCGGCGGCGCGCCATGCTCTTGGGCTGGATCGTGGTCACGGGTATGCCTGCGCGCTCGAAGACCGTCTCCCCGCGGTCGTAGAGCCCCGAGACCACAACGACCTGCGTGTCGCGCAAGTGCTCGACGTCTTCCGGGCGGTCTTCGGCGGCGGCTCGGCGGGCGAGTTTGGCGGCGGCGAGGTAGGCGGACTGCATGGGCTCCTCCGGGCGTGGGTGTTCCAAGGCCCGACGCGGGTGCGGGACCTCGCGCCGACACCCGGAGAAGGAACAGCGGGCCCGATCCTTTCAACGACGGCTCGGGGTCGGGCGCCTGCGGGCGACGCGAAGCGTGTCCGCGCCGCAGGGTTCGGCCGGTCGGTCCTCCGCAGGGGAGGGGCCTTGGCCGCGGCCGGAACGCGCAGGGAGCGGCCCTCAGCGGCGCGGGGGACGGGGGCCCCGCCCCTGCCCCTGCCCCCCACGAGGGCGGGACGGGCCAGGGCCCCGACGCCCGCCTTTGGGCGCAGGCGGGCGGCCTCTGCGCGCGAGGCGGGAGAGCACCTGCGAGACGGTCACCTCGAGGGGCTTGCCCCCGGCCCGGCGGGGGAGGCCATGCACCATGTGGCAGCGCGCCGTGGGGAGGGAGAGGATCGCCTCGAGGGCCCGCAGGCCGCGGGCCTCGCCGAAGGTCGCCGACTGCGGCTTCCCCGAGAGGAGGGTGATCCAGCCGCGACCCCGGGGGCTGCTGACGCGCAGGGTCCCCGTCACCTGGTGGTCTTCGAGGACCTTGGCCACACGTCCCGGCGCGGCCGTCACCGGCTGGGAGACGCTCTGAGCGGGGCGACGGGGCAGCGAGCGCGTGTGCGGGTCGAGGGCCTCGGCGCGCGGACCCGGTCGGCGGCGGCCCACGGCGACGCCGCGGCGGGGGTCGGCGCCGCGCCGCCGTCCGCCGACGCGGGCCGGGTTGAGCGCGCCCTCCACCGGGGTCAGGCGGCGCAGGTAGGTCATGACCAGGGGACCCACGCAGATTTCTTCGCCGCCCTTGAGGACTCGCTTGCCCTTGAGCCGCGTCCCTTCGACCTTCACCGGATCCGCGCCCAGCTCCCGTACGGTGGCTTCGTCGTAGCGGTCCGTCCAGAAGATCTCCGCGACGACGTCCGCGCCGGCGCGGGGCATGACGAATTCGTTGCGGGGCTCGCGGCCGAAGCGGAAGGCGCGGCCGGGGACCAACTCCACCGTGCCGATCTTGGGGATCCGCAGGTAGTGGAAGTAGGCCGAGTCCAGGTTGGGGTGCTGGAAGTCGGCGTCCTCGTCGAGCGAGGGCAGCTCGCCTCCGCACTGGCGGCAGCGGCTGGCCGTGTCGTCGCAGCGGTCGAAGCCGCACAGGGGGCAGAGGCGCATGGGCGGGATCTTGCCAGACCGAGCGCCCTGGGGACAGGGCGAGGCGGGGTCCGCGCTGCGGCGGCCCCTGCCCCCGTGCGCGCCGGCGCGGGCGCCGGACGACCGCGTTCGCCGACGTCCGGTCCGCCGGAGCCGGCCGATCCACGCGACCGACCCTGGGCGTCAGGTCGTGCGAACCGACCGACGGGGCTCGTCGCGGCCGCACACGGCGCAGCGACCGAGCTCTCGGTCGCACTCGCGGTGTTGGATGGTCCCGCAGGACCCGCAGCGGACGAGCTCTTCGCCGTCCCGGCAAGGCGAGCGGCAGTAGGGGCAGTCGGCGCCCTCGCTCGGGCGCGCGCGGACCGAGACCGAGCCCTCCAAGTCCTCGCGGCGGGCCGAAGGGCGCGAGCGTCGTTCCCGTCGCCTGCGCGCGCCTTCCTTTGGGCCCCCTCCGCGCGGCGGGAAGGGCCTGCGCACGAACAGCCATCTCCCCTCTTCTTCCTCCCCTTGCGTCCCCTTCGCCGCGGGCCCGGCTTCGCGGTGGCGCGCGCAGCGGGTCCCTCTTCGCTCCTGCTCGCCGCCCCGGTCGCGCCGGCTCCTCCCTCGCGCGGGGCGCGCGGAGGCCGCTCCCGCCTTCCCGGAGCCTTCGCACGAGCGCGCGCGGTGCGTGCGCCCGAGGAGGCCGCGTCCAAGTACTTGGGGGCGCGTCAGGGGCGGCGTTCCTCGTCGGCGACAGGCGCAAGCGCGGCGGAGCGTCCCTCGGGGTCGCGCAGGACCGCCTCGCCGGCGCGGACGCGCGCGAGGACCCGCTCGGCGCGGCCTTCGGCGGCGCGGACAGCGTCGCCGGCTTCGTAGACCGCGCCCTCGACGAGCGCCCAGCCGCCTTGGGAACCCGGGCGCTCGACCGTGGCCTCGAGGCGGAGCGCGAGCGGCTCTTCGCCGCCCAGGAAGACCTCCGAGCGGGGCGGAGGGCCCTCCCCCCCGATGCACGCCGTGGGCGCGGCCAGGACGCGCAGGCCCCCTCCCTCGCGCACGAAGGGCCAGCCGAGGGCGCGGAGGACCGCCTCGCTGGCGCGGAGCGGTGGGAAGTCTTCGAGATGGAGCTCGAGCCGCGGTTCGGGCGTGCCCGGTCCGGGAGGGAGGGCGAGGCGGAAGCCGCCCGCGCGGGCGAGCAGGCCGAGCAGGTCGCGGGCGGTGGCGCCGTAGGCGTCGACGGTCAAGGGCGAGGGATCGCCGAGGAGGACGCTTCCGTCGTCTTGGTCGTAGACCTCGAGGCCCGCGAAGTCGGCCACGCAGCGGAGGGCGTCGCTCCAGGGGAGCGCGGCGAAGTCGACGCGGACCGGAAGGCTGGCCCAGGAGGGATCGCCGAGTTGGATCCTCCTCCCCGCCGCGACCTCGAGCTCGCCGAGGAGTTCGACCAGCGGGAGCGCGTCGGCGCGGAACTCGATACGGAGCCGAGGGGGGGCGTTGCGGGCCCGGAGGCGCGCGAAGGCCGCCTCGAGGGCGGCGTTGGGGTGGCTGTCGAAGGACGGCGGCCGCGGCGTGGCGACGAGCAGCCGCTCCTCGACGCGCAGGTCGAGGTGCGCCGAGCGGGCGAGCGCCTCCAGGGCGCGAGGCCAGGGGACGTCGCGGAGGCGCAGCGAGACGGTCCCGCGCAGGCCGGGCGAGGAAATGAGCTGTCGGTCGCCGAAGTCGGCGAGGCGCGCGAGCGCGTCGCCGAGGGGCTCGTCGTCGAAGGCGCAGCGCACCCGCGGGCGGGGAACAAGGAGGAAGGCGCCGCCGGGTCGGGAGCGGAGTTCGGCGCCCGCTCGCTCCGCCAGGATCTCCAGCGCCGGCCGGCAGCGGGCGCTTCGCAGGGCGACCGTCAGGCGGCGTTCGAACCCGCGAGAGACCCGGACGACGCAGCCGGTCTGCCGGGCGATCGCTTCCGCCGCCTCGGCCAGCGAGACCTCCCGCGCCGAAAAGTCCACGCGCGCGGGGAGGGCGCGCTCGAGCCTGGCGCGCGGATGGGGAAAGAGGGCTTCGCAGGAGGCGACGAAGGCGCGCACCTCCTCGTCCGCGCCGCCGGCGGCGAGGAAGCGGCGCGCCGCGGCCTCCGCGCGGCGGAGGCCGCGCTCGACCTCGGCCCTTCGGCGCGTCGCTTCGGAGAGGAGCGCGCGCTCTCTCTCCGCGGCGGTCTTGGCGCGCAGGGCCGTGGCGAGGCGCTCGAGGAGCGCGCGCCGCCCGGCGAGGGAGAAGGAGTCGTCCGCCGCCGAGGAGGCCGCGGGCTCGGGCCGGGGGACGCCGTCCGAGGCGGGGCCGGCGGCGGAAGCGCGATCGGCCAACCGCGGCAGCGCATCCGCGGGGGGAGCGGATCGTTCGCCGGCGGCGTCCCGTGGCGCGGCGAGGGCGGGGGTGGGGGCGGAGAGCGCGCTCGCTCCCCGGCGGTCGTGTGCCGCGAGGGAGGCGAGGACCGCGCCTCCGGATACGAGGGCGCCCAGGGCGAAGCCGCGGCCCCACAC
>RFHU01000498.1 GCA_003695705.1 Planctomycetota bacterium
CGGCGCCCTCCGAAGGAGCCTTCGCCGCCCTCGAAGGCACCGCGGCCCCGGTCCGCGGGCTGTGGCTCGACCGCGGCCGGTTGCACGTGCTCTCCGCCGACGGCCTGCGCTCCTACGACCTCCGAGCTCCCGAGCGCGCCGCTCGGAGCGAGCCGTTGCCCGATGGCCTGCACGGGGCAGAGCGCGCCCGCCACCTCCGCGCGGGCGAATGGCGCGCCTGGCTCTGCTACGCCCCGAAGGGCGGTTGGAGCCTGCGCTCGCGCTCCCCGCACGCCGGGGCGGTCCTCGCAACGATCCCCCTCTCCGGTCACCTCGCGGCCGCAGCGGCCAGCCCGATCGCCCTCGCCCTGATCCTCACGCCGGAAGACCCCGCGGACGCGCACCTACTCTTGTTCGACGCGAGCCGAGGATCTCTCGAGCGCTACGTCCAGCACCCGCAGCCCCACGCCAGCGCGCTGGCCTTCCTCGACCCGTGGACTCTGGTGGTGGGCGAGAGCCAAAACGAGAGCCTGGACACCCGAAACGCCGCCTCCGTCAAGAAAGGCGCGCTGCGCCTCTGGCGACGGACGCCGGCGGGCTGGCGCGAGCGCGCCGTCGAGCCCCTCCCGGCGCGCGGGGTGCAGGCGCTCGCCTCGGACCCCTGGGACCGGACTCGCTTCCTCCTCGGCGACAACCTCGGCGGCGTCGAGCTCTGGCGACTGACCGCGGAGGGGCGCTTTCGCGCGGCCGAGGCCCTCGTGGGCCCCGAGGTCCAGGCGCCCTCGACGCGCGAACCTCGCCTGTTCCTGCGACCGCTGGCCTTCCCGAGCCTCAGCCTGCGCTGGGTGGGCTACGTGCACGGCGGGCACTCCCTGGCCGGCCTGGCCCTGGACCCCGGACGCCGGCAGCTCCTCTTCCGCCTCTGGACGCGCGGGCGGCCGGAGGCGCCGCGCGCAGGCTGGGAGGCCCGACTGGATCACCCCAGCGCCTCCCGAAGCGGCCTTTCGGTCGCCGAGGGTATGGGCCTCGCCGTCGCCGTCGACGGGCGCGTCTCCTTGCTGCGGAAGCGTCCCTCTCCCCCCGCGCCCCGGCCCCTGCGGGCGAAGCGCCTCTGCGACCTGCCAGGTGCCTCGCCCCGCGCGAAGGAGGGAGCGAAGGACCTCCGGGCCCACCCGCTCCCCCTGGCCTGGATCGACGGCCGCGCCTGGCGTTGGTCCGAGGACGAGCGCTCCTTCGTCCCTCTGGCCGCAGGCGCAGGCGAACGGGCGGAGGAGGCGGAGCGCCCGAGTCCCCTCGGGCCGGTCCCCGAGGAGGCCCTCCCTGCCTCCCTCCGCTTCGCCCGCCGCTGGGGACCCTGGCTCGTGCTCCTGGGGTCCAAGCGGGCGGGGGTGTGGGCTCCCCCTACCGCGGGGCCGTCCGACGCCGAACGCGCCAACCAGGCCCTGAGCGCGAAGCCCCTCTTGGAGGCGCGCGACCTCGCCGTCTGCGCGGACTTCCTCGCGGTGGCCGAGTCAGGGCGCAGCGCCAACGAGGGGGTGCGCCTCCACCGGCGCGACGCCAAGGGTACGCTCGGGGCCGCGGGGCAGCTCAAGCTCAGTGCCGCCCGCGCGGTGGTCTTCGCACCCGACGGCCGGCGCCTCTACGCCGGCGGAGGAACCCGCGCGGAGCGCCCCACGGGGCAGCTCACGGGGTGGGAGCGCCGGGGGGAAGGCTGGTCGCTCCTCGCCCGCCGCGAACTCCCCGCGGCCGTCCGTGGCCTGGCCCTCGACCGGAGCGGCGAGCGCCTCCTCGTCGGCACCGGCGAGGGCGCCTGGCTGGGACCCGCAGACGACCTCGCCCGATTGCGCCCCCTGCCCGACCCCGCGGGTCCGCGCAAGGTCCACGCGGTCTCCTTCGTGCAGGGCGACGGCCTGGCGCTGGCTCTCTGCGGGGGCCCTCGGCCCTCGCGGAGCCAGGTCCTCTGCTGGTCGGTCCGAGCGCCCCAGCGCCCGCCGCGCGCGCTGGAGCTCGAAGGCCGCCCGTTGCGCCGCGTGCGCATTGTGCCGGACCCCGACCGCGAACAGGCGCTTCTCGCCACCGAAGACGGCGTTTGGCTGCTGACCGCAGCCCCCTGAGGCGAGCGCGGGGCCTCGCCGCTCCGCGGCGGCAGCCTCGCGGGAGGCTGTCCGATCCCGCGGGGCGAAGCGCCGCGAACGGCGGGTCCGCGAGGCGACGGCGCCCCGGCAACCCCGCGCTGCAGGGAACCGCGCCCGCCGGCCGGGGAGCCCTCCGCCTCCCCAGACCGGCGGGGCTCCTCGCCGCCTACTGCCCTTCGGCGCCCGACGGGGCCGCCTCGCCGCCCTCGCCCGAGGGAGCTTCGTCGCCCTGCTCCACCTTGGGGGCCTTGGCCCGCTCGGCCGCGACTTCCTTGGCGCGCTGCAAGGCCTGCTGGACGACGCCGCGGACCTTCTTGGCGGGGAGCAAGAAGGCTCCGTGCCCGGCCCCACCGCCCATGGCCTGGGCCAGGCGGCTCGAGGACTCCTGCACCCCCGACTCGAGGCTGGTGAGCACGCCGAGGGCGGCGCCCTGCAGGTCGTAGAGGGGGAGCCCGGGACCGATGAAGTTCCCGGTCACCGAGAAGGCCTTGCGCGGCTTGCGGATCTTCCCGCTCACGCGGCCGAGGGAGAAGTGCGGCGCGTAGTCGAAGCCCTCGCTGAGCCGCGAGACCTGCACCAGCCGCTGGCCGACGGTCGGCTTGGGACTGTCCGCGAAGGAGACGGCCTGGAGTTCGAGCCCTTCGACCGACTCGAGCTGCACGAAGGCTAGGTCGAGGTCCGGCTCGCTGGCGGCCAGGAAGGCGGGGTGCTCCTTCTCGCCGCCTTCGAAGATGACCTTGAGGTCGGTCGGGCGAATGGAGACGTCGATCCCCTCGCGTCCGCTGGCGGCGATCATCTTGTTGACGCGGTCGGCGGAGACGGCCGAGTTCGAGATCATGATGAGGCCGCTCGGATCGACCACCACGCCGGTGGCGCTGGAGCGCTCCTCTTGGTTCTGCACCACCTGCCCCATGGCGGTGACCTCGACCTTGAGGACGATGCGCACGTTCACCACGCTGGGGGCGACCTTTTCGAGGAGGGTCGCGAGTTGCTGGGCGTCGGAGTCTTGGGCCACGGCGGGCAGGCTCGAAGCGAACAGGCCGAAGGCCAGCGCCGCAGAGCGTAGGGTCATGGGACGTCTCTCCCTCGTAGGGGGTGAAAAGGGGGCGCTCAGTCGGCCGACGACCAGTCGGGCTCGATGAACACGAAGTGGGTGCGGTGCCCGCGGCGGACGAAGACCTTGACCACCTTGGGGCGGGCGGCGCCGACGGCCTTCATGCGCGCCTCGAAGGCCGCGACGTCGGACACGGGCTGGTCTTGGATCTCGACGATCAAGTCGCCCACGCGCAGACCGGCCATGTTGGCCCAGCCGCCCGAGGTGCAGTCGACGACGAGGACTCCCTTCTGATCCACCGGCCAACGGTTTTTCACGCCGTCCATGAAGGTCAGCTCGCGCACGGCGAACTCGAAGGTGGAGTCCTTGGCCGACTTCACGTCGCGGATCGAGGCCGGGCTCTCCTGCAGGACGACCTTCAGCGTCTGCTTCTTGCCGGCGCGGAGGACGCCCAGCTCGCAGGTCTCCCCAATGACCAGGTCCTCGATGGCGAGGCGCAACTCCTGCGCGTCGCGCTCCCGGGAGGCTTCGAGTTCCTCGCCGTCGACCGAGGTAATGATGTCCCCGGGCCGTAGGCCCGCCTTGGCGGCCTCGGTGCCGCGGTAGACCTGCGTCACCCGAAAGCCCTTGGTGCCCTTCAGCCCGAGGGCCTTGGCGAGCTTGCGGGTGAGGACCTGCGCCTGCACGCCCAGCCAGGGCTTCCTCAACCGCCCGCCGCTCTTCTGCGGCTCGTCCTGCGGCGGCTTGACGAGGGTCAGCCACTCCTGCTCGCCCCGGCGGTAGGCGACGACGAGCTGGGCGTCCTTGGGGCGCTTCTTGGCGGCAGCGAGCGCGCGGGCGAAGTCGTCCAGCCCGCCAATGGACTGCCCGGCGAAGGAAGTCACGACGTCGCCCGGGCGCATGCGCGGACGCGCGAGTTCGAAGGCAAAGCCGGGCCGAAGCCCGGTGAGGAGCACGCCCCGCGTGTCCGGGAAGCGCCGCGCGAGGGCCATGGGACCGGTGATGGCGCGGGCCGTCACCCCGAAGGCCTTGAACTCGCGCTCCTCGCCGAGGAAGGGCTCCATGCGCGCGACCTCGACCCGCAGTTCCTGGGTCCCGTCGCCGCGCTCGATGCTCAGGCGGCAGGGAACCCCGGGGCGCAGCTCGGCGATCCGCTCGTAGAGTTCGGGGACCTGCTCGACGAAGCGCACCTCGACGGGGCGATCGTCGATGGCCAGCAACAGGTCGCCGGGGCGGACGCCCGCCCGGTCGGCGGGCGAGCCCCCGACCACCGAGCTGACCAGGGCGCCGACGTCGCGGCCGAGCTTGCCCACCGGGAGGACGGTGATCCCCAACCAACCGCGGATCACCTCGCCACGGGCGAGGACTTGGGTGAGCACCCGGTTGGCGAGGTTGGAGGGAATGGCGAAGCCCACCCCGTTGCCTCCCAGCTCGTTGATCCCAATGACCTCGCCGTGCAGGTTCACCAAGGGACCGCCCGAGTTGCCGGGAAGAATGAGCGCGTCGTGCTGAATCCAGCGGGTGAAGAGGCCGGTGACCTCGCCCTCGCCGAGGTCCATCTCCTCGAGGTCGGTCCCCTGGAAGTTGGTGAACACCCGCCCGGTGTTCGAGACCACCCCGAGGGTGAGCGACGAGCTCAGCGAAAGGGGATTGCCCATGGCGAGGACGTACTCGCCCACCCGGAGCTTGCTCGAGTCGCCGAGGGTGGCGAAGGGCAAGGGGTCGTCGCTCTTGCGCTCGCCGAGGCGCAGCTTGAGCACCGAGAGGTCGGTCAGGGGGTCGTGGGCGACCACGTCGGCGTCGATGCGCTCGCCGGTGGGAAGGGTGCAGGTGATGCGCACCGTGTGCCCGGCCACGTGGAAGTTGGTGAGCACGTGCCCGGCGGGACTGACGATGACCCCGCTCCCGGCGCCCGCCCCACGACGCGCGCGACCGCCGCTGTAGGAACGCACCACGATGCCGATGTTCACCAGGGCGGGGTAGACCTTGTCGCGGGCGTATTCGATGTCGCGGCGCAAGGCGTCGCCCGCCTTCTGGGACTGCGCGAAGGCGGGGGCGACGCAAAGGACGACGGCGCAGATCGCCGCGAAGGAACGGGAGATCGAGGTGTGCGGCATGGCTCCTCCCAGCAGGTCGAAGGCGGCCCACTCTATCCGCTCGGCCGGGAGGTGTCACAAGCCAGGGCGAAGCCGGGGATCGTCGTCTCGGATCGAGCCCGCGGCCTGGGACGCAGGGTCGGCGCATGCTAGCGTGGATCGTTCTGCCCAAGGACCCATTCCCCGTGGACGACCTGCTGAGCCGCGTCGAACGCCCGAGCCGCTACCTGGGCAATGAGCCGGGAGCGATCCGCAAGGACCCCGCCCAGGTGTCCTTCACCGTGGCCCTCAGCTACCCCGACCTCTACGAGATCGGCATGTCCAACACGGGGCTGCACATCCTCTATTACTTGCTCAACCAAGAGCCGGAGGTCGCCGCCGAACGCGTCTACCTGCCCGAGCGCGACCTCGAGGCCCTCCTGCGCGACTCGGGCCGCCCCTTGTGCACCCTGGAGAACCGGGTCCCCCTCGACCGGGTGGACCTGCTCGGGATCCAGCTCCCCCACGAGCTGGCCTACGCGAACATCGTCAAGCTGATCCGCCTGGCGCGGATCCCCCTCTGGGCGACCGAGCGCAGCGACGACGATCCCATCGTCGTGGGCGGCGGGCCGGGCGCCTTCGGCTGCGAGCCGGTGGCTCCCTTCTACGACGTGGTCGTCCTCGGCGACGGCGAGGAGGCCTTCCCCGCCCTGATCCGCGCGGTGCGCGCCGCGCGCGCGGAGGGCCTCCCCCGCCGCGAGCTGCTCCTGCGCCTCGCCGCGCTCGAAGGCTGCTACGTGCCCCGCTTCTACGAGCCCGTCTACGACGAGCGGGGCCTCCTGCAGGAGACCCGCCCCACGGTGCCCGGCGTGCCGCCCGTGGTCCGCAAGGCCCTCGTCGAGGACCTCGAGGGCGCCTTCTACCCCGACCGGGCCATCGTCCCCTACGCGTACACGGTGCACAGCCGGGTGGGCGTCGAGGTCATGCGCGGCTGCACGGTCGGCTGTCGCTTCTGCCAGGCGGGCATGATCTACCGCCCCCTGCGCGAGCGCTCTCCCAAGCGGATCCTAGACCTCGCCCGCTGCGGCCTGGCGGCCACGGGCTTCGACGAGGTCTCGCTCCTCTCCCTCGACACGGGCGACTACACGCTGATCGACCCGCTGACCAAGGAGCTGCTCGACCAGACCGCCGATCAGCGCGTGGGCCTCTCGCTCCCCTCGCTGCGCGCAGGGAGCCTCACCGACGACGTGATCCGCGACATTCGCCGCGTCCGTCGAACCAGCTTCACCATTGCCCCCGAAGCGGGCACCCAGCGCCTGCGCGACGTGATCAACAAGAACATCTCCGACGAGGAGATCTTCGAGACCGTGGAGCGAATCGCCCAGAACGGGTGGACGCAGCTCAAGCTCTACTTCATGGTCGGCTTCCCCACCGAAACGCGCGCAGACCTCGACGGGCTGATCGACCTCGTCCTGCGCTGCCGCGAACTCGGACGCCGCCACGTGCGCCGATTCAACTGCCAGGCCAGCCTGGGCACCTTGGTCCCCAAGCCCTGGACCCCCTTCCAGTGGGACCGCCAACTGAGCGAGGCGGAGGCGCGCGAGCGCCTCAGCTACGTGGCCCACGGCCTGCGCAGCCGCGGCGTGGGCTGCAAGTACCACGACCCCAAGGCGAGCTGGCTCGAGGGCGTCCTCACCCGCGCGGACCGCCGCCTGGCGCCGGTGATCGCCGCGGTCGAGGCGCGCGGCGGCGGCTTCGAATCCTGGCAAGGGCGTCTGCGCGTGGACCTCTGGCGCGAGGTCTTCGCCGAACACGGGATCGACGCCGAGGACTTCCTGCGGGCCCGAGCGCCCGAGGAGACCCTCCCCTGGGACCACCTCTCGCCTCGGGTCACCAAGAAGTACCTCCTCGGCGACCGGAGGAAGGTCGATCGCCTCGCGAACCCGACCACCTTCGACTGCCGCGACGACTTGTGCAGCGGCTGCGCGGTGTGCTTCGAGGGCGACGTGCGCAACCGCCTGGCCAAGTACGGAGAGGACCCGCTCGGCAACGGCAAGCGCCTGCCCCTGGCCCTGACCAGCCGCGTCGCCCTCGGCCACGGCGTCGCCCGCCAACTCGAAAAGCAACTCGCCGGGGAAGCCCCCGTGCGCGACCAAGCGGCCAAGGCCGGCGCCGACGCCCTGGCCGCCAAGCTCCGCCGGCGCCGCCCCAAGAAGCCCGGCAAACGCCGTTGGGCGGTGACGCCGGGCGCTCCCGGCCGGGAGGGGCCCGCGCCGGCCTTCCTCCCCGAGCGCGTGGCGGCCGAAGACGAGGCCGCCTCCGCCGGAGAAGCGGCGCCCTCGGCCCCCGGCTCTGCCGCCACCCCGGCCCCCGAC
>RFHU01000499.1 GCA_003695705.1 Planctomycetota bacterium
GCGTGGTCGGAGGCGATGGCGTCGATGGTCCCGTCGAGCAGCCCCTCGACGATGGCCTCCACGTCCTTCTGCGTGCGGAGGGGCGGGTTCATCTTGAAGTTGGGATCGAAGCTGTAGACCGCCTCGTCGGTGAGGGTGAAGTGGTGGGGGCACGCCTCGCTGGTCACGGGCACGCCGCGCTTCTTGGCGTTGCGAAGCAGCGCCACCGAACCCGCCGTGGAGACGTGGGCGATGTGCAGGCGAGCCCCGGTCATCTCGGCCAGCTTGATGTCGCGAGCGATCATGACCTCCTCGGAGGCCGCCGACTTGCCCGACATGCCGAGGATCGTGGAAACCATGCCCGCGTGCATGGCGCCGTTCTTCGCTAGGTCCGGATCCTCGGCGTGCTCGATGACCACGCGGTCGAGCATTTTTGCGTAGAGAAGCGCGCAGCGCATGACCTCGGCGCTGCGCACCGGGTCGCCGTCGTCGCTGAAGCCGACCGCCCCGCCCCGCACCAGACCGGCCATTTCCGCGAGTTCGTCGCCCCGCCGCCCCTTGGTGATCGCGCCGATGGGGTAGACCTTGGCCTTCCCCGCCCGCTTCCCTTGCAGGACCTGGAACTCGGCGGCGGCCTCGTTGTCCACGGCGGGGTCGGTGTTGGGCATGACCGCCACCGAGGTGAAGCCCCCGCGCACGGCCGCCGCCGCCCCCGAGGCAATGGTCTCGTCGGCCTCGCGTCCGGGCTCGCGGAAATGAACGTGCATGTCGATCAGCCCGGGGACCACCACGCGCCCGCTCGCATCGATCACCCGCTCGTAGGATCCCTGGATCCGCAGCCCGGGCGCGACGGCGCGGATCTTGCCGTCCTCGAGGAGCACGTCGAGTTCGCCGTCGACGCTGCGCGCCGGGTCGACCACGCGGCCGCCGGCAATGAGGATCTGACGGGGACGCGCGGCGTCGCTCACGAAGGCCTCCGGTTCGTCTCCGAGGTGACGGGACTGGCGAGCGCAGGACGCTCTCCGGAACGCTGGGCGCTCTCCTTGGCCTGCACGACCAGGAACAGGACGGCCATGCGCACCGCCACCCCCGCCGAAACCTGCTCGAGCACCACCGAGTGCTTCCCGTCGGCGACCTCGGGAGAGATCTCCACGCCGCGGTTGATGGGGCCCGGGTGCATGACGAGCACGTCGGACTTGGCGCGCTCGAGGCGCCGCTCGGTGAGGGCGAACAGGCGCGAGTATTCCTTGGTCGAGGGGAAATTGAGCCGGCCCTGCCGCTCCCGCTGGATGCGCAGCATGTTGAGCACATCCACGCGCGGGATCACCGCGTCGAGGTCGTGGGAGACCTCGCAGCCGAGTTCGGCGAAGCGGCTGGGGACGAGGGTCGGGGGGCCGACGAGGGTCACGCGCGCGCCGAGCTTCTGCAACGCCCAAATGTTCGAGCGCGCGACCCGGCTGTGGCTGATGTCGCCGACGATGGCCACTTCGAGCCCCTCGAAACGCTGCTTGTGTTCGCGGATCGTGTAGAGGTCGAGCAGGGCCTGGGTGGGGTGCTCGTGGGCGCCGTCGCCGGCGTTGACCACCGCGGCGTCCACGTGGCGCGCGAGCACGGCCGCGGCGCCCGGCGCACTGTGGCGCAGCACGAAGGCGTCCACCCCCATGGCCTCGATGTTCCGCGCGGTGTCGATGAGCGTCTCGCCCTTGGCGGTGGACGAGCCCGACTTGCTGAATTCGAGGACGTCGGCCGAAAGGCGCTGCGCGGCGAGCGAGAAGGAGAGCCGGGTGCGCGTGGAGGGCTCGTAGAAGGCGTTGACCACCACCCGGCCCCGCAAGGTGGGGACCTTGCGGATGGAGCGACCGGAGATCTCCGAGAAGCCGCGCGCGGTGTCGAGGACCGCGAGGATCTCCTCGGCACTCAGCTCGCGGAGGCCGAGCAAGTGGCGACGGGTCCAGGCGCCGCGGGGACGATCGCGGGCGTCGCTCATCGTTCGACCACCTCCACGAGGTCGCGCCCGTCGACTTCGCGCAGGTGCACGTGCACGATCTCGTCGGGCGAGGTCTCTAGCTTGCGGGCCACGTAGTTGGCCTCGATGGGCAGCTCGCGGTGCCCGCGGTCGACGAGCACCGCGAGCTCGACCTTGGCGGGGCGACCCAGCCCGAACAGCGCGTCGATGGCCGAACGCACGGTGCGGCCCGTGAACAGCACGTCGTCGCAGAGGACGACCCGCAGGCCGTCCACGGGGAAGTCGATCTCGGTGCCGTGCACGACCGGCTGGTCGGCAATGAGCGAGAGGTCGTCTCGGTAGAGGGTGATGTCCAAGGCCCCCGTGCGGGGCCGCCGGCCCGCGCGGGCCTCGATCCGCTCGGCGATTCGCTCGGCCATGGGGACCCCGCGGCGGCGGATGCCAATGATCGCCAGGCGATCGAGGTCGCCCCCGCCGTGCTCGAGGATTTGCCCCGCGAGCGCGTCGAGCGCCTCGCCGAGGCCGGCCTCGTCCAAGATCTGCCTCGCCACCCGCTCCTCCTCTCGGACCGCAGACCCTACCAGCCGCACCGGGGAATGCGAGGACTGCGGAATCCTCGTCGCGAGAGGTGGAGAGCGTGGGGAGAACGCGTGGAGGGGCCACCCGCCCCGGTGGCCCACGCGTCCCCGCGGGGACGAACCAGCGCGGGACCTGCCGCGGCGCAGGCGCAAGCGACGAGGGCGCGGCGCGCCGCGGAATGCCATGATCCGGCATGGACCTGGTCGCCGACGTTGGGAACACCCGCGCCCACCTCGCCCTCTTCGAGGGCGAGCGCCTGCTGGCGCGAGCCGACGTGCCCCACCGACTCGCCCCCCCCGATCGCCAGCGCGCCTTCGCCGCCCTCCTCGAAGGCCGTCCCGCGCCGCGCCGCTTCGCCCTCGGCTCGGTGAACCGGCGTGGGCGGGGCCTCCTCGAGGACTGGGTGCGGGCGAGCTTCGGCCTCGAGCCCTGGATCCTCCGCCAGACCCTGCCCGACCCCCTCCCCCTCGACGTGGACGCACCCGAGCAGGTGGGCGCGGACCGGGTGGCCAACGCGACGTGGGCGGCGCACGCGCACCCCGGCGTGGACGTGGTGGTGATCGACCTCGGCACGGCGATTACCTTCGACGTGGTCTCGCGCGCAGGCGTCTTCCTGGGCGGTGCGATCGCTCCCGGCCTCGGCGCCGCGGCCCGCGCCCTCGCCCGCGGCGCGGAGCTCCTTCCCGAGGTGAACCTGCGGGACGACGAACGCCCCCCCGCCCTCGGCAAGACCACCGAACAGTGCCTGCGCAGTGGCCTCTTCTACGGATCGGTGGGACTGATCGAGGCGACCCTCGCTCGCCTGCGGGAGGAGCTGGGGGCGCGACCGCGAGCGGTGGCCACCGGCGGCGACGCGCCGCGCGTGGCGCCCCACTGCCCGAGCGTGGACGAGGTGGTGCCCGACGTCACCCTGCGGGGCCTGCACCGCGCCCTGGAGGTCTGCGAGTGCGCGTAAGCCGCCTCACGCCGCCGGGCCCCGGCGGCGTGGCCCTGGTCCGCTGCGCAGGACCGGGGAGCGCAGCGGCCCTCGCGCGCTGCTTCGACGCCCCGCGCGGGCTCCCCCCGGTGGGCCGCGTCCGCCTGGGAACGCTCCGCGCCCTCGACGGGGCGGCGGTCGACCAGGTGCTGCTCGCGCGGCGGGGGGAGGAGGTCTTCGAACTTGGCTGCCACGGCGGGCCAGCGGTGGTCCGCGCGGTCCTCGACGCCCTCGCAGGCGCGGCGCGGGTCGCCCCGCCGGCGGACGGGGCAGGAGCCGAGGCGACGGATCCCGTGGAGGCGGCCGGCTTCGCCGCGAGCCCGCGCGTGGCGGCGGAGGTGCAGCGCGCCCTCCCCCTCGCCCGCAGCGAACGCGCCTGCCGGGTGCTGCTCGCCCAGGGCGCCGGCGCCCTGGACCGCGCCGTGGGCGAGGCGCTGGCGCGCTGCCGGCCCGATCCCGCGGGAGCCCGCGCCGTCCTCTCGGCGCTCCGCACCCGCGGACGCCTCGGGCGCGCCCTGCTCGATCCCTTGCGCGTCGCCTTGGTGGGGCTCCCCAACGCGGGCAAGTCGAGCCTGTTCAACGCCCTCTTGGGCCGCGAGCGAGTCCTGGTAGCGCCTGAGGCGGGGACCACCCGCGACGCAATCGAAGAGTTCGTCGAAGTGGGCGGGATCCCCCTTCGAATCGTCGACACCGCGGGGCGGCGCGAGGCGCCTGGCGGCGTGGAGGCCGCCGGGGTGGCGCGCGCCGCGTCGGCGGCGCGCGCCGCCGACGCGCGCGTCGTCGTCCTCGACGCCACCGACCTCCGCCCCGAGGCCCTGGCCTTGGCCGAGGCGAGCGCTCCGCCGCGCGTGGTCGCCCTGAACAAGATCGACCTCCTGGGCGAAGTCCTCCCCGGGCCCGCGGTGCGCGTCTCGGCGCGCACCGGCGCGGGCCTCGACGCGCTCGGACAGGCCCTGCTCACCGCGCTCCTCGGCCCCGTGGCTCGCCTCGACGAGCGCGCGGCGGTCCCCTTCACCCCGCGCCAGCTCGGCCTCCTCGCCGGCGCCGAGCGCGCCCTCGCCCGCGGCGACGCGGTCCGCGCGCGGCGCTGCCTCGAGGCCGTCGGCGGAGGAAGCCTGTGAGGCGCCGGGTCGGCCCCTACGAAGTGCTGCGCGTCCTCGGCGCGGGGGGCATGGGGGTGGTCGAGGAGGCGCGCCACGTGGAGACCGGCGCGCGCTACGCGCTCAAGCGCCTGCGCCCCGAGGCCGCCGCCGACCCCGAGCTGCGCGCCCGCTTCCTCCGCGAGGCCCAGGCCCTCGCGAGCCTCCGGCACCCCAACGTGGTGCCGGTGCACGCGGCGCGCCTGGACGGACCCGAGCCCTACCTGGTGCAGCCCCTCTTCGCGGGGAGCCTCGCCGACCGCCTCCGCGAAGGGCCGCTGGCCGTGGAGGAGGCCTGCCGGCTGGTGGGGGAGCTGGCCGCGGGCCTGGCGCACGCACACGAGCGCGGGGTCTTGCACCGCGACCTCAAGGTCGAGAACGTGCTCCTCGCCGACGACGGGCGCCCGCTCCTGGCCGACTTCGGCCTGGCCGTCCTGGGCGAAGAGGAACAGCGCCTCACCCTCACCGGCGAACTGCTGGGCACGCCGGCGACGATGGCCCCCGAGCAAGCGCGCGACAGCAAGTCGGTGGACGAGCGGGCGGACGTCTACGGCCTGGGGGTGATCCTGTTCACCCTCCTTGCCGGAGAGCCCCCCTTCCGCAGCCGCGGCGAGGGGGCCCTCGCCCTCCTCAGCCGCCTCCAGCACGAGCCCGCCCCCGACCTGCGGCGCCGGCGCGCCGACGTCCCCGCGCCCCTCGCCGCCCTCGTCGCCGCGGCCCTGGCC
>RFHU01000500.1 GCA_003695705.1 Planctomycetota bacterium
CCGCCCCGCTCCGCGGCGGCGGTCGCCGCCCCGCCCCGCTCGCCGGCGGCGGTCGCCGCCCCGCTCCGCTTCGCCGCGGCGGCGGGGGAGGCGGCGCCCGCAGTCGATCGGAAGGCGATGGATGCGGCGCCGGCAGACCCGCCAAGCCGCGGTCGGCGAGCGCCTCGTTGTCGCGCTCGACCTCGGCCGCGTAGAGGTCGAGGTCGGCCAGGGGGTCCTCCTCGGCCGCGGGATCGAGGTCGTGCTGGCAGAGGACGCAGCGGCTCGCCCCGCGCGGGTTCTCGTAGCGGCAGGCAGGACAGGGAAGGGTGTCGTCGAGGGCGCTGGACAAGGAAGCACCGCGTGCGTTCCCCGCACCGTAGCAGTGCGGTCGAGGACGGCACAAGGCAAAGAGCCTTGGGCGAGGAACGCCCGGCGACCGCCCGCCGGCCCCGCGCGACCCTCTGCGGAGCGAAGCGCCTCCGCCGAGAGAGTCCGCGGGACCGGCTCAAGCCGGGGGACTGCCCGCAACCCGCTCCCGCGCCCAGGCGAGGATCGGCTGCAGGCGCTGCGGCAGGAGACGGGCCGCCTCTTCGAAGCTCACCCAGCGCCCCTCGTGGTGCTCGGGGCGACCGAGCTCGGGGCTCACCGGGAGCGTCACCTCGGCGCGCTCGGTCTCGCCGAGGAAGTAGGTGGCGACCTTCCCGCGCCCGTAGGGCGCGGTGCTCTTGCCTTCGCGACCCCAGGGGAAGCGAAGGTCGTCGAGGGCCGCCTCTTCCTTCGCCTCGCGCACCGCGGCGGCGAGGAGTTCCTCGCCCGGCTCCACCCGGCCCTTGGGGAAGTCCCACAGGCGGTAGGCGCGCAAGAGGAGGACGCGCCAGCCCTCGGGTGTGCGGCGCAGGGGGACCACGCCGGCCGACCGCTCGCGAAGCTTCACCCGGGCAGCCTACCAGCCCACACGCAGGGCGCCTGGGCCCCGCTTCCCCACCTCCCGGGCGACGGCGGACCCACCCCCACGACGCGGGGCTCGTCCCCGACGGCGGGGCCATCGCCCCTCCGCCCCCCTGGGAGCCGGCTGGCGGAGCCCTTGCCCCTGCCCTAAAGTGCCCGGCGTGAACGAAAAGAAGCACCAGCGAGAGCTGCAGCGCCGCCTGGGCACGCGCGACGCGCGCCGCGTACGCGAGGAGATGATCGCCGAGCTCTCCGACCCCGCACGCTACGCGCAACACCTAGCGGCCTTCGGCCGCCTGGCCCTCACCCTCCCCGCCCTCAGGCCCTGCCGCTTCCCTCCCGAGGCCTTCGTCGACGCCCTCTTGGACCTCGCCCCGCCCGCCGACGCCGCGGACCCGGTCGGGGCGCTGCGGGCGGCCCTCCTGCCCCGCTTCGCCGACCTAGAGCTCGCCCAGCGCTGCCGGGGAGCCATTCGCGAGGCCCTGCGCGCCTCCGAGGAGCCCGGGGAGACCCTCTCGCTGACCGCCGCCGGGGCGCTGGCCACGAGCTGCGTCGAAGCCGGCGCCCCGTCCGACCACGCCCTCTGGCAGGTCCTCTTGGAGGTCACCCTCACCGAGGTCATCCTCTCCAGCTACCTCCTCCAGCGCGCGGTCCTCCGCTCCCTCGCCGTGGACGTCCCCGCCGTGGGCCGCGCCTTCGCCCGCGCCCTGGCCCAAGGCGAGGCAGGGGCCGAGCTCGCGGCCCTCGGCCTCGAACTCCCAGGCCCCGAGCGCCTCGCCGAGCGCTACGCCGAGTTGGTCCACGACCCCGGGCTCGTGGCGCTGCAATTCGACGCCGTGCTCCATCTCGCCCACGCCCACGTGGAACTCGCCGAGGCCGTGGGGGCCTCCCTGCGCGACGGCGGCTTCACCGAGGCCGCCCGCGAAGCCCTCATCGCCGGCTACGAAGAGGCCTACGCCGCGGACCTCACGCCCGAGCTCGCCGAGAAGATCACGGGCTGGCTGCGCGGAAACCTCGAGATGCTCCGCGACCACCCCGAGCGCGCGAGCGAGGCCTTGCCGCGACCCGTGGACGAGGAGCGCGAGCGCCTTGGCGTGTGCCTCCTCGCCCTGCGCGTCTTCCCGCCGCGCGAGAACCACCTCCTTCGGGCCATCCACGTGCAGAGCCTGGCGCGCGCGCGCCTGGGTGCCCCCACCGACGAGGCGCCCTTCGTCTCGCGCCTCTGGTCCGAACCCGACGACGCCTTCGCGATCGAGGACTACGAGCGCTTCTTGCGCGACCGCGGCGAGCGCGACCGCTCCTTGCGCGTGCGCCGCTACCGGCGAGCGCTGAAGGCCCGCAAGCAGGCCGCCCGCGCCGCGGCCGCCGCCTCGCCCGCGCCCGCCGCCGGGGAAGGGGCCGCCCCCCAAGGCAACTGCGCCTCGCCGGCCGCGGGAGGGGGCTCCCCCGCCGCCCAGGAGGCCTCGCCGGACCAGCCTCCGCCCGCCGGCCCGCCACCGAACCGCGAGGCCCCCGATCCCGATGCCTGAGGCCGCGCGCGCCCGCCGCTACCTCCTCGACGGGGACTGCGTCGCAGCCCTGGGCGTCTGCGAGGCGGCGCTGGCAGAAGAGCCCTCCCCCGAGGAGGCCCTCGGCCTGCGCGTCGTCGCCGCCCGCGCGGCGCGCGGCAGCGGCGACCTGCTCGCCGCGCGCGAACATCTCGAGGCCGCCGAGGCCCTCGCGCGCGCGCGCCGCCTCGACGCCCTGGGTCCCCTGCTCGCGCAACTCGGCGAGGTCCAGCTCGCCCTCGATCGTCCGGGCGAGGCGGCGGCGACCCTCGAAGAGGCCCTCGAGCGGATCGACGCACGCGACGAGCTGCGCCCGCGCGCGCGCGAGGCCCTCGTCGAGGCGCGCCGCCGCGAAGCCGAAGGCGAAGACGAGGACGAGGACGAGGACGAGGGCGAGGCGCCGCCGGCCCCGGCGCGCAAGGGAGCCGCCGCGGCGACCCCGCCCACCAGCGAGCTCGCGGCCGACCTCGCACACACCGCCGGAGCGCAACGCCTGTTCGCCATGACCCGGCGCCTCCTCGAGGCCGACACGGACCTCTCCTTGCCCGGCCTCCTCGACCTCGTCCTCGCCGAGTTGGTGGTCGCGGTCGAAGCCGACCGCGGCTTCGTGCTCCTGCGCGAACCCGGCGAGGGGCTCGTGGTGCGCGCGGCGCGCGATGCGAGGGGCCGGGACCTGCCCGACCCCGCGCGGCTCGTGTCGCGGCGCATCGCCGAGCGCGCCGCCGCAGAGTCCCGCCCACTGCGCGCCGTACGCCCCGCCGAGGACCCCCGTTTCTCCGACAGCCGCAGCGCCCGCGCCCTGGACCTGCAGGCGGTGGTGGCGGCGCCCCTGCGCTACCGCCGCCTCGACCTCGGCAGCGTGGTCCTCGACCGCAGCGGGCGCAGCGTCCCGCCCTTCGGCGACGAGGCCGAAGCGCTCGTGGCGCACTTCGCCAAGCTCGTCTCGGGGCTCATCGTTCGCACCCGCCGCCGCGACGCCGAACGCCGCCGCCTGCGCGCCCTCGAAGACCTGTTCGCCCGCGGGGTGCGGCAGCTCGGCGAGCGCTTCGACACCGCCGGCTTCGTCGGCGAAAGCCAGGCGGCCTTCGATCTTCTTCGCCTGCTCGAACGCGCCGCTCCCAACGACGCGCGGGTCCTCGTGCGCGGCGAGAGCGGAACGGGCAAGGAGCTCGTCGCGCGCATGCTGCACCGCAACTCGCCCCGCGCGGAGGGCCCCTTCTGCGCGGTCAACTGCGCCGCCCTCACCGAGTCCCTCCTCGAGGCCGAGCTCTTCGGGCACGCCCAAGGCGCCTTCACCGGCGCCGACCGAGACCGCCCGGGCCTCTTCGAGCGCGCCCACGAAGGCACCCTCTTCCTCGACGAGGTGGGCGACGCCAGCCCGCGCCTGCAGGCCGAGCTGCTCCGCGTCCTCCAAGAAGGCGAGGTGCGGCGGATCGGCGAGGCCACGCCGCGCCAGGTCGACGTGCGCGTCGTCGCCGCCACCCACCAAGACCTCGAAGGACTCGTCGCCCAGGGCCTCTTCCGCGAGGACCTGCTCTACCGCCTCAACGTGCTCGAGGTCCGGGTCCCCCCCCTCCGCGAGCGCCGCGAGGACATTCCCCTCCTCGCCCAAGCCTTCGCGCAGGAGGCGCGCGAACTCCTCGCCGACCCCGAGCGAGCGCACGGGCTCGACGCCGAGGCCCTCGCCGAACTGCAGCGCCGCGACTGGCCGGGCAACGTGCGGGAGCTCCGCAACGCCGTGCAGCGCCTCGTCACCCTCGGCTCCCTGCCCCCCGCCGCGCAGTCCCCCGAG
>RFHU01000501.1 GCA_003695705.1 Planctomycetota bacterium
CCCCCCAACGCCCTCCTTCAGCACGCCGTCCGCCGTCAAACGACCCCAGCGCAGCGTCCCGTCCGCCCGCCGGTAGCGCGCGAACGGATCCGCCTCCCCGCGAGCCGCGCGCTCCATGTTCGCAATGCGGCCTCGCACCGTGCCGTAACGCACCAGGTTGCGCAGGCGGGAGAGGAAGTTGTCCACGTGGGAACTGCCCAGCGGCCGGTCGAAGGCCTCCACCGCGGCGCGAATCTCCGGGTTGCTGATGGCCAGGGCCGAGTTGCCCACCCGGCTGAGGCCCGAACCCTCGAGGATGCCGATCGCCTCCGCGTCGGCGACCCGCTCGGCGCGGATCCCGGCCGCGTGCGAGGTCTCGTGGGCAATGATCAACCCGAGGATGCGCGCGCGCAGAAAGGCCCGTGCGTCGGCCGGCATCGTCGCAGCCCGAGCGTCGATCTCGTTGAGCAACCCGGTCGAGACGCGCACCTTGTTGCCCGTGTAGTCGGCCAGAATGTCGTTGGTGCGCACGATCTCGAGGTCCAGGCCCCGCAGCCGATCGAGGCCGCGACCGAACACGCTCCGCTCGGCTTCGCTGGACGCCGGGTCGGCAAGGCGGGCGAGCGTGCGGTGGATCGAAGACTCGCGCACCGATTCGAAGATGCCGCGCACCTCGTCGGAGCCAATGCGCGCCTCCGCTGCAGGGCCTTCGGCCCCAGCCCGACGACCGGCAAAGCCTTCCCCGGGGCCCGGCTCTACGTAGCGGCCTTCGGCACGGTTGTCCGGGGTATCCACCACCGGGTTGAGTTCGTTGTTGCGCGGCAAGAGGGAGCGGCGCAGGGCCTCGGCGAGCTGGGTGTTGCGGGCCCAGAGCTTGACCTTGTAACGGATCTGCCGCTCGATCTCCTTGAGGTCGAGGCCGGGCGCGGCCTTGGCGCGCTCGCGGAAGTCGACGAGGGAACGCGCGTCGGCCTCGGGCATGCCGCGCCGGACGAGCTCCTCGACGGTCGCGTTCAGGAGGTCGAGCGGACGCGCCAGTTCCGCAATGCGCTCGGCGACGGCGCGGTCCACCCCCTTCTCGACCAGGGCCTCCACGTCGCGCATGCGGACTCGTTCGTTGTCGCGAAGCTCGACGAGGCGCTCGGCAACCTCGCGCGAGACGCCGAGGCGCTCGGCGAGCACTTCGGCGCTGGCGCGCTCGGCGTCGGTCCCGTGCACGGCGAGCAGGCGATCGAGTTCGGCGTCGCTCAGGCCGGTGCGCTCGCGCAGGGCTGCGCGGCTGGCCACGCGCGGGTCGAGTCCCTCGCTCTCGGCCAGCACGCGCTCGGCGACCGCTCGCTCCACGCCGGCGGCCTCGAGCGCCTCCACGCTGCGCAGGTCGTGGGCGTCTCGGTAGGCGACCACCCGCTCGGCAACCTCGGCGTCGAGTCCGAAGCGGCGGACGAGGGTCTCCGCGTCGACGTTGCTCAGGCGCACCTCGCCGGCGTTGCGACGGATCGACTCGGCCTCGGTCTCGTTCACGACCCCTGCTTCGAGGAGTTCGGTGGCAGCCCGCTCGGCGCTGAAGCTGGCCCAGCTCGAATTGCCGTAGCCAATGCGCGCCTCCCCCCGGTAGCGGAGGAGCCGCTCGAGTTCGGCGTCCTCGAGGCCGAGGCTGCGCAACTCGCCGCGGCTCGCGGCGTTCAGGTCGAGCCCGCCCGCGGCTCGGGCGCGCACCTCCGCGGCCCGCTCGCTGCCAAGGAGCTCCGCAAGGACTTCGGCGTTCGAGACGTCGAGGGCCGTGCGGCCGCGGACCAGACGCCGCGCCTCCTCGATGCTGAGGGAGGTCCGCTCGGCAAGGGCCTCGGCGTCCAGGGTGCGGAGGGCCTCGAGGTTGATGCGCGAGTTGCGGCGCAAGGCCTCGATGGTCTCCCGCTCGAAGCCGAGTCGCTCGAGGTCGTCGTAGCGCCGCAGAGGGAGGGCGTCGCGCGCCTCGAGGATGGCCCGCGCCTCGTGCTCGCTGAGGCCCATGGCCCGCAGGGCGTCGCTGCTGGCTTCGCGCAGGTCGACGGTCCGCCGCGCGGCCTCGTAGACCTCGCGGGCGCGTTCCTCGCTCAGGCCAGCGGCGCGCAGGTCCTCGGCGGAGCGGAGCTCGTGGGGGGCGCGGTAGTCCAGGATCCGCCGAGCGGTCTCCTCGGAGATCCCGAGGCGTTCGGCGAGGGCCCGCGCGTCGAGCTCGGTCGTCGCCAGGTCGACGGCTCCGGTCCGATCGATCATGCCTTCGATCCGGTCGTTGGAGACGCCGGCTCGTTCGAGGGCTTCCACCTCGTCGTGGCCGCGAGCGTAGTCGACCAAGCGACGCGCGTCCTCTTCGCTGAGGCCGAAGCGCGCTCGCAAGGCGTCGACCTCGCCCTTGTTGAGGTCGAAGGCTTCCAAGCGCGCGATGCGCTCCATGTTCTCGCCCGCGGCCACGGCCGAGAGGGCGTCCTCCAGGGTGAGACTGCCGCCGCGGGAGCGGCGGAAGGCCACCAGGCCCCGGGCCGCCTCGGGGCTGAGGCCGAGGCGCTCGCTGAAAGCGGTCTCGCTGGCAACGTCGAGCCCGAGCCCGTAGCGGCCGCCGTCGGCGATCTCGCGGGCCATGGCGGCGACCTTGCGCAGGTAATTCTCTCGCTCGTAGACCACCGCGCGGCGAACGTCCTCGGGCAAGGACGCTTCGTTCTCCCAGGGGAGCAGTGGCGCGCCCAGGTTCGTGGCGAGGGTCCGCGGACGCACGCCGGGGCGGTTGAGGTAGTCGCCCTGCATGCCCTCGATGATGCGCCGCATCTCGGGGGTCATTTCCTTGCCCTCGACCTCGCGCAAGTAGTTCTCCACGTGGTCGACCAGGCGCAGGGACTCGGGCGCCCGACCGCCGTTGCCTCCGTTGGGGAGGGGGTTGTCCGTGTGGCGCCAGGGGCCGAAGTTGCCGGTCTTGAGGGCTTCGGTGGTCAGCTTCGCCAGGGTCTCGATGTCGTCGACGTACTTGGTGAAGCCGCGGATCTCGATGTCGATGTAGTTGCCGTCGCTGATCTGCGTGCGAATGGTCGCGCGGCTCGAGGAGCGCAGGTTGGCCAGGTTGTCCACGTCGTTCGTGGACATGCGCGCGTTGGACCAGCTCTTGAGCGAGGTCATGGTCCCCAGGCGTCGTGCGCGCTCGAGCCACACCCAGTTGGACGCGCGCTCGATCCAGTCGGCGAACTGCGAGCCACGGGCGCGGAGCATCTCCCAGTCGGGTGCGTTGTCGCGCATGTGCAGGTGGAAGCCCTTCCCGCTCGTCTCGGTAAGGGCCTTGGCCTCGCGCATGCCTCGGATCACTTCGTCGACCGACTCGAACACCTTCGAATGGATCTCCCAGTTCCCGGTCGCCTCTACGTACCAGTAGGGGTCCAGCCACCACAGGTTCGGGTCGGGCTTGAAGTGGGTCTTCACCGAAGAGTGGTTCTCGCCCACCACGCGGTCGAAGTAGGCCTTCTTCTCCGCCTTGGACATGGAATCCCAGCGCGCGTCGACCTCGGCGTCGGTGGGGCGCATGATGCCCGTCAGGCCGTTGCCGCGGCCCTCGAGCTCGAAGCCGAAGGTGAAGGGCGCGCCGTTGTGGGTGCGGCGACTGCCCGGGATGCGGTCCACCAAGCCGCGGAATTCGCCTTCGGTGGGGAGGACCCTGGGGCGGATGCGTTCGTTGATGAGGCGGTCGAATTCGCGCGCATCGAGGCCGAGCTCTTCGAGCATGCGCCGCGCCTCGCGCCGCGCCTCCTCCGGGTCCTCGGGGGTGTTGTAGACCGAGGGGTCGTCGCCGGCGGGCATGGGCGCACGGGGACGGTAGCGAACGGTCTCGCCGCGGGCGGCCAATTCCTCCGCGCGGCGCACCATGCGTCGGTAGACCTCCGCCTCGAGGCGGTGGATCTCCGGATCCTTGAGGGCGTCGAGGTCGAACATGCGGAACTCGACCACCCCGGCGTTGCCGTTGTGGAGGGGGTTGATGTTGAGGACCTTCGCTAGGTTCAGCGAGCGATACTTCCACAGCTTGGTGCGCGATTCGGGGTCGAGCGGATCGACTTCGTGCAGGGCGGCCTCACGGCCTTCGCGCGCGCGGAAGATCCGCTCGAGGTTCTCGCGGGTCCGCTCCTCGGGGGGGAGGCGATCGATCTCGCGCAGCAGGTCCTCGTGGTCGACGGCGAGGCTGCGGGCGAAGCGGTTGGCGTGCCCGCCACCGCGCACGGGCCGGAACAGGCGCCGCAGCATGGGCTCCATGTTCTCGTGCATGATGATGAGGTTGGCCAACGCTCGGGCGTCGCCGTTGGGGGCGACCAGACGTCGCCCGTCGATGTTCAGGTGGACGCCCGACTTGAGCCCTTCGCGCACCAGGCCCGAGGCGCGGAGCTTCTCGAGGAGGCGCTCGAGGTCGCGCGGGTCGTCGATGGGCGGCGTAACGAGCTCGTAGCCGTCGTAGCCCGTGCTGGCCACGAACTCGGGCTCGATCATCCACTTGCGTCCGCGCGGGTCGATCCACTCGGCGCGGAAGAGGGTGCGCTCCCCACTGGGGTAGCGCTCGAGGTTCGTGGTGGGCTTGGTGAACTCGACCTTGCGAATCTCTCCGGGGTTGCCGCCGTAGTGTTCGACGACGACCCGCATGAGGTCGCGGTAGTTCTCCCAGGGCATGTCCTCGAAGTGGACGATGCGGTTCCCGCGGCCGGCGAACTCGAATTCGAAGCCGAAGAGCCGCTCGCCGTCGCCGGGCGGCGGAAGCGGGGCCTCGGTCGGCTGCGCCCAGGCGGGCCCCAAGCCCAGGGCGACCAAGACGAACAAGGCGTGGAGGCGGACGCGCATCGCGATCTCCCTTCGGTTCCGGCGAGACGTTACTCAAGTCTCGTGCCGTTCGGGTGGGGAAGGCAATCCACTGCCATGCAGCACGTTGTGAATCCCCCGGGGGGGCTTTCGAGACGTAGAGGCGCTTCGCGAGGAAACGCATGAGGGGTTCATTGGGACCATTCCGTGACACGATCCCGCGGGGGCCGGTGTGCTCGGACGACCGCGTGCGCTCGGACTGGTCCTCGGCGCAACCACGCGTCACCGTATGACTTGCAGTGGGTGCTTCCGCGCACGAACTCGACGACGGCGAGCGCGAGGCCGGCCGCTCGCCCCCCCCGGCCGCGCCGGGCACGGGCAGTCTGCACGCCGAGGTGCGGGTGATGGAAGGCAGCCGCACCGGGCGCTGCTACGTGCTTCGCCGGGCGCAGTGCTTCCTCATTGGCCGCGACGCGGCATGCACCGTGCGAATCCTCGACAGCGCGGTGTCCCGCCGCCATGCACGCCTCGAGTTGCGGTCGGACGGGAGCCTCTGGCTCACCGACCTCGGCAGCGCGAACGGGACGCAGCTCGCCGGGCGCAGCCTCACGCCGCACGAGCCGGTCCGCGTCGGTCCCCAAGCGGCCATCGCGGTCGCGTCCACGGTGCTCAGCGCGCGCTTGCGCGGAGGCACGACCAAGCCGTGGTCGGGCGCCGGGAGCATCGACCCCTCCATCCTTCCCTCCGACGAGTTCGAGCTCCTCGGGGCTCTCGGCGAAGGAGGCTACGGCCGCGTCTACGCTGCCCGCCAGCGCAGTACGGACCGCTTGGTGGCTGTGAAGATCCTCGCCGTGGACGAGGGCGCGCGCGCCGAAGCACTGCGCCGCTTCGTGCGCGAAGGGCAGGTCTGCGCGCGCCTGCGCAATCCCAACGTGGTGGAGGTCTACGAGTTCTCGGCGACCGAGCGCGGCGCCTATCTGGTCATGGAGCTGGTGAACGGCCCGAACGCGTTGGACCGCGTCTCCTCCGGACCGCTTCACCTCTCCGAGGCCCTCGAAGTCGGCCACCAAGTGGCCGCGGGGCTGGAGGCCATCCACGAGGCAGGCGTCGTCCATCGCGACGTCAAGCCCAGCAACATCCTCCTCACCCCCCGCGGGGTCGCCAAGCTCGGGGACTTCGGCATCGCCAAGGACCTCAGCGGGCCCCTCGACCTCACCCAGAGCAACACGGGCCTCGGGAGCCTGCCCTACGTCTCGCCCGAGCAGGCGCGCGACGCACGGCGTGCGGATGCTCGCTCCGACCTGTACTCCCTGGGCGCCACCCTCTACCACCTCCTCGGGGGTCGCCCGCCCTTCCGCGCCGACCGCCCGGACGTGCTCCTGCGCATCGTGGAGGAGCCGCCTCCCGAGCTGGGGGACCTGCGGAGCGAGCTCCCGCCTGCCCTCCTCCGCCTGGTCCACGAACTCCTCGCCAAGCGGCCGGAGGCGCGGCCTTCCTCGGCCGCCGAGGTTCGTCAACGCCTCGCGGAGCTCCTCGACGAACACCTTCCCGCAGCGTCCGACAACGCGGAAGAGCGCTCGCCCCGGCTGCAGACGGTGAAGCTTCCGCGGCTGGGCTCCTAGGAGGCAAGGAATTCGATGGCTCCCCCGGGCAGGAAGTAGAGGATGAGCATCGTCCCTCCCGCCACCGTGGGCACGTGCACCGAGTCGGGGCCGTAGACCACCCAGCCCTCGGGCTCTCCGTCGAAGCGCGGGCTCCCTGCACGAGCGAAGCACAGATCCACCTCGCCGCGGGGATGCCGATGGCGAGGCCCCGGGGTGCTCATCTCGACCGCGTCGATGCTGAACCCTCGCAGATCCTTGGCAAGGCGACCGTAGCGCAGCGACCCGTTCGTCTTCGGCAACAACCAGCCCGCGGCGGCCCCTGCAACCGCAGCCTCTCGAACGGCCTGGACCGTCTGCCCCGCGAACGGGAAGGCTTCTTCGAGGTCGCGACGCACGGCCGCGGGATCGCTGAGGTCTGCCTGCGCCAGATGCACGACGATGGGTTCGATGGCAGCGAGTAGGGGTTCGGAGCTCACGGTCGACCTCGCAAGGGCAAACTGAGGAAGCGGGCAGCACCCGCACGCCGCGAGTATGCCCTGCGAAGAAGCCGTCCGCGAGGGACGAAGCCGCGGCCTCCGCTCCGTTCTCCGGGCGCGTTCGAACCACGCGGCCCGGCCGAGGTGAAGGAGAGCGGGCGCGGACGCGAGACCCTGGCCGCAAGCCGAAGACCGGACCTGGAAGGCTGGCGCCCTGGGGAAAGATGTCGCAACCTGGGAGGAGGAGCCCACGTGCCCCTCGACCCCTTCGCCAGCCCCAGCCCCGAC
>RFHU01000502.1 GCA_003695705.1 Planctomycetota bacterium
GAGGCGGGAGTGCTGGAGGGGCGGAGCCCTCGCCGGGGCAGGGGGAAGGAAGCTTGCTCCCGAGGGTCCCCGCGCCCTTGCCGCAACCGCTCGCCTCGGCGGCGCCGGAGGAGGTCGAGGAGGATCCGGTCGAACGCGGCTTCCTCACTCGGGTGGCCATCGAGGGGCAAGCCGCGCAGGCGTCGCTGCTCTGTCTGGCCGGCCGTCACGCGGCCGCGCGCGAGTTGGCCGAGGGAATCTTGGCCCGAGACCCCTCGGCGCCGCGGGGACAAGTCGCGCTCGGCGAGGCGCTGGCGGGGGCGGGCGACGCTCAGGGCGCCTTGAACGCGTTCGCGCGTGCGGTTCGGGCGGACGCCGACGATCCCGTGTGCGTGCGCGCCTACGCCCAGCACCTCGCGCGCCTCGGGCGCCACGCCGAGGCCGCGCAGGCCTACCGGCGCATCGCGGGCCCGGGCCGTGGCGAGGTCAAGGACGCCGCGGCCCTCGCTGAGGCGCTGCGGAGGAGCGGTGACGCGCAGGGAGCGCGTGAGCTCATGGACGACGTCATGCGCCGCGACCCGCACAGCCTCGAACCCCTTCGGCAGCAGGCGGAGACCATGGCGGCCGAAGGCCGGCTGGACGCGGCGGCCGACATGCTGGAGCAGCTCTTGTCCCAGGAGCGGCCGCCCCACGCGACGGCGCGTGCGCTCGCGGAGTCGCTCATGCCCCGGGCGGGGACCTCACTGCGGGTGCGGGCGGCGTGCGCGAAGGCCTTCCTGGAGTCCGGCCGGGCGTTCGCCTGCGTTCAGCTCCTCGGTCCGCTGGTGGCGCGGAGCCCGGACGACCTGGCGCTGACGCGGTTGCTCGGCCTGGCCTACGCTCGCCTGGGGGCGGGTCCGCTGGCCGAGGAGCACCTCCTGCGTGTTGCGCAGGCGGGGCGCGCGGATGCGCGGGTATTCCAGGCTCTCGGCGAGGTCTACCTCGAGCGAGGCGACGCCTCGGCGGGGTTGCGCGCGCTCGGACACGCCCGCGACGCCATGCCCCGCGACGTGGGGATTCGGCGCGCCCTGGCGAGGGCCCTTGCTGCGGCCGGAGACCTAGAGGGCGCAATCCGTGAGCTTCGCGCGGCCCACGAGGCCGCGGAGTCGGACGACGCGGCCCTCGAGGACGAGCTGGATCGGATCACCGAGCGGGCCCACGCCAAGCGCATCAAGGGGCTCGAGGCGCGCCTCCTCGCCGACGAGGACGACGCGGCGGCGCGTCTCGAACTCGCCCTCGCCCTCGCGCGTCGCGGCGACCTGGGCGACGCCCTGGTGCATCTGCGTCGCGCGGCGGAGGACCGCGCTCTCTGCGGCGAGGTCGTAGCCAAGGCCGAACAGATCGCGGACGAATGGGGCGAACTCCCGCGGGAAATCGCCGTGTTGCTCGTCGATCTGCACGAGGCCGCGGAGGCCGTGCACGAGGCCATTGGCGTCCTCGAACGCTACTTGGCGCAGCGACCGGAGGACGCCGAGTTGCGGCTTCGTTGCCTCGAACTCTGCGCGCGCAGCGATCGGGTTCAAGATGCGGTCGCGGGGCTCTCCGACTTCCTGGAAGAGGCGCCGGCCGCCGTGCTGGAGCGGGCCGTGGCCCTTGGCGAGCGCGTTGCGTTGGGCGAAGGGATTCGCTCCCTGGGCCTTCCCCTTGCGCGCGCCCGCCGCCGCCTGGGAGATCTGGAAGGCGCGGGCGAACTCTACCGCCGCTTCCTCGAAGCGGCGCCCGACCACACCGAGGCGCGGGTGGAGTACGCGCGTCTGCTGGAGAGCGCTGGGCGGGCCGCCGAGGCCTACCAAGTGCTCGCGGTCCTCGTCGAGGGGGGCGCCGGATCGACGGCGGAATTGGAGCGGCTGGCCGCCCTCGCCCTCGCCGCGGGGCGGCTCGAGGAGGCCGAAGAGCTCCTCCGCCGGGCGGTGCGGCGGGAGCCGGACGACCTGGCGCTCCGGCACGCCTTGGAGGCGACCTCGGCCCGGGTTCGCGAGCAGCGCATTCGCGCTCTCCAGGGGAGCAGCGATCCCGCCGCGCGCCTCGAACTCGCCGGACTCTACGCAGAGCAAGGCCACGACGCCGAGGCCATTCAGTTCTTGCGGTCCGTGGGTCGCCTGGACGAGTCGAATCCTCAACTCTCCTACCTGAGTTTTGCAGCGGAGCGCTTCGCGCGCCGCGGGCTCCTTGGTCGAGCCGAAGCGGCCTACCGGCGGGCGGCGCAGTCGCTCGGTTACGCGCCGGGCTCGGATCCCTACAAGGACCTGATCTACCGGGTGGCGGCGCTCTACGAGCAGGGCGCCGAACGGCGCGCCGCTCGGCGAGTCTATCTCGAACTCCACGCCTTGGACCCCAGCTACCGCGACGTCGCGGCCCGGCTCGAAGCGCTCGCCGAGGATGTGCGCGGCGCGGCCCTGGGGACCGGCGAGGAGCAAGTGCTGGAGCTCATCGACGTGGGCGCGCCGCTGGGCACCATTTTCGAGACCCTGCAGCAGAGCGACCTCGCGCTCGAGCCCGAGGTGCTGACGGACGGGCGGCGGAGCACCGCCTCCCTGCGTACGCCTTGAGCGCGATTGCCTTTGCGGGGGGTCCTCTGCGAGAGGTCCGAGGGGGTGGCGCAGGGGAACGAACGAACACGGCCCGACCTCGGCGCGCGGAGGTCTCCTGCGGAGAGCGGGCAGCGCGAGGGAAGGTCCGGCAGGGAGCGTTTCGTGCCCGGGGACGGGCGCCGGGCCGGACGCCTTCGACGCTCTGAGAGGCGTCAGACGAGGCCGAAGACTTCCCACCAGTAGCGCCCTCCTCCGACCCACGAGAAAGCCGAGGCCAGGTA
>RFHU01000503.1 GCA_003695705.1 Planctomycetota bacterium
CCGCCCTGCTCCTTCCAGACCTGCTCGACGCCCCCCCCGCGCGCCCCTTGCCCGACCTGTCCGGCGCCGCGGCGTCCGCCTACCTGTTCCTCGAGTCCGCCTTCGCTTGGTGGGGGCTGGAAGGAGCCCTGGGCCCGCTGCGTACCCTCGCCGAATGCGAGCGCAGCTCCCCCGACGCGTACCGCCACCTCGCCGCCTTCGCCGGATCGATCTACGGCGCCGCCTTGGGCGCGGGGTTCATCTACTTGGTCGGCGAGGCCTTCGGGCGATTGCTCCGTCTCGAAGAAGGCGTTTCGGCCATGGGCTTCGGCGACGTCAAGTACATGGGGTTCGTTGGCGCAATGACCGGTTGGCAAGGTGTGGTCGTGTCGCTCCTGGTGGGCTGCCTGGCGGGCGCCGCCTTCGGCGTCGCCTCCAGCATCGGGAGCGGGAGGCCCCGCCTGCTCGGGCGCGACCTCGAAGAGGCCCGCACCCCCTTGCGCCGCTTCGCCGTCTGGGTGACCGGCGCCCGCGGCCCCGCCGGTCCCGACGAGGAGGTCCCCTTGCGCCCCTTTACCGGGCTGTTCGCCCGCATCGCCACGGGCGACCCCCACGTCCCCTTCGGCCCCTTCCTCTCACTGGGCGCCTTCGTCGCGGCCTTCTGGCCCGGGGCCCTGCCCGAAGCCCTGCGGCTCCTCTCCGGCAGGTGACGGACCGAGTCGAGTAGCGTGAGCGGAGCCGGAGAGGTAAAAGGGAATCCTGCACGAGGTTGTGCGGGAGAGAGGCCACCCGGACATGATCAGCGTCGAGGAACTTCTTCAGCAACTCGTCGAGCGCGGCGGCTCGGACCTCCACATCACCGCCGGCGCGCCCCCCAAGATCCGCGTCGACGGGAAGCTGATCTCGACCGAGCACGCCGTCCTCGACCCCGAGACCACTCAGAAGCTGGTCTACTCGATCCTCGACAACACCCAGATCGCTCGCTTCGAGAAGGACCTCGAACTCGACATGTCCTTCGGCATCGGGGGCCTGGGGCGTTTCCGCACCAACGTCTTCATGCAGCGGGGCGCCGTGGGCGCGGTGTTGCGTGTCATCCCCTACGAAATCAAGGGGTTCCGGGAGCTCGGCCTCCCCGAGGACCTGTGCGCGGACATCGCCTCCACCCCCAAAGGCCTCGTCCTCGTGACCGGAGCGACCGGCTCGGGCAAGTCCACGACCCTCGCCGCCATGGTCGACTACGTGAACCGGACGCGGAACGAGCACATCGTCACCATCGAGGACCCCATCGAGTTCGTGCACAAGAACAAGGCCTGCCTGGTCAACCAGCGCGAGGTGGGAAGCGACACCCACGGCTTCAAGGAAGCCCTCCGCGCCGTGCTCCGCCAAGACCCCGACGTGGTGCTCGTCGGCGAAATGCGCGACATGGAGACCATCGAGGCCGCGCTGACCCTCGCCGAGACGGGCCACCTGACCTTCGGCACGCTCCACACCTCCGACTGCGTGCAGACCATCAACCGCGTGGTCGACGTCTTCCCCGCCTACCAGCAGCAGCAGATCCGCACGGTGCTCTCCTTCGTGTTGATGGCCGTGTTCTGCCAGCAACTCCTCCCGCGCGCCGACGGGCGCGGGCGCTGCCTGGCGGCCGAGATCATGATCGCCAACAGCGCCGTGAAGGCCCTCATCCGCGACGACAAGGCGCACCAGATCTACAGCATCATCCAAACGGGCGGGAAATACGGCATGCGCACCATGAACCAGTCCCTCTTCGAGCTGGTCCAAAAGCGCCTCTGCTCGTACGAAGACGCCCGCGAACGGACCATGGACCTCGAGGACTTCGAGCGCACCTTCCAAAACCAAGGGCAGGTGCCACCGGGTGGCGCACGAGGCGGCGGGCGTCTTCGGCGCTAGCTACACTCACCTCAGCGAGCGTCTCGAGCGCCCCAGCGACGGGCGAGCAAAACCAAGGGAGCCCCTGAGCTCAACGAGGAGCAATCGGCATGGCGGACGAAGCGGTCGCGGCGAGCGGCGGGAAAAAGCAAGTTAGCGGGCTGGAGGCCTTCCTCACCGGGAAGGTGGGAGCCGCTCAGGCCAAGGTCAAGCTCAACGAGCTCGTCATCTTCACTCGGCAGCTCGCCACCATGATCTCGGCGGGCATCCCTCTCTTGGAGTGCCTCGAGATCCTCGCCGAGCAGATGGAGAACCCCGGCTTCAAGGCCGTCCTCGAGGAGGTGGTCTACGACGTGCGCGGCGGCACGGACCTCTCCACGGCCATGCAGAAGCATCCGCGCGTCTTCGAGGACATCTACGTCAACATGATCCGCGCCGGCGAGGTCTCCGGCCAGATCGACGAGATCCTCATTCGCCTCGCCGAATACCAGGAAGCCACCGCCAAGCTGCGCGCTCAAATCGTCAGCGCCATGACCTACCCGGTCATCTCAATCGCACTGATCCTCTGCATCGTGCTCTTCTTGCTCCTGGTGATCATCCCCAAGTTCAAGGAAATCTTCGAGAACATGGGGGTGACCCTTCCCTGGATCACCCAGTTCCTCCTCAACGTCGCCGACTGGATGACGACCTACTGGTACATCTGGGCCCCCGGGTCCATCGGCTTCGTCGTCCTGACGCGCGTGTACTCCAAGACCAGCATGGGGCGGCGGCAGTTCCACTGGTTGGCGCTCAACATCCCCATCTTCGGGCCCTTGTTCAAGAAGGTCGCCATTTCCCGCTTTGCCCGCACCTTCGCCACCCTGATCTCGTCCGGTGTCCCCATCCTGGGAGCCCTGGAGATCGTGGCCAGCACTTCGGGCAACGTCCACATCGAGGAGTTGGTCTCCGAGGCTTCCGAGAGCGTCCGCCAAGGCGAAACCCTCGCCTCCCCCCTCGCGGCCAAGCCCAAACTCTTCCCGCCGATGGTGACCCGCATGATCGCCATCGGCGAGAAATCCGGCGCGCTCGAGGCCCTGCTCCTGAAGATCTCCGAGTTCTACGACCAGCAGGTCGAGACCTCGGTCGAGCAGCTTACCTCGCTCATCGAGCCGATCATGATCTGCTTCATGGGCGTTCTCGTCGGTGGCATGGTGCTCGCGATCTTCCTGCCCATCTTCGAAATGCAGAAGGCGCTCCAGCAGTAGGCGCGGTCGCTCGTGCGGCGACCGCGGGGAGCCTCCAGCCAAGGGTCCCTCGCGGTCGCCACCTCCTGGCGCAAGACCTGAGGGCGCGGTGACTCCGAGCGAAGCAGGGCTCCTGACCGCTCGGAGCTTCATCGAACAGCACGGGCAGGACTATGCCCGCCAAGTTCGCCGCTACTTCATCGGACGTCTCCTCGTCCTCCTGGCGGCCCTCGCGATTCTCCTCGTCTACGAGGAAGGATCGCCGCGCCGCTTCTTCGGCGCCTACGCCACCCTCCTGGTCGGGCTCGGACTCGCGACCCTCCAGCTCGGCCTCCTGCGCAGGATCCGCGATCGGGAGCGCTACGCCGCGACGGCCGTGGGGATCGACCTGCTCCTCGCAACCCTCACCGCCTACTTCACCGGCGGGATCTACAACATCGGCTTCAGCTTCCTCTTCTTCGCAGCCATCTTGGCCGCCGTCCTCCTCGTCTCGGACCGAGCGGCGTGGGCGGCGGCGTCCCTGGCAAGCGTCGCGCTCGCCGGTACAGCTCTCGTCTACTGGTACGCCTCCCAAGGCCCCTTCGCTCCGCCCCTCCTCAACGAAAGCTTCTGCGCCGAAGTCGTACAGCAAACCAGACCGGGTCGCGTCACCGCCAACCTCATCGGCATGGGCATTGCGCTCTTCGCGGTGACCTTCCTCGGCTCGCGCCTTCCTCGCCGCCTCAGCCAAACCCAGCTTCTCTACGAGGAAGTCCTCGAGCGCCTCGCCGAAGGCATCGTGGCCATCGATCGCCGCGGTCGGCTCCTCGTTGCCAACGCGGAGGCTCGTCGGCTGCTCAACTGGAGCGGCGCCCGCCGCCTGGTGGGCTTGCGCTACGCGGACGTGCTGCGCCGCCGCGAAGATCGGCAGGTGCTCGACGTCCTCGCCCGAGGCGAGGACACGACCATCGAACTCGAGCTGTTCCTTCGCGGACAAGACCCCCGCCTCGTCGAGGTGAAGACGACCGTCCTGGCCGACGAGATCGGTGGCGAGCGCAGGATCCGCGGGGTGGTGGGCATCTTCCGCGACCTCTCTCTCCGGGTGCGCGCGGAGGAGGCCGAGGCCCGGCTGGCGCGCCTGCAAGACATCGAGCAGATCGCCCTGGGCATCGCCCACGAGGTCCGCAACCCCCTCGGCTCCATCCGCGGAGCGGTGCAGGAACTCGCCGACCGCACCCTCACCGACGAGGAAGACCGGCGCCTGGCGAGCATCGTCCGCCGCGAGTCCGACCGACTCGACCGCCTCATCCAAGAGTTCTTGGACTTCGCGCGCATGCGTCCTCCGGTCCGACGCCCCGTCGAACTCGGCGGCCTCGTAGAAGAAACGGCCACCATGCTTCGCCAGCACCAACTGCGGGGCGAGGTCGCCATTTCCTGCTCCGTCGAGGGGGAGTTCGTCGTCTCCGCCGACCCCGACCAGCTTCGCCAGGCGGTCCTCAACGTGGCCGTAAACGCCCTCGAGGCCATGAACGGGGCCGGACGCCTCGAGTTCCTCCTTCTCCGCTCCAGCGTCGTCGAGCGTCCTGAGGGAGGCCCCTCCAGCCTCCGGACGGTCCCCGCCGCCGAACTGGAGATCGCCAACGACGGCCCCCCCCTCGCCCCCGAAGTCGCCAGACAGCTCTTCACCCCCTTCTTCACCACCAAACCCCGCGGACTGGGCTTGGGCATGGCCATCACCCAGAAGATCGTGCGAAACCACGGAGGAGACATCGCCTACCGGGCGAGCGAGGGGCGAGTCCGCTTTCGCCTCCTCTTCCCCCTGCTGGCTCAGGACCCGGAGCAGGAATCCCCCACCGGCTGAGCGGACCCACCGGCGGACGCAGCGTCGCGCGTCCGCCTCCTCCCCAGTAGACTCCCAAGCGGGAGCGCGAACTCGAGCAGACCTGCGCAGAGAGTCCTGGCTGCGCCCGCCGTCGGTCGCAACCCGCCGGTTGCCGAACCTCCTCGCACCTCGTCAGGACTCGCGCGCAGGCAGCTCCGAAGAGCGCAGGAGCAACCCATGGCGAAGGTCCTGATCGTCGACGACGAGCGCAGCCTGCTCGAACTGCTCGAGATCGTCCTCTCTCGGTCGGGGCACGAGGTTCTGACCTGCGACGGGGCCGCGGCGGCCCTGAAGCTCTTCGGCGACGAGAAGCCCGACATCGTGCTCCTCGACCTGCGCCTGGGCACCGACGACGGCCTCGACGTCCTCGCCCGCCTGCGTACCCAAGACCCCGACGTCCCGGTGGTGGTCATCACCGCCTACTCCACGTGGGACAACGCCGTCGAAGCCATGCGCCGCGGCGCCTACGACTTCATCAAGAAACCCTTCGACGACAACGACTTGATCCGCGAAGTCGTGGCCCGCGCCTTGGCCCAGCGCGCCATGCTCAGCCGAGCGGAGCGCCGAGAGGCCGCCGCGGAAATCCTCGGCAACAGCCCCGCGCTGCGCAACGTCCTCGACATCGTCCGCCGCGTTGCGCCCACCGACACGACCGTCCTGGTGACGGGCGAGAGCGGGACGGGCAAGGAACTCCTCGCTCGGGCGCTTCACTACTGCTCCAGCCGATCCGAGGGGCCCTACCTGTCCATCAACTGCGCCGCCTTCCCGGCCCCCCTGCTGGAGAGCGAGCTCTTCGGACACGTCAAGGGCGCGTTCTCGGGTGCGCACCGCGACAAGAAGGGCCTCATCGAAGTGTGCAACCGAGGAACCCTCTTCCTCGACGAAGTCGGCGAAATGAACCTCGAGACGCAGGTCAAACTCCTCCGCGTCCTCGAAGACCGACGCATCCTGCCGGTGGGGAGCACCGAGCCGAAGACCGTGGACGTCCGCTTCATCTGCGCGACCAACCGCGACCTCGAGGAAGCGGTCGCCGACGGGCGCTTCCGAGCCGACCTCTACTACCGGATCAACGTCCTTCCCGTCCACCTTCCACCGCTTCGCGAGCGCCGAAAGGACATCCCTCTTCTCGCCGCCCACTTCCTCGTCAAGTATTCCCGCAAGCTGGGGAAGAAGGTCCGCTCCATCAGCCCACGAGTGCAGGCGCGCCTCGAAGCGCATTCCTGGCCGGGAAACGTGCGCGAACTGGAGAACACCATCCAGCGCGCCGTCACGCTCGCCCGCGGCGAAGTCATCGACGACATGAGCCTCATCCCGTCGACGTCGCGGGCGCGCGGGGCTCCCGACGCCTTCCTCCCGGCGGAGGGCATCGACCTCGAGCAGGTCCTGGCCGAGACCGAAATGGCCTACCTGGAGGCCGCCCTCGAGCGAACCTCCGGGCATCTGACCAACGCCGCCAAGCTGCTGAACATTTCCTTCCGCGCCATGCGTTACAAGGTGAAGAAGTACGGTCTGCGCAGTGCCGACGACTGAGCCGAGCGAGATCCTCTCCCCGGACTTCCTCGTCCGCCTGGAGCGCCTTGCCGTGGTGGCGCGCAAGGCCTTGCGCGGCGTCGGCCGCGGCGAACGCCGCAGCAAACGACACGGAGGAAGCGTCGAATTCGCCGACTACCGCGGCTACGCCCCCGGAGACGACACCCGCCAGATCGACTGGTACGCCTACGCCCGTCTCGAAGAACTCTACCTAAAGCTCTTCGTCGAGGAACAGGACCTCACCCTCCACCTCCTCCTGGACCAGAGCGCCTCCATGGGGGTCGGCGAACCGACCAAGCTCGCCTACGCTCGGTGCGTGGCCGTAGCCCTGGCCTACATCGCCCTGGCCGGGGGGGACCGCGTCACCGTCTGCGTCGTGCGTGATGCAGCGCCGGCGCGGGCTTTCCGCGGTCGGGGCCGCTCCGCCCTCGCCCGGCTGCTGACCGCCCTTGCGCGCGACCCCGCGGCCTCCGGGAAGACCTCGCTCTCCGCGGCCGTCGCCGGGTTCCTCGCCCGGCGCCCCTCGCCGGGAACGGTCGTCCTGTGCAGCGACCTGCTCGACCCTTCGGGCCATCGCCCCCCCCTCGACCGCCTCCTCGCCGCGGGACACGAGGTGCACCTTCTCCACGTCCTCACCCCCGAGGAACTCGCCCCTCGCCCCGGCGCAGACGCCGAACTCGTCGACTCGGAAACCGGTCGCGCGGTGAGCATCGCGCTCACCCAGCGTGCCGTGCGTCGCTACCGCCGCGCGTTCGCGGCCTGGCACGCAGACATCGTCGCCTTCTGCCGCCGACGGGGCGTCGGCTACGTCCTGGCCCGCACCGACGTCCCCTTCGAAGACCTGGTGCTCTCGGCCCTCCGACGCGCCGACTGGATCCGCTGAGGCCGGACGTGCGCAACCTCGGCTTCGTCGCGCTCCTCCTCCTGGTCCTGCTGGGGCCCTTCTTCGCCTTCTCGGCCTGGGGCGGCGTCGGGTTCGCCTGGCCGCCCGGGCTGTGGCTCGGAATCGCCGCCCTCCCCCTCGTTCTCCTCTACATGCTGCGACCCCGCCACGCGCGGCGGACCGTGGCCAGCCTCCTCTTCTGGGAAGCCATCGCCGAGCGCCAGCGATCGGGCAGCCCGCTCGCCCGCCTGGAGCGTCACCTGCTGCTCCTCCTCCAGCTCGTCGCCCTGACCGCCTTGGCCTACGCCCTCGCCGGCCCGGTCCTGCACGGCGCACGGCGACGCGGTCGCTCGCTCGTCTTGGTGTGCGACGCGAGCGCGAGCATGCTCGCGCGCGACGCGGCGGGCGGAACGTCCCGCTTCGAGGCGGCTCGCCGCGAGGTGCGCTCCCTGCTCCGCGGCCTCGGCGGGCGCGACGAGGCGACCCTCATCGCGTGCGACCGCAGCGCGCGGACCGTCGTGCCCTGGACGCGCTCCTTCGCCCGCGTCGAATCCGCCCTCGCCGAGCTCTCGCCCGGCCACGTGGGAACCGACGCGCACAACGGCCTCTTGCTCGCGGCGGCCGCCGCGGCCGCCGCGTCCGGAGAGGTGGAGGTGCACTTCTTCGGCGACGGCGGGGGAGCACCTCCGGGGGCGGTCGCACTGGAAGGCTCCTTCACCTTCCACCCGGTCGGCTCGAGCGACGCGAACGCCGGCTTGGTGGCAGTCGCCCTGGAGGAGCTCCCCAGCCACGGCGACTCGACGGACGGTCTCCCCTACGCCGTCTTCGCCCGCGTGCTCAACGCGGGCCACCGACCTCGAGAGGTCTTCGTCAGCCTCGAACGGGGCGAGGAAGCCTTGGCCGCGCGCCGCCTGCGCCTCCCGCCGCGCGCGGAGCGAGCCGTGACCTTGGAGGCGAGCCTGCGCCCAGGGCCCGTCGTTCTGCGCCTCCGGCCCGCGGAGGCCTCCGCAGAAGCCGATCCCTTCCCGCTCGACGACGCTGCCTACTTGCTCGTCCCCGCCGAGCGGAGCATCTCGGTGGGGCTCCACGGCGCCGGCCCCAACACCTCGCTCGCGCGCGCCCTGGAGGCAGCGGGCGCCCGGATCCGCTCGGATCCAGGCTCCGCAACCCTCTCCGGGCAGGTCTACGCAGGCGTGGTCCCGCCGCGCCTTCCGCCCGTCGACTGCCTCATCCTCGCACCGCGAAAGCCCCTCGACCGCGTAGGCCTCGGCCTCGTCCGCCAGGGGCTCGTCCCTCTGGCGTGGGATCGCGAAGACCCCCTCCTCCGCTACCTCGATCTCCGCGACCTGCGCGTGGACCGCGCGCGCCAGCTCCTCCCTGGCCCGGGCGTGCGCGTCCTCGTCCAAGGCGAAGACGCCCAGGGATCGCCCGCCCCCCTGCTGCTGGCCTGGGAGGACGACGCGGCCCGACGGGTGCTCGTCGGCTTCGACCCGGAGGCATCGACGTGGCCGTTGCGGGCCTCCTTCCCCATCTTCCTGCGCAACTGGGTCGAACGCACGGCCAGCCCGACCCGGTCCCTCGAAGCAGGGCTCTCGACGGGCTTCGCCGCCGAACTCCCCGCCCCGTTCGACGCGGAGGCGGTCGAGGTCGTGGCGCCCAGCGGACGGACGCTGCGCCTCCCCGTCCGCGGCGGGCGCGTCGAGTTCCCCGGCGCCCGCGAAGTGGGTGTCCACGAGGTGCACTGGCCGGGCGGATCCTCCCGCTTCTGCGCGAACCTGTGCGACCCCTCGGAGTCTCGCATCGCCCCGCAAGGTGCAGAGGCCTTCGCCGCCGTGGTGCGCAGCCGGACCGACGCAGAGACGAGGAGCCTCGACGTCACCTCGTGGTTCGCCATGCTCGCCCTGGTCGTGCTGACCGTGGAGTACTGGCTCTACCACCGAAGGCTCGCCTGATGGAGCGCGCCGGCGCTCGCGGGGCGGGCCCCCGGCGCTTCGGTCCCGCCACGAGGTAGCATGGACTCCGCCCCGGGTCGAGGAGAAGTCATGCTGGGAGTTCGCGCTCGCTCGCTCGCCGCGGCGCTCGCGGTCGCGTCCTTCGGGGGGACCGCCCAAGCGCAGGTGCAGCCCCCTCCGTCGCCCCCTCCCGCAAGCAACGCTCCTCCCCCCCGGAGCCCGAACGCAGCCAAGATCCGGGCTCTGGTCCGAGACCTGGGCTCGAGCACCTGGTCGGTGCGCGAGGCCGCCCGGGAAGGACTGTTGAAACTCGGCCGAGAGTGCCTGCCTTGGCTGGAGCGCGCCGCCCGCGACGCAGACCCCGAGCGAAGCGCCAGCGCCCGCGAACTCCTCGCCGTGCTGCGCTGGCGCGTGCCCGAAGTACTCCGCCGCGTCGTGGGCGACGCCCTCGACGACTTCGCCACCCGACCCGCCCCGGAACGACTCGTCGCCCTGCGGTCCTTCCTCGTCCGTCCCCACGAGGCGCGGGTCGGCATCCCGTGGCTGCTGACCGTAGCCCGCTTCGACCCCGACCCCGAGGTGCGCCGCTTCGCCGTGGCCGTCTACCTCCAGGTGTCCACCGGCCCGAACCCCGCCACGGACGGACCGGCCCTCGAAGCCCTCGCCGACGAAGAAGGGACTCCGGCGGTGCTTGCTTTGCGCGCCCGCCTCCTGCGACGGCTGGGGCGCCTCGAAGAGGCCATCGCCGCGGCGGAAGCTGCCCGGCGCGCCTCCCCGGCGGCGCCGGCGCTGGTGGACTTGCTCTTGGACCTCTACCTCGAGTCCGGGCAGGCCGAGCGCGCGCTGCCCATCGCGCGCGCGGCCGCCGCGGAGCGCCCGAACGACTTGCGCCTCCGAATTCGCCTCGGCGAGGCGCTCGTCCGCAGCGGCGCACGAGACGAAGGCCTCGCCTTGCTGGCGTCGGTGCTCGGAACCCTCCGCCCGCGGGACCCCGAGCCGGCCCCCAACGCCGACGCGGACCTGCCCTCCCTGGACACCTTGCTGGCCCTCGGCCGAACCTACCTCCGCTGCGACGAGCTGGACGAAGCCGAGTCCGTCTACCGCAAGGCCCTGGCGAAGTTCCCCTTCCAGCGCGAATTGAACGTCGCCCTGGGCGACGTCCTCCTCGCCCGCGGCCGAGTCGATCAGGCCGTGCGCGTCTACCTGTCGGAAATTCGCTACGCCGCCGTCGCCCCCCCCAGCCCGGAGTTCCTGGCCCTCCGCAAGCGCCTCGGCCGCATTCTTCGGGCCGGCGGAGCGGGGTGGCTCGCCGACGACGACGCCTTCTTCCGCGACGCGCAGCGCGGGCGCCCCGTCGTCGCGGCCCGGCGAGCCGTGGCCGCGTGGCTCGCGAGCCGCGGCCTCACGGACCTAGCCACCCGCGAGGCCCGCGCGGTGACCGCCCTCGAGCCGAGTTCCGCGCGCGCTTGGCTCGAACTCGGCGACCTCCTTCGCGAGGGAGGCCGCTACGACGACGCGGCTCGGGCCTACGAACGAGCCGCTCGGCTCGCTCCCGAGGCCGCCGAACCGCGGGCGCGGCTGCAAAGCCTGGAGGTAGCCCGCGCAGAAGCGGCCCGCCGCCCGCCACAGAACACTGCCCAAGGCTTCGAACTCTGGGAGACCCGCCTGGAGACCGCCGAGTTCGCGCGGGCCCGCGCCGTCGCAGGGGCGAGCGTCGCGCCGGCACTCCTCTGCGAAGACCTCGCCGTCCTTACCATCCCGGGGAGTGTGGCGGCGGTCGCCCTCGACTCCTCCGACGGCCGCCTGCGCTGGCGCTTCGTCCCCAAAGCTCCCCCGCCCGCCCCGGGCGAACGGAGCGAGCAAATCGGCCTCGCCCCGGTCGGCGCGGCGCTCGTCTCGCCGGGCGTCGTGGCGGCCTCGAGGCCGCGGCGAGCGCGGGATCGCCGACCCCTCCTCGCCCTGTTCTACGACGTCTACTGGCGCCCGCTCCACCGGAGCTGGCGCAAGGCGAGGTTCCGCAGCGTGGTCGCCTACCTCGTCGAGCCGGCGGACGGAACCGCCATCGGACGCATCGACCTCTCCGCCGCCAACGAGCTGCTCCCGCCTCCTGGCCTGGGCCGCCGCGGCCGCTTCCTCGCCTACTCCTCCGCGCCCCGCAAGCGCACACAGGTCGTCTGCCTCGACCTCGTTCTCCGCCGCTCCCTCTGGAAACGAGAGCTCCCCCCCGGCGTCCGGCCCTACCCCGTCCTCGGCCTCGGGGACCGCTGGGTCGTCGCCTGGCGCCGCGGAGTCCGCGCCTTCGACGGTCGGGGCGAGGCCCTCTGGTCGCTGCAGAGGCCGCCGGCGGAGGGCGGCACAGCCCCTCCGGCCTTGAGCACGGCCCCCCTGGTGCTCCCCGACGGTCTCGCGCTGGGCACCGCCGACGGCCACCTCCTGCGCGTGTCCCTCGCCGACGGGTCGGTGTCCGAACTGGCGCGACCGACCACCGGGCGAATCGTAGGCGCTCTCGCCGCAGCCGAGGGCGTCTTGTTCGCGGCGGAGCGAGGCGAGCGGGTCCACGCCGTCGACCTCTCGCCCACGGCCGCAGGAAACCACCCTCTGCGCTGGACGGCCCGACTCCCCCGCGCCGCCTCCCGCACGCTGACGATCGCCGGCGACCGACTGTTCGCCCTCAACGGGAGCCTCGCAGACTACTTCGACGACGAGTCCTGCCTCTTGCTCGCGCTGGATCCGCGGACGGGAGCGACCCTTTTCCGGCGCCCGGTCCGTCGTCCCGCGCGCTTGCTCTCCCGCGCCGGCTTGGTGCTCGTCGCGGCGGGCGACGCGGACACCGCCGACGTCCAGGTGCTGGGCGCGCGGCCCGCGCGGCGCGTGGATGCGGCGACGGCCGCGCTGCTCGAACTGCGCAGCGCGGCCGCCGACGCCCTCGCCGAAGGGAACCTGGAGGTCGCGGTCCTCGTCGCCCGCGAGTACGTGCGGCGCGTGGGAGGGATCGAGCTCCTCGACGCGGACGGGCTGCGGCTCTTGGCGACCGTCCTCGCTCGCTCGGGACGCCGCGAGGAGGCGCTCGACACGATCCATTGCGCGGAGGACCGACCGGAGGCGGGTGGAGCGGAGCGCTGGGAGGCCCTGCGCCACGAGCTCGGTCTCGAGCGCCCGCCCCTCTCGGAGTCCTCGGAGGCCGAAAGCGGCGACGCCTCCTCCGCCCCCCGCGAGGGGGAGTGAAGGGGATTCCCGAGGCCGGCTCTTCGCCGCCGAAGCGACGCTCAGCGAGGCAGGCGCGCGAACAGACGCCGAGGAGCTTCCCGGAGTGCGCGCGCCGCAGCGGCCGACGCCCCCTCCCCCGGCGAAGGCTCGAGGAAGCCCTCCGCCACCAGGCGACGTCGAAGCTCGCCATAGTCTGCAAAGCAGAAGCTCCGCCGACCCACGCGGTCGCCCTCGCGTCGAATGCAGCTTCGCAGGCCCGCCGCCTCGTAGGCCTCGGCGTCGGTCTCCGCGTTGCCGATCCCGAGGGCCAAGCGAAGGCCCCGCGCGGCGAGCCCACGGAGGACGCGCAGCTTGAACTCCCCGTGCCGGCTCGGCCGGAGCTGGGCCCGGGCGTCGGGGTCCCAGAAGCCCCAGTCGTTGAACAAGACGGGCCCCGGCGGGAAGCGATGCCGGGCCAGGAAGCGCCGGGTGGGGGAGAGGAAAGCGTCGTCGCGGGCGGTCAGGTAGACGAGTTGGTAGCGGCGCGCGAGGTCGCGCAAGAGTTCGGGTGCGCCGGAGAAGGTGGGTGCATCCGCGCCTCCCCGCAGAAGGACCTCGGGCCCCGCGGCCGTGGACAGGGTGCCGTCGATGTCCACGATCGCCAGCGGTCTGCGGCGCGGAACCACGAAAATGCGCGCCCGCGCAACCGCGGCCGAGGGCCGGTCCGCGCGCCTCGCTCGGTAGGCGTAGACTCCGGGCTCCGCCGCCGCCCAGGCCGCCGTGGCCAGGCCGTCTCGGTCGGTGGTCGCCTCGAGCCGCTTCCGGCCCACCTCGAAGAGCACACGGACCCCCACGACGTCCCGGCCCAGGCGGCCCTCGAGTTTGGCGCGCAGCCGCGCCGGCGCACCGGGAACCGTGACGTCGTCGAGAGCGCCTGCGAAGGTGGACCCTCCCGCGCAGCTCGTCGCTGGCCCCAAGCAGAGGAGAAGGCTAGCGTAGGCGTGTGCTCGCGCGATCACGCCGCTCCCCTCCTCCCCTCCTCGGCCGAGAAAGCGAAGGCCCCGCCCCGGCCCGGACGCCGCCGCGCTGCACGCGAGCAGCCCCCCGGCCGTCCGAAGCGCCCGGGGTGGGGGTCGCAACCCCTCGAGCGCGCCCGCAGGTCCGCACGCGGCACGCGCCGCGCTACAAGGTCTGGATCCACAACGACGACGTCACCCCCATGGACTTCGTGGTGCACGTGCTGCAACGGGTGTTCGCCCTCGCCCTCCCCCGGGCCGTCAAGGTCATGCTCGAGGCCCACCTGCGGGGCATCGCCCTCGTCGCGGTGTTGCCCCTCGAGCAAGCGGAATTCCGCGTGGAGCAGGCCCACGGCCTCGCCCGCACGCGCGGCTACCCCCTCACCTTCACCTACGAGCCCGAGTGAGCCCAGCGCCTTCGTAGCGTAACCCCTTCCGATCCTGCGAGCGAACCCTTCAGGTGCTATACCGGGGGACGCCGTGGACCCTCGCACGCCCATCTTGGAAATCACCTTCGACCGGGAAACGCAGGTCTTCGAGCTCAAGGATCAGGTGGTGACCATCGGTCGCTCGGTGGACAACGTCCTCGAGATTCCCGATCCCAACATGTCTCGCCGCCACTGCGTGATCGAGCGGAAGGACACGGGCGAAGTGGTCATCACCGACTGCAACTCGTCCAACGGAACGCGGGTCAACGACAACCTGATCAACTCCCAGGAACTCCGCAGCGGCGACGAGATCCTCTGCGGCTCGACGGTCCTCCGCTTCGCGCGCAGCCGAGAGGAGCTTCGCCGCCTCGGGCCGCGCCGGCCTCAGCTCGCGGAGGAGGAGTTCGCCCCCGACGAAGTGACCCGGGGGCAACAAGACGGTCTCGCCCACCTGCCCAAGACGCAGATGGCCGTCCTGACGCACGAGCGCGACGACCTGCGCCAGCTGCTCGAGATCACCAAGCGCCTCAACCAGGTGCACGACCTGCGGCGCCTCTTGGAGACGATCATCGATGCCGCCATCGAGCTCATGGCCGCCGAGCGAGGCTTCCTCATCCTCCTCAGCGACCAACAGATGAAGATCGAGATCGCGCGCAACATGGACCAAACGTCCATCGACGACCCCGCGCTGGTGGTCTCCACCCAGATCTGCCGGCAGGTCATCGAGAGCGGTCGCCCGGTCCTGACCACCAACGCGACCACCGACGAGCGCTTCGGCCGCTACAAGAGCGTGGTGGGACTCAAACTGCGCTCGATCCTCTGCGTGCCCTTCCGCATCAAGGAGGAGACCTTCGGAACCGTCTACCTCGACGCGGGAGACGTGGGCGCCTTCTCCGACCGCGACGTGGAACTCCTCAGCGCCTTCTCCGACCAAGCGGCCATCGCCATCGAGAACGCCCGCCTGCTCCACGCGGCGCGGCGACGCGAGCGCATCGAGCAGGAACTGCGCATCGCCAGCGACATCCAGCGCAAGCTCCTCCCTCGCAAACCCCCCGACTTCCCGGGAATCGACGTCTACGGGTGGATGCACAGCGCCAAGGAAGTGGGCGGAGACTACTACGACTTCATTCGCTCACCGGACGGCTCGCGCCTCTACGTGTGCGTGGGCGACGTCTCGGGCAAGGGCGTCCCCGCCGGCATGGTCATGGCAAGCGCGCGCAGCGCCTTGCGTCCGCTCATCGAACGCGGGGTCGCCTCGACTCGGGAGATGGTCGTCAGCCTCAACCGACTCCTTTGCGAGGACCTCGATCAGGAGATGTTCCTCTCCTTCGTGCTCATGTGCTTCGCCCGTGGATCTCGGACGGTGCGCTACACCGGCGCCGGGCAAGAGAACCTCCTCATCTGGCGGGGACGGGAGCGGAAGATCGACGTGCGCATGACCGGCGGCATGGCCCTCGGCATCACCACGCGCCTCGAGGATCGGATCACCGAGAAGGAATTCGAACTCGACGAAGGAGACGGCGTCGTCCTCTACACCGACGGCGTCACCGAGGCGATCGACGAACAGCACGAACAATTCCAGCTCGAGCGGCTCGTGAAGGCCTGCGAAGCCCATCTGCACCTGCCCAGCCAAGAAGCCCTCCAAGGGGTTCTCGGCGAAGTCCTGCGCTTCAAGGGGCGTGCCCGCCAACGGGACGACATCACCCTGGTCGTCGTCAAGCGCGCCGCAGAGGAACTTCCCCCGCCGGCGCCGCCCCGGCCCCCCCGCCCCCCCCCG
>RFHU01000504.1 GCA_003695705.1 Planctomycetota bacterium
CCCCTGCTCTCGGCCACCCCCCGTTCTCGTGGAGACCGCCCTCCTCCACCGCCGAGCCTCCGCCGCACGTAGTCGTAGCGCCCGGGCTCCCCGGGCCGGGGAGAGAAGACGACCTCCGCCCGCTCCCGCCCCGTGCGGTCGGAGGAGAGGAGCTCCCAGCGGCCGGCGAGGGGGTCTGCAGCTCCGGACGGTGCCCCCTGCGCCCGCACCGGCGAGCCGGAGGCGAAGGACAGGACGACGACCCAAGCCGCAACGTGCCCCAACGAACGCATGCCCGCTGCCTCCGCAAGCCCAGGACCACCATTGCTGACGCAAGACTTACGTCGCAGGCTGGACGCATTTCCTTCGCTTCGGCGCAGGAAGCGAAGAGCAGCCGACGACTCGACACGCAAACGGGCCGAACCGCGACCCCCCAAGCTCCCTCCCCGCAGAGCGCCAAGTCCTCATGGGACGGAAACCAGCCCCTTACCCCGGCCTGACAGTCGGGGCCGAACACCCGCTAGAGTCGGCCCCCCGAGAGGAAGACCGTGCCCCGCTCGCTCCCCTGCCTGCTGTCCCTCCTCGCCTTGACCGCTCCGGCCGCCTTGGCCGCGCCTCGGAAGAAGGGGAGCAAGACCCTGCGCTGGCCCGTCCCCAACCCCGCCTTCGACCGCCCGGACTTCGTCCCCTCCAGCGATCGCCGCCAGATCAGCGGCATCTTCGGCCCCCGCCTCAAGTGGGGCAGCGCCCGCTACGACCACCACGAGGGCTTCGACTTCTACGCCTACTTCGACCCCGCCCACCCCCGGGGCGACCACGACGTCTTCGCGGTCCTCCCCGGCGTGGTGAGCGAGGTCATCGCCCCGAGCAACCCCGAGCGGACCGAAACCGGGAACAAGGTCGTCATCGCCCACGAGGTCCCCTGGTCGGCCTTCGGCGCGCCTGCCGAATGGGGGAAGGTCATCACCGGATACCTGCACCTGAGCCGCATCGCGGTCCGCAAGGGCCAGACGGTGCGGGCCGGCGAAGTCGTCGGCACGGCCGGCGCGACGGGATACACCTCCACCGTCCACCTGCACTTCAACGCCTACCGAGCGAGCGGGCGCCTGGTGAACGTGAACCCTGCGCGCCTCTTCTCCCCCAAACGCTTCCCTCGGGCCGTCGCGCGCCTGGACAAGCGAAGCCTCGACGTCGACTGGATCGAACGCGACCGCGCATCGGGCACCGCGCTCATCCGCGTCCTCTTGCCCTACAACGCCTACACCCTCGACGGCTTCGCGGTGGTCGTCGGCAAGGACGCCTCGCGCGCGGTCTCCTTCGAGTACGTCTCGGCCAACCTGCGCGACCGCCGCGACACCGGCGACCGGGGACTCTTCCCCGGCCTGCGCCTCTTCCCCCTCCGCTACAACGGGGGAGGCGCCATCGATCGCGTCAACGCGCGCAACCAGCCCGCTGGCTGGCCCGCGGCCCGCTACCCCGTCCCCATGGGCAAGGGCGTCCGCCTCGGCTTCGACATCCTGGCCACCGACCTTCCGCCCGACGCCAAACGGATCAAGCTGGTCGTGTTTGGGGTCCTCGGCGAGAAGATCACCCTCAAGGCGCCGGGCTGGCGCCATCTGCGCGGCGCCTGACCGCGCCCCGAAGAGGACGCCGCGACGGCCCTTCTCGCACGCCCGGGACCGCGCCGGAGCGACGAAGGCCGCCCGCCGACCCGTGCCTCTCTCCCCTCAAAAGGTGAGGGAGGCGCCGATGTGGAAGAACCACTGCTTCGAGGAGAGATACGACCCGGAAGCCGTCTTCACGTCGGTGACGGCCTCGACGTGGTCGGACTCGTGGAAGGAGTGCTCGACCAAGGCGTTGATCTCGAGCACCGAACCGTTGCTGAACTGATGGTTCCAGCCGGCGCCAAAGGAGAGGTTCACCGTGGACAACCCCGAGTTGGGTGCCACCCCGGTCTGGCCCATGTTGAAAGGATGCCGGTTGGCGACGGTGACCCCGCTGCGCAGGGTCAGCCAGTCGGTGATGCGCGCCGAGCCGTAGAGGGCGAACACCCAGGTGTTCTTCCAGCGCCCCGGCAGGTTGCTGGTGATGGAGGACGAGCCGACGATGAAGTTGAGGTCGGAGTTGTCTCCCTTGGTCATCTTCACGATCTGGCGGCGGAAGGCGCGCTGCCACTCGATCCACGTCGCCTCGAAGGCGAGCAGGAAGCGATCGCTGGGCCACCAGGCAACGCTGGCACGGACCTGCCGGGGGACGCGGACCCCGTAGAGTTCCACCTCGTATTCGGCGTCGAAGTCGCCGCGGGCGAATTCGTTCCCGCCGCCGGGCAGGGTGGCGAGGAGCAAGGGCAGCGTCGTGGGGCCAAGCTGGTTGAGCGTCGCTGTGGCGTCGATGCGCGCGTCACCCTCGAAGTGGAGGGGATCCCACGAGCGCGGGCGGTAGCTGATCCCGAAGCCGAGGTTGTCGAGGGGCCGAAAGGATACCGAGAACGTCGCGCCGAACTGGAACGACGCCAGCTCCGATTCGAACAGGGTGGTGGGGTCGGTGGCGGCGTCGCTGGAGAAGAGGTTGAGCAAGTCGGCGTAGGTTGGATTGCCGGGAAAGTTGACGTCGTTGATCTGCGGACTGCCGTTGAGGGGCGTGCTCCCACCCCCCACGAGGGTGGTGATGTCCAGGGAGGCGCGGATCAGATGCCCCCCCACCCCCACCGCCAGCCAGTCGGTGATGGTGTAGGAGGCCGCCAGGGTGACGTTGAGGAATTGGATCGCCTTCCGCTGGCCGATCCCGTCGGGGAAGGTTTCCAGGCGAACGAAGGACTTCTTTCCCCCCCCGCCGGCCATGTCCGGCATGAATCCCACCGCAAAGGTGAGTTTCCCGGCGTCGCTGTACTCGTCGGCCTCGGCCGACTCGAAGTCCGGCCGGCCCGGCGCCCAGATGAGGCCGAAGCTGATCCCAAAGGTGCTCCCGCTGCCGTCGAAATCGTTGAGCGCGTTGCGGAAGCTCGACTCGGAATAGAAGAGGAACAGGTCGAGGTCGACCCGGTGCTCCAGGCTCCAGGCCATGGAGGACGGCATGCGAAGCATGTTCTGCCCGTCGCCGTCGATGGGGAGGGAGACCGGCCCCTTGGTCCCCACGGTTTGAGGTTGAGGGCCGTTGCTGCCCCGCGCCTGGTGGGAAAGGGCAAGCACGAGCCCGCCCGCCAGGAGCGCGGCCAGGCAAGGGCGAGGAGAGGCCATCGGCTCCTGCTTACAGGTCTCCGTGGAGGCGGAGCAGGCCGGGCGCAGTCTCCAAACGAGCGTTCCGGAGCTGCAGTCCCCAGGGAAGCCCCGGAATGGGGAACGCCGGTAGGGTCGAGGTGAAGCGCTTGGCGATGGAGGGCAAAGCGGACTCGATGAAGTCCTCTACTTCCTGATCGGCGAGGTCGACGAGCGGCTCGCGGGTGATGTCCGCACGCAGGTTGGTGATGTCCAGGTTGCGAACGACCAACTCGTTGTTGCGGATGTCCATCTGCGCGCTGGCATCCACCGACGCGTGGAGCGTGAACAACTCGGCGCGGGGACCGCCGTCCATGTAGTCGATGAGCACCTTCACGGTGGCCTCCCCCACGTGGACGCCGTATTGGGAGGCTCCGAGCAGACCGAGGCGCACCACCGGGGCGGCCTGGATGGAGATCTCCATGACGATCGGCGTATTGGGGTCGGGCGCCACGTCCCGCACGGGGGGAAGGAAGGGGTAGAGGACCTTGACCGCCATGGGCATGACGAAATCCGGAGTCGGGTTCGTCCCGTCGATGGTCATCTCGAGGCTGCCCGTCGCGTAGAGGGCATGCAGGAGGCCGTTGAGGGCGTCGCTGCCCACCGTGAGGGTGAAGCCCTCCGGCCCGAAGACCTGCGGCGGCAGCGCCGCGCCGGTGACCAGGACCTGGCGCGCGGCCCCGGGGACCGGGTTCTTGGGGGTAGCTTGCAGGCCGCCCACGATCCCGAGTCCGGCCTGGTTGAACCCGCGGGCTTCGTCGACGCGGGCCAACAGATCCACCTCCCGAGGCCTTCCCCCGTTGTTGAGAGGGTCGGGGACCTGCACCGTCAGCGGCGTGTCCACCCCCGCCAGGCTCGCGCTGAGGTACTGGTCGGCCACGTCGAGGATCATGTCGCGCAGCTTGTCGGTGACCATGTTCTTCAGCATTCCCTGGAAGGGAACCAAGATCAGGTTCAGCGCGCCGCTCGGAGTGCGCACCCGGAAGCCCTCCAGGGCGACGCCCACCTGGTCGATCTCCAGGCCCAGGGCGCGCTTGCCCGGCCGGTTGCCGGTGAGCGCGCTCCGGTCGACGATGGCGGTGGCGCGCAGGGTTACCCGAGATGAGGTGATGTCCGCGCGGGTGAGGGTGCCTCCAAACACCTCGACCTTGGCCTGCAGGTTGAGGTTCTCGAGGGTGACCACGATCTCGATGCCCGCCGGGGTCCCCCCGAGTTGGAACCGCAGGGGGTCGTGGGCGAGCCCAAGGGCCTCGACCTTGAGGGCGAAGTTCTTCAGCAGGGGATTGGCGCCGGAGACCAGGCTGTAGAGGTTGAGGGTGCTCGTTTGCTGCTGGGCGATGGCCGCGACCCGATCGAGCCCGGCTTGGGTCAGGCTGAGCCCGACCGAGCGCTGGAGTGGTTGGTCGTCGGGGACGAAGGTCCCGTGGGCGCACGAGACGTAGCTGGTGGAGACGTTCCCCAGGCCGTCGGTGGCCTGAATGTCGATGATGTTCAGCCCCGGCACCAACCCCACCTGCGCGACGAACTCGCCGGGGAGGGCTCCCGACGCGGCCGGCGCGCCAGCGATCCGCGCACCAGCGACCCCGTCGGGGTCGCTGCAGCGCACGCGCACTTCGACTTGGTTCGCCGAGACCTGCGCGCCGCGGGCCGGCGCAATGACCTCGATCTCGGGTCCGACCGTGGCCGGGTCCGGCGAGGAGGCCGGGTTGGGCGTTCCGCGGGGGAAGGGTCCCACGGGGCGGGCGGGCGCGGTGGCCGCCGCGGCCGTGGTCCCGGCGCGGCTCGGGAGGCCGTTCGACTGTTCCTCGGCGCAGCCGAGCAAGGCGACGCCGGCCCAAGCTCCGAGCCCCCCGAGGAGGGTCCACTGGAAATTGCGTCTCATGGAGTTGGCCCCTGTGGTGGGCAGAACCTTAGCGCATGGCGTGCCAGGTGCCCAGGGGCTAGGGGCGCGTTTTCTACGCCGTAACCAACGATCCTATGTCGCCTTACGCAGTGTGTCACCCCAAATCTGGAAGAGCTGCTTCCCAGGCCTGAAATGAATCCGCGAAGAAGAAACGAAGGCGGGCGCCGGACGCGGCCCTTCCCGTGCCCCCGTGCGCGACGCTCTGCGCCCCGAATCCGGCCTCGGCCGGCGATCCGGTCCCCCTTCGGGACGGGGCGCTAGGAGCCGGTTCGGGCTCGGGCGGGCCTGGGAAAGGCGCGCACGAGGGCCCGACGGACCCGCGGAGAGGGGTCCTCGGCAAGCCGCCCGAGGAGCGCACGCCGCAAGGCTTCGCGGGTGGTCGCCTCCCGCCACGCGGCGGCCGCCCCCAAGGCGAGCAAGCGGACGGCAGGATCCGAGTCCGCCGCGGCGTCGAGCACCGCACCCTCCAAGATCGAGCGGGCCTCCGCGCGGAGGCGCTCGCTCAGCCCGCGATCGAACAACGGGGACTCCGCCTCGGTCGCCTCGGTCGGAAGGCCCCTCGCCCGGGCCAGCACGGCCGCGTATCCTTCGGGCGACCCCAGGCGCAAGGCGAGGAGCAGCGCCGCGTCGCGGGCACGCTGCCGTCCTGCGGAGCCTGCCCCGGCCTCGAGGGCGCTGCGGCGGGCCGCCTCGAGTTCGTCCAAGGCCGGGCGGCAACAGGCGGTGAGCAAGTAGAGGTTCAGGCGCCGGGCCTCGCGGGTCCCCTGCCCCAGGGTGCTCAGGAAGGCCCGCGCCAGCTCTCCGAAGGAGTAGCCGAGGTGGCTGGAGAGGGCCGTGTAAACCTCGCGAGCGAAGTCGAGCGTCCCCAAGCCGGGGCGCACTTCGGCGGAAACGCGACCGACCAAGCGCAGCAGGGCGCGCGCCAGAGCGTCGGCGGGCTCGCCGCGGGGAAAGGCGAGCAGACCGTAGCCCTTCTTCCCCAGCGCAGGGCCGAGGTCGCGCACGCGAAGGAGCAGCGCGCCGGGCGGCGCTTCTCCCACGAACACCCGCAGCCGCTCTCCCGAGGAGTTCTCCTCGAGGAGCGAAGCCGGCCTGCCGGGCGCGAAGCCCCCCACCTCCAACCGCGCGCCGGGTCGCTCCTGCAGGAAGATCACCCCCACCGCGCCCCCGGGACCGACTTCCACGGACCAGAAATCGGTGGTGTCGCCTGCGCGTCGGTCCACGGAGCCGGTCCCCACGCGGCCCAGGCCGAGCGGTCGCGCGCCGAGCGGGAAGCGGTCGCGCCCCGAGGAGCGCTCCGCGCCGCGCTCCTCCAGGCGCAGACGCACCCGGGGCTTCCGTACCGGCCTCCCTCCCCGCCCGACCACCGAGGAAGCGAGCGAGACCTCGAAGGCGCACACGATCGGGTCCTCGAGGGGAACCTGCAGCGGAGGGGCGAGGTCCTGGTCGACCTCACCGGCAAAGAGGGTGACGTCTCGCTCGACGAGGCGGGCAGTCACCGGCCCGCGGCCCCGGGTCCAGACCTCCACGGGGACCTGGACGCTCCGACCCGGCGTGACCTCGAGGCTGCCCACGCGGTGTTCCCCTTCTTCGAGGAGGAGGAACAGGTCGGCCTCGCCCCACTCGTCCTCGATCGCGGGGAGTTCGCTGGACCGCGGGCCCCGCTCCAGGCGAAGCGAAAAGACCAAGAGGCCGTCCTTCGGCCCCAGCCGCTCGGCGCCGTCCCACGCGCTCAACCCTGCGCCGAGGGGCTCGAGCAATGCGCCGCAGCGACGCACGAGGGGCTGCTCGTCAAGAACCGAATAGACGAAGCCCAGGAAGCCGCCGTGAAGGTCGAAGACGGCCGCTCCGGGGAGGTCCTCGGCCACCTCATCGGCCCCGCGAGGATCGTCCGACCCGTAGGAAGGCAGTTCCAGGAGTCGGAGCCGCGTCGAGCGCACTTCGGCCACCGAGGCCAGGCCACAGACCACGCCCTGGTTGGGGAGGGCGTGGCACACGAAGACCAGCTCGCCCGCACGGGGCCGAGCGCCGGGCCGCACGGCCGCGAGCTCCAGCTCACCTCGCTTCAGCTCGACGAGCGCCAGCCCCTGGGCGAGGGGACGCAACTGCGCGGGTCCGGCGCCAGGCTCCGGTCCGCAGCCCACACGCAGCGGCCCGCGCTCGGGACCCACGCCGAAGGCCGCGAGGGCTACGGCGTCTTGGGTGGCGCGGACCACCACCCCCGTGCCGGCAAGCAAGTTCGACCCGTCGAGGAGGGGGAAGCAGGCGACGGCGAGCTGACGCTTCAACGCCTCGGTGGGCTGGAAAGGACCGGACACGCAACCCGGGCCGGCGAGGCAAGCGACGAGCACCAGCCCGGGCACCAAGAACGCGCGGGGTCGCCAAGCCCGCGCCTGTGCTCCCTCCCGGCAAGCGCCGGAGCCGAGGGCGACGGGACCGCGAGGACGCTCCGCGGGGCGAGGGTCGAGCGTCGTCCGGGCCAGGCGAGCGCGCCCCGGCGAGCTCTGGCCGGCGACCGGAGCGCAACACCGATCAGCCGGGATCATCGCCGCTGCGCTGGACGATGGTTGCGCCCGGACCCTGGGACGCGCCCTCGCCGGACGACGCCGGCTCGGGCGCCCCCTCCGCCTCGCCCGAATGCTCGAAGGGATCCTCCTCCGCAGGCGCCGGCTCGGACTTCGCGGCGAGCTCCGCGCGCTCGGCGCTGGGCCCCTCGACCTCGTCGAAGGTGACGAGACCGCGCTCGAACATCACCAACAGCGCGCGCCGGCAGCGTTCTCCAATGTCGGCGGGGGACTTGCCCAGGTCCGCGGCGAGGCGCTCGATCACCTGCGGCACCGTGGAGCGATTGTCGATCCGCTCCAGCAGATCGCGGACCAAGGGCTTGATCTCCAGTTCGGGGGAGAAGGCGGCGTGCCGCAAGGTCACGCGGTAGCCTTGGGTCTGGAAGCCTCTGCCGGTGGGTCGCCGCAACTCGGTGAGCTGCAGGTCGTCGGGCACCCCCACGCGGTAGGCATCCAAGGCCGCGAGGTCGCGCATCTCGCGCACCCGGCGCTTCGCCGCGAGCAGCCTGGCCAGCTCGCTCGCGATGTTGCCCCTGGGCGGCGTCTGAACCTCGTCCTCCTGCGTCCAAGGTGGGCTCGGCGACTCGGCGTTCCACTGGAAGCTGAGCACGACGCCGACCACGCGGCGGAAGCGCTGGGCCCGCAGGTTCGTCGCCCACTCGGTCAACCGCCCCGCGTAGCGGGCGTAACGCTCGCCGAACACCCGCTTGGTCTGCGCAATGGCGTAATCGACGATGTCGTCCTCGCCAAGGCGAAGGCTGTGGAGATGGAAGTTGGCTCCGCCGAGCCAACGCCGCACGCGCTCGAGGTAGGGCTCGCCCTCGCGCTCGGCAACGTGCGTAACGACGTGGGCGACCCCGTCGCTGCTGAGGAAATCGGGCAGCGAACTCACGATGCGACGCAGGACGTCGGCCCCGCTGGGTCCCCCGTCGCGGTAAGCGAGCTCGTAAACGGGACTGGGAACGAAGGGAGGGTTGGCAAGAACGAGGTCGAAGCGTTCCCCCCCGACCGGCGAGAACAAGTCGCCCTCGAGGAACACCGCATTCCACGCGTCGTTGAGCATCGCGTTCAGGCGGGCGAAGTTCACCGCGCGTCGGTTGATGTCGACACCGACGGCGCGCTCGACCGAGCCCGCCGCGAGGATGGCGTGCACCCCCGCGCCCGTACACAGGTCGAGGGCCGCGCGCACCGGCCTGCGGATCGTGGTCCGCGCCAGGAAGTAGGTGTCTGCGCCCAGGTACATCACGGGCTCGCGGGGGACCCGCGCCTCCAGCCAGGGGTGATGGGCGAAGCGATGATCGGTGAAGAAGAGCTTGTCCTCGAGCGGGTAGAGGCTGACGCGGGATCGATAGGTCCGGCTCGCGCGGTCCCCAAGGAGGACCCCCGCGTCGCGGAGCACGCGACGGGCGTCCGCGTCGAGCAAGGCGTCGAGTTCCTCGACAGCGACCACGCCCTGGAGGAGGAAGAGCAGAATGGCGAGATCCAGGGGATCCCGTCGGCGCAGGCGGTGCCCCACGTAGTGCGGATAGGCCTCCAGCCGAATCTGGCCGATGTCGTCGAGGCCGAGCCGGTCACGGACTCCTTCCTCCGTGTACCCTGCAGCCCGCAACAGCCCTCCGACCCGCCGCAGGGCGTCGCCGTCGATGCGCTCGAGCTCGAAGAAGGCCTTCGGCACGGATCCACCTCCCTCGCCGATTCTGGACCCTCCCCGCGGCGCGTGCCACCCTCTCTGGGCTCGTGATACAACGTCCCCGGCACGAGAGGGCGTCATGGAGCTCAAGGACAAAGTCGCCATCGTCACGGGCGGGGGCCGTCACATCGGGCGGGCCATCGCCTACCGGCTCAACGAGCTCGGCTGCCAGGTCGTGGTGTGCGCGCGCACCCAAAAGGAAATCGATCACACCGCGGCGGTCATCCAAGAGCAAGGCGGACGCTCGATGGCGGTGCACTGCGACGTCAGCAAGCTGGAGGACGTCGAGCGCGTGATCCAGGCCACGCTGAAGTTCTTCGGCCGAATCGACTTCCTCGTCAACAACGCAGGCAACTACGTGGAAGGTCCGCTCGAAGACGCCACCCTGGAAGACTTCGAGGCAAGCATCGCGTCCAACCTCAAGGGCGCGTTCCTCTTCACTCGTGCGGTGCTTCCCCACCTCAAGCAGGCGGAGAGCGGACGCGTCGTGAACGTCGCCTCGCTCTTCGGTTTGGTCCCCTCGGCCAACCTCGCCCTCTACAGCATGGCCAAGGCCGGCTTGATCGGGTTCACCAAGGCCCTCGCCCGCGAATTGCACCCCGAGGGGATCAACGTGAACGCGGTGTGCCCCGGATCGGTGACCACCGACGAGGACGAAGTCATCGAGCTCGAGGAGACCCGCCCCGTCCTCGGGAGCCGCCTGATCCCTCGCGACGTGGCCGACGTCGTCTGCCATCTCCTGACCGACCACTGCAGCCAGATCACCGGCGCCGCCATCGAGGTCCCCGGCGCCACGGGCCTGCAGGTGGCCGCCATCGCCACGCGCGCCTGACCGCGCGACCGGCCGCGGTCCCGCAGGCCCGGTCGGCACGGCACCGGCCCCGCGCTTCCGACCCGGTCCTGCAGCACGGTTCGGGCCTCGCCGCCGACGCCCCGCAAGCCGCTCCCCGCGGCCGGGGCCGACGAGGTGCGCCGACCCTTCGCTCCGGTTCGGCGAACGCCCCGCCGCGCGCGGCCCACCGCCAGGCCGGGCCGAAACCAAAGCGGGCGGCGGAACCCGCCGCCCCCCCCCC
>RFHU01000505.1 GCA_003695705.1 Planctomycetota bacterium
GACGGCTTCTGCACCCGCTTCCCCCCCCCGCGCCCCCCAAGCAGCGGAAGCCCTCGAGAAGCGGCGCGCTGCGCTGGCGGACGCCGTCCGCAGTCGCTTCGGCCTCGCCGTCCCCTGGGACGAGGTCGGCGACGAAGCCGTCGACCTCGCACGCCTCGGCCTCGCCAGCCTGCGCGGGTGGGACGGCCCCGCCGCCGACGCCTTCCGCGCGCGGCTCCTCGACACCCTGTGCACCGCCCTGCTCTCCTGCCCCGCCAAGCAACTCGAAGAGCACCGCGACCGACGCGCCGAACTCCACCGCTTGGTCGAACGCCTCGACCCGGACGGGCGCCGCGCCGAGCTGTGCGCGGCCCTGCTCGCCCACCTGGAAGCACCCCGCTCGCCAACGCTCCCCCCCCGCTTCGACCGCCTGCTGGCCCAAGAGTCGGGCGACCTGCCGCCTCGCTGGGCGGCCTTGCTCCAGGGGCTCCGGATCTTGCTGAGGCGCCCGCGCTTGCTGCCCGAGGAACGCCTGCGCCTGACGGAGCACTTCCGCGCGCCGCCCCTCGACGCCGTAAGCCAACACGAAGTCGACCTGCTCGACGCGGCCGCTCTGCAGCTCGTCGTCGCGGCGCGACGCAACCTCGCGGCCGCCCTCGCTCGCGGCGGCTCGCTGCCGGTCACCGCCTACCGGCTCTGCGCCCACGCGACGGCGGAGAGCCTGCGCCTGCGCCGCAAGTCCTGCCTGGGCGACATGTCCGAGTACGACGAACTCGCCGTCGACGCCGTCGCCCTCTGGGCCTGCGGGGGCGACTTCGAGCGCGCGAGGGAAGCCCTGGCTCGGCTCCACCCCCCCCTCCAGCACACGGTCCGGCGCAAGGCCGAGCTCTTGACCGCCGAACTCCTTCTCGCCGAGGGGAAGGCCGCCGAAGCCGAAGCCCGGCTCCGCGTGCTGCCAACGGTGCCCGACGAGGTCGGAGTCGAATTCGACGCTCTCTTCCTCCGCGTGCGCTGCCGCCTCGCCGTGGGCGACCGAGCCGGAGCGCGACGCATCCTCGAGGGCGCCGCCAAGACCCAAGGCCTGTTCGCCCGCCTCCCCTGGCGCAGCATCGCCATCGCGCGCCGCCTCCTCGCCGGCGCCAAGCCCTTCGCCAAACTGGCCCGCGCCCTCCGCCGCAGGGCCCCAAGAAAGCCCTAACCTTCGTATCCTCGAACTCCCACGCGGAGGGCGCACCGTCGGGCCGGCGCCGGCCCGACGCCGGGTGCTATCGTGCGCTCCGTCCCGAACCCAGTGCAGGTGACCCCTTGGAACCCCAAGAGATCCAGGTCCACGGCGCCCGCGAGCACAACCTTCAGGGGATCGACGTCGCGATCCCCAAGAAGAAGCTCGTCGTGCTCACCGGCCCCTCGGGATCGGGCAAGTCCTCGCTCGCCATCGACACCATCTACACCGAAGGCCGCCGTCGCTTCGTCCAGAGCCTGAGCGCGTACGCGCGCCAGTTCCTGGGCCAGAAGGGCAAGCCCAAGTGCGACAAGATCCAGGGCCTCTCTCCGAGCATTGCCGTAGAACAGAAGGCCGCGTCGGTGAACCCCCGCTCCACGGTGGGGACCATCACCGAGATCCACGACTACCTGCGCGTTCTCTACGCGCGGCTGGGTACGCAGCACTGCACGCGCTGCGACCAGGTCGTCGAGGCCCAGAGCGCCCAGGCCATCGTGGAGCGGATCTGTGCGCTCCCGGACGGGACGCGCCTCATCCTCCTCGCCCCGCGGATCGAGAACCGCAAGGGCGAGCACCGCGAAGAGCTCGCGGCCCTCCGCGGCGAAGGCCTGGTGCGCGTGCGCCTCGACGGGGAGATCGTCCCCCTCGAAGGCCTGCGCGCGCTCGACAAGCGCAAGAAGCATACCCTGGAGGCGGTGGTGGACCGCCTCGTCGTCCGCCCCGACCAGCGCCCGCGCATCACCGACTCGGTGGAAACCGCCCTGCGGCTCGGCGCGGGGCGCCTGGTCGCCTACCTCCCCGACCAAGGCGCCGAACGCATCCACTCCGAGCGCCTGGCCTGCGAGGACTGCGGGCTCTCCTTCCCCGACCTCAGCCCCCAATCCTTCTCCTTCAACTCTCCGCAGGGTCTCTGCGAGGCTTGCAACGGCCTCGGCCACGGCATGGAAATGGACCCCCGCCGGGTGGTCCCCGACCCCAGCAAGAGCGTGCTCGAAGGCTGCCTGGCGGTGCCGGGCTACGGGAAGGCCGCCCTCGAAGGCCGCAGCTGGCACGCGCGCCTGCTCCGCGCCGTGGCCGAGCACTACGGGATCGACCTCGACCGCCCCTGGAAAGAACTCAGCCCTCGGCACCAGAAGATCCTCCTCTCGGGCAGCGGCAAGGAGAAGGTGCGCGTGCGCTGGCGCAGGGGCCGGGTCTACCCGACCCGCTGGGAGGGGGTCTTGCCCAGCCTCCGCCGGCGCATGCTGAACACTTCCTCGGAGCGCAGCCGCGACGCCTACGCCCGCTTCCAGAGCTACCGCCCCTGCTCGAGCTGCGGCGGGGCGCGCCTGCGTCCTGAGAGCCGCGCCGTCCGCGTCGCCGGGCGCGGGATCCACGAGGTGTGCGAGGTCTCGGTGGCCGAAACCGCGCGCTGGGTGGACTCGCTCCGCGAGGGGCTCCCTCCCCGCGAGCTGGAAATTGCCGGCGAACTCCTCAAGGAAATCCGCACCCGCCTCCGCTTCCTCGAAGACGTCGGACTCGACTACCTCTCCCTCTCCCGCCTCGGCCCCTCGCTCTCGGGAGGCGAAGGGCAGCGAATCCAGCTCGCCTCCCAGATCGGCTCCGAACTCTCCGGGGTGATCTACGTCCTCGACGAACCGTCCATAGGCCTCCACCCCCGCGACGCGAGCAAGCTGATCTCCACCCTCGAGCACCTGCGCGACAAAGGGAACACCATCCTCGTCGTCGAGCACGACCGGGAGACCATCGAGCGCGCCGACTGGATCGTGGACTTCGGCCCGGGCGCCGGCCGCGCCGGCGGCCAGGTCACCGCCGCCGGCACCCCGGCGCAGATCGCTGGCGACCCTCGCTCGCTGACCGGCCGCTACCTCTCGGGCGAGCTGGAAATTCCCCTGCCCGCCCGCCGGCGCCCGGCGAACCTCGAGCGCGCCCTCGTGGTCCGCGGCGCGCGCGCCAACAACCTCAAGGGGATCGACGTCTCCTTCCCCCTCGGCACCTTCGTGTGCGTGACGGGCGTCTCGGGGGCCGGCAAGTCCACCCTGGTCAACCAGATCCTCCTCCCGGGCCTCAAGCGTGCGTCCACCGACGCTCCGGTGCACGTGGGCGAACACGAGGCGATCGAGGGGACCGCGGGCGTAGACAAGGTCATTGCCATCGACCAGCAGCCCATTGGCCGCACCCCGCGCTCGAACCCCGCCACCTACGTGAAGGTCTTCGACCTGATCCGCGACTTCTTCGCGCGCCTGCCCGAGGCGCAGGCCTTCGGCTTCAAGCCCGGTCGCTTCTCCTTCAACGTCAAGGGCGGACGCTGCGAGGCCTGCGAAGGCTCGGGCGTGAAGCAGATCGAAATGCACTTCCTCGCCGACGTCTTCGTGACCTGCGCCGAGTGCCAGGGTCGGCGCTTCAACGAGGCCACCCTGCGCGTCCGCTACAAGGGCCACACCGTTGCCGACGTCCTCGACCTGACCGTCGCCGAGGCCGCCGAGCTGTTCCGAAACCACCCGCGCATCCACCGCCACCTCCAAACCCTCCTCGACGTAGGGCTCGGCTACGTTGCCCTCGGACAGCCCTCGCCCACCCTCTCGGGCGGCGAGGCGCAGCGCGTCAAGCTCGCGCGCGAGCTCAGCAAGCGGGACACGGGCCGCACCTTCTACGTCCTCGACGAGCCGTCCACCGGCCTGCACTTCGACGACATTCGCAAGCTGCTCGCCGTCCTCGACCGCCTCGTCGACGCGGGCAACACGGTGGTCGTGATCGAGCACAACCTCGACATCGTCAAGACCGCCGACTGGGTGATCGACCTCGGACCCGAGGGCGGCGACGGCGGCGGCGAACTCATTGCCGCGGGCCCCCCCGAAGCCGTCGCGGCGTGTCCGCACAGCCACACCGGACGCTACCTCGCCCCCCTCCTCGCCGGTCGCCCGGTGCCCCCGTCGGCCCCGCCGCCGACCCGGACGAGCGAAGCCTCCCCGAAGCCCAAGAAGGCCGCCTCCACGAAGTCCGCCTCCCAGAAGCCCAAGAAGGCTTCCTCCACGAAGTCCGCCTCCCAGAAGCCCAAGAAGGCTTCCTCCACCAAGTCCGCCTCCAAGAAGCCCAAGAAGGCTTCCTCCACCAAGTCCGCCTCCAAGAAGCCCAAGAAGGCTTCCTCCACCAAGTCTGCCTCCAAGAAGCCCAAGAAGACTTCCTCCACGAAGCCCGCCTCCAAGGAGGTCGTGGCCGGCGCGGCATCCGCTGGCGCAGCCCATGCCGAGGGGAGGAAGGCGGTGCGTGCGCGGACGCGCGCAGGCAAGGCGTGACCTCGCTCTTCGACCCTCCCTCGGGTCCCGACGAGGGGACCCTCGCGGGGACCGTGGCCCGCGAAGTCTACCGCAGCCCCGACGGCGGCTTCTCGGTGGTGCGCCTCGACACCGAGGCCGGCGAGGCCACGGTGACGGGGCCGCTCCCCCCCGTCCAAGAAGGCGAGACCCTCGAGGCCGAAGGCGAGTGGGTCCACGACCCACGCCACGGGCGCCAGTTCAAGGCCCGCAGCGCCCGGGTCAAGGCCCCGACCAGCGCCGACGCGGTGGCACGCTTCCTCGCCTCGGGCGCGGTGGAGGGAGTGGGTCCTGCCCTCGCCGAGCGCATCGTAAACGCCTTTGGCGACGAGACCCTCGCCGTGCTCTCGCAGCACCCCGAACGCCTCCTCGAGGTGCAGGGCATCGGGAAGAAGAAGCTGCGCGCCATTGCCGAGAGCTGGGAGGCCCAGCGCGCCACCCGCGAGGTCATGCTCTACCTGCGCGGGCACGGCCTGGGCCCCGCCCTGGCCGACAAGGTCTACCAGCGCTTCGGCGCCGACGCGGTGCGTGTCCTCGACGAAGACCCCTACGTCCTCGCCCGCGAGATCGAAGGCGCCGGCTTCCTCACCGCCGACCGCCTCGCCCGCGCCCTGGGCTTCGCCCCCGACGACCCCCGCCGCCTGCGCGCCGGACTGCTCCACGTCGCCCACCAAGCCCTCGCCCAAGGGAGCACCGCCGTACCCGCCGAGCAACTCCTCGAACAAGCCGCCGCGGCCCTCCACGCCGAGGGGCCGGGAGCCCTCGAGGAGGCCCTCCACGAGGCCCGCGCGGCCGGCCACCTCGAGCTCGACGCTCCCGAGGGCGAGCCGCTCGTCTACCTGCCCGGGGTCCTGCGCGCCGAGCGTGGGGCGGCGCGCCTCACCGCTGCGCTCGCGCGCGCGCCCGGCCTGCGCCGCCTCCCCGCCCTCGACGTGGAGGCCGAGCTCGCCTGGCTGGCCGAGCGCGAGGGCCTCGCCCTCAGCCCGGGGCAGCGCGAGGCCCTGCGAGCGGCCCTCTCCGCGCCGCTGGCGGTGGTCACCGGCGGCCCCGGCGTTGGCAAGACCACCGTCGTCCGCTCCCTGGTGGCCCTCCTGCGGCGCCACGGCGCCTCCTTCGCCTTGGCCGCGCCCACCGGCCGCGCGGCCAAGCGCCTCGAAGAGGCAACCGGCGCCGAGGCCTCCACCGTCCACCGCCTCCTCGAATGGGATCCCCACGGCGGAGGCTTCGCCCGCGACGCGAGCGCCCCCCTCGACGTCGACCTCTTGGTGGTCGACGAGGCCTCCATGCTCGACGTGCGCCTCTACCACGCCGTCGTCCGTGCGCTGCCCCCCGGCGCGAGCCTCGTCTTGATCGGCGACCGGGACCAGCTCCCCTCGGTGGGCCCGGGGAACGTGCTGGCCGACCTCATGGCCAGCGGCGCCGCGCGGGTGGTGGAACTGCGGGAGGTCTTTCGCCAGGCCGCCAGCTCGCGGATCGTCCTCAGCGCCCACGAAATCAACCGGGGTCGCGTGCCGGACCTCTCCGCCCCCGAGCCCGGCGTCGCCAGCGACTTCTTCTTCGTCCCCCGCGAGGACCCCCAGGCCGCGCAAGAGGTCATCGTGCGCCTGGTCAAGGAGCGGATCCCCGCCCGCTACGGGCTGGATCCCTTCCTCGACGTGCAGGTCCTCGCCCCCATGCACAAAGGGGTGTGCGGCACCGAGGGCCTGAACGCGGCCCTCAAGCGCGCCCTCAACCCGCCCGACCCGCGCGAGGAAGCGAGCGAAGGCCGGGCCCGCCTCGACGTGGGCGACAAGGTCATGCAACTCCGCAACGACTACGAGAACGAAGTCTTCAACGGCGACGTCGGCCGCGTCGTCCACACCGAGCCCGGCGGCCTCGTCGTGGTGGACTTCGAAGGCCGCGAGGTCTCCTACGCGCGCTCGGAGCGGAGCCGCCTCGCCCTCGCCTACTGCGCGACCGTGCACAAGGCCCAGGGCTCGGAGTACCCGGCGGTGGTCGTTCCCGTGCTCACCGAACACTTCGTCATGCTCGAGCGCAACCTGCTCTACACCGCCATGACCCGCGCCCGGCGCCTGGTGGTCTTGGTCGGCCAGCGGCGAGCCGTCGAACTCGCGGTGGGCAACGACCGCCCGCGCCAGCGGCTGAGCGCCTTGGCCGCCCGCGTGCGCGCGGCGCTCAGCGCCCCCTGAGGGCCCGAGCCAGCCGCCCGAGGTCGAAGCTCAGCCCCACCTCCACCCGCACGCCGTGCACCGGCCGGCGGAAGAAGTCGCGTCCCGTGCGGGCCTCGCCGTTCAAGTCGAGGGCCACGCCCACGCTGACCCCCTCGCGCAGCTTGGTGAATCGGTAGCCCACGTCGTAGGGCATGAAGGGCCGCTCGGCGCGCGGGCGCGGGTCTCGCCGCAGGCTGTAGTTGGGCGACCAGAGGAGGGAGTGCCGCACGCCGGCGCGGGCGTCCTCGTAGTAGGCCTCCATGAGGGTCGAGTGGAGCCGGTAGCGGCGCCCGCCGCCGAGGTGCACGGCGAGGCCCACCGAACGACCTTGGCCGAGGGTCTCGGCGCTCAGAGCGCCCAAGGTCAGCCCCAGCAGGTTCATGAGCCAGAAGTCGTGCCCCGAGGCCCCCGGCGTCTTCTCGTAGTGCTCCCAGAAGAACTCGAGCAGGCTGCTCGCGACCAGGCCGCCCAGCCAGGCCGCCCGGTCTCCGTAGCCCAGGGCACGGTAGTAGTGCGAAGCGGCCGCGAAGACCAGGGGGTGCCCCATGCCGTTGCCCACCCAGTCGCCGAAGTTCCCGTCCTTCCACGAGAAGCGCCCGCCGGCGAAGTCGAGGTGCGGTCCGCCGTTGCGGCCGACGAAGTCGCTCCAGGTGCGGTCGAGGCCCGCGGCGTCCCCCGCCCAGAAGGCGAAGCCCACCCCGAGGTGCAAGAGGGCGGTGTGCCCGAGGAAGGTCCACGCGTCGCGCCGGCGCCCTTCGAAGCGAGGCAGCGCCCGCAGCACCCGCCCCACGTCGAGGCGCACCCCCCCCTCCACCCCGAGGCCGGCCTCGCCTCCCAGGGGGCCGAGAAGCAAGCTTCCCTCGAGGGAGACGCTCTCGAGGAGGTCGGCGAGGAGGCGACGGTGCTCGGCGTGCGGATCGCGGTGGGCGGCTGCGGCGGGGCGGGCGCGGCCCACGCGCGCCCCCCGCGCGGTGGACCAGCGCCAGGGCTCGGCGCCCAGGTTGAGCACGGTCTCGCGCAGGCCGCCGCCCTCCTCGAAGCGGTAGACCGCGGCCAAGGTCGCCGGCCCCCCGGGCCGGGTCCCCGCGGGCGCCCGCGAAGCGGAGGTGGCGCCGCCGCCCCTCCCCGCAAGGCCGCCGACGAGGCCTCCGCGCGCGTCCGCGGAGGGTACCCCGGGACGCACCGGAGCGTAGCGGACCAGAAGGCGTCCGTGCTCGAGGCGCGCCGCCGCCGAACGCCAGCGCAGCTCCTCGCCCGCGCCCGCCCTGCGCGCACCGCGGAGCAGCAGGAAGCCCCCCGCCCGGTCGCGGCGAACCTCGAGGCGAACGCGCAGCGACGCGCCGGCGTCGGTGGCGCCGGCCAAGACGAAGCGCCCCGCGAAGTCCCCGGACTGGGCGGCGGCGAGGGCGGGGAGAAGAGCGAAGGAACAGACGCAAGCGGCGAAGCGGGTCATGCCTCGCCCCCGCGCAAGGAAGGACCCGCGCGGAGGACGTGCCCAAGTCCCGACGTCGCGTCGAGGACCGCCGCCCGTTTCCGCCAGGCTTCCGCCGCCGACCCGCGCCCGAGACGCACCGGGCGTCGCCTCCGGGACGACCGGCGCGGGCCGCGCTCAGAGACCGCGAACGCGCAGGAGCGTGCCCGCGAGCACGTAGGCCAGGAGGTGCACACAAAAGGAGTAGGCCACCCCGCCGCGAAAGCGAGCAATGAGGGGCGGAAAGACGAGCGAGGCGCCGAGCGCGGCGCCGAGGAAGGGCGCGCCCGCCCAGCCCTTGTTCCAGAGGATCGGCAGGTGCACGCCGCCGAAGACCAGCGCGAAGGCCCCCACGAGGCGCAGGCCCCGAAAGCCGTGGCCAGCGAGGCGGCGCACCAGCACGTAGATCAAGGCCTGCTGGAAACAGAGTTCGGGCAGCTTGGCGAGGAAGTAGCGGCCGTCGAGGAGGACGAGCCCCACGCGCAGGGCACGGTAAGGCGCCAGGGCCTCGGGGGTCACGGGCCAGCGGACAGCAACCCAGCGCGCGGCGCCCCAGGTCAGCGCAGCGGCGGCGGCGACGGCCAAGGGCGGACCCCGTCCCGGCCAGCGCAGCGCCGAGGGCAATTCCTGGCGGTGGAGGAGAAGACCCAGCAGGGTGGCGAGGCCGAAGAAGAGCCCCCCGCCCCAGGAACGACCGTAGTGACCGAAGCCCGCGGGGACGAGGAGGAGCTGCCAGACCCCGAAGGTCCCCAGCCAGAGCGCCCCCCAGGCGAGCACCCAGCGCGGCCGAGGCCAGCGCGGGCCGCCTCCGCCCGCGTAGGGCGCCCCGCTCGCTCGCGCAGCGTCTCGGCCGCCGTCGCCCGCGCCTGCGCTGGCGTCGTCCGCCAACCCTTCGACCGGCTCAGCCACCGTCGCCCTTCGCCGCCCCGGCGGCGCCGGGAGGGGACGTCGCCGACCCGGGCGCGCGCCCTCCGCCGCGCACGGGCCGAGGCATCCAGCGCCGGAACGCAGCGGCGACGAGCAGCGCCCCGGCCCCGACGAGGAGGACCGCCGCGTCCAGGCCGGTGACGTCGCCCCACCACCGGCCTCGACGAAGGCCGAGCTGCGCGCCCGCTTCCAGGGCCAGGACGAAGGCACCGAGTTGCCCGAACCCCCAGAGCAGGCGCCGCTCGCACACGGCGAGGGAGAGCACAAAGGCCGGGACGAACACGAAGTAGGCCAGGAAGGGTCCCCAGTGGACGGGGCTGCTCAGCCCGTGCGTCAGCCCCGCGTAGCCCCCGATCCCCGCGCCTGCGCCCAGGGCGCTCGCCCAGGGCGCCCAGGGCGGAACCTGCAGGAGCCCCGCCCCGGTCCCCAGAGGCCAGCGGACCTGCGCCCAGCGAAGGACGAGGAAGGCAAGCCCGGTGAGGACCACGAGCGCGGCGCCGAGAACGAAGGGCAACTCCCCGAGCCACCGCGCGGCCTCGGTTCGCGCGAGCTGCGCGCTCGCCGCGGCCGCGAGCAGGGCGAAGCCCAGCCAAGAGCCGCACAAGACCAGGAAGCTCCGCTCCGCCACGACCGACAGCCTACCAGGGCCTCGCGCCCCACCCCACGGCTCCGTCCGCGGCAGGCACGAGC